>JAVBUQ010000086.1:0-8884 GCA_031555185.1 Coriobacteriales bacterium
TACACGGCATGAAAGGGCTCATAGCCGTGCGAGGTCCTGGGCACAACCGCGTCCGCTCCGGTGTCGAGCAGCCTCTGCTGTAATGTCTTAAGCAGCGCGGCAGAAGGAAAGACCATGTCGCAGGCTACCACCGCGACCGAAGGGCAGGATGCATGGTAAAGCGCGGTGTAAAGCCCGTTAAGGGCACCACGGACATCATATACATCCGCATAGATCTCCAGTCGGTCTCCGGTCACGTCCGGACAGAGGAAGTCGAGGCTCTCGTGCTGATTGGAGGTGACGATGAGCTGATCTGCGATGGGGCCAAGGCGTTTGAGGCCACGGCAAATCAGGGGTGCGCCACAAAAAGAAACCAGCGCCTTGGGTTTGCCCATGCGCTTTGATTCACCGCCAGCCTGTATTACAACCGTTAACCCATCATTCATACTGGGATTATAACATTGTGTGTGGCAGGTCCCTCTGAGGCTTCCCGCTCTACCTTCCATAAAATATGGTCTCTGATATTCTGTTAGGGAGCACAATAACCCATACAGAGAAGAGCCTCTATGGAAAAGGAACAAACAGAAGAAGCGCTGACCTGGGCACAGTGTGCCGCCGAGGCGACGCTCTCAAAAAAAGCCACCGACGTGGTCATCATCAAGGTCAAACCCACGCTTGTGATCGTCGATTATTTTGTAATCGCTACTGCTGCCAACCCCCTTCAGCTCAAGGCTGTTACCGATGCAGTGGAAGATGCCTTGCGAGAGCAGTACAAACTCAAGCCCATAGGCAGGGAGGGTATGACCAGCGACAACTGGGTGCTTCTTGACTTTGGCGACATCGTCGTGCATATCTTCACCCCAGAGACCCGCGATTTCTACCGCCTGGAGACCCTCTACAACGATGCAGAGATCATTACTTGTTTTGACCAAATTGAACATGAACAGGATTTGAATCAGTGACTTATGCCTATATACCAAACAGCACAACCAGGTAGATACCCGCGATTACCACAGACACCAGCATCATCGGGGCTCCGATCTTCAAAAAGTCCATATAGGTAATAGGGTAACCCTCACGGTTTGAGATGCCGGATAGCACGACATTGGCACTCGCGCCAATCAAGGTGCCGTTGCCGCCCAGGCAGGCGCCCAGCGACAGTGCCCACCACAGAGGCATGACGTCCACGCCGCTCGCCCCCATGGTGACGATGACGGGAATCATGGCTGCCACAAACGGGATGTTATCCACAATAGCGGAGATGACCGCTGAGGCAACAAGGATCAACAATATAGCCAGAAGGAGATTACCCTCGGTTGCGCTCACCAGGAACTGGGCGAACATATCAATGACGCCGGTGGAGACCATACCCCCCACAACGATGAACAGGCCCACAAAAAAGCCGATAGTTGGCCATTCCACGTCCTCAATGACTTCTTCAATGTCCTGTCTGCCGATGAGCATCATAAGAGCTCCCGCAGTAAGGGCGATGACCGCACTCTCAATATGAAAGACCCCATGCAGAGAAAAGCCTATGGTCACTACAAAGATCATCACAACACTTTTGATGAAGAGGCTTTTAGAGACGATAGCCTTGTTCTCATCCATCGTCATGACCGCCTGGATGCTCTCTACATCCGCGTGCAGCTTTTTGTTGTAGATGAATCTGAAGCCTATGATGGTCACTATCATGATCACAACGACAACAGGGCCATTGACGATGATGAAATCGAGGAAGGGGATGCCTGCCGCGGAGCCGATCATGATATTGGGTGGATCACCTATCAATGTGGCCGTGCCGCCCACATTTGAGGCGATGATCTGCGTCATGAAAAAGGGCACGGGGCTTATGCCGAGCTCACGGCAGATCATGAGTGTCATCGGACCGATGAGGAGTACCGTTGTCACATTATCCAAGACCGCGGAAAGTACAGCGGTGATGATCATCAAAAAGACCATGATGAGCCAGGGGTCTCCCTTGGCGAGTTTGGCCGACTTGATAGCCAGGTATTCAAAAAGGCCTGATCGTTTGGCAACCGCCACAAAGAGCATCATACCAACCAGTACACCCAGCGTATTGAAGTCGATATGCTCCAGGCTCTCCTCAAAGGGCATGATGCCACTGAGCAACACCACTACAGCGCCGATAAGCGCTGCAAGGGCGCGGTGGACTTTCTCCGATATGATCATAGCCAATACTGCGGCAAATATGACTATAGAAAAGATCTGTGCCGCATCCATCAAACATCAACTCCAAGGATCGTCTTTGCGAGCAGGCCAATAAGGAAGGATATCAGAGCAACTCCCAGAGAGATAGCTGCCATTCTGCCAAAACGGCTCCAGAATGGCTGGTTTTGGGCGACAGACAGATAATAGTTAAAAAGCATGATCACCAGTATGGCAAAGGAGAGCATGATCACCAAGGCCATGATGTAACGGTCGTCGGGCAACACAAGATAGGGGATGATCAGCACTGCGACCGTGGCAATATAGGCAACCCCGGTATAGAGGCTTGCCTTAAAGGCATGGGGATTGTTGTTTGCCTTTTCTGCGAGGTAGTTTGACGCGGTCATGGAAAGCGTTGCGGCAACACCGGTGATGATCCCCGACACCGCGATCAACCGTGTGCTGGCAAGCGCGACCGTAAATCCGGCGATGCTGCCGGTGAGCTCCACGAGCGCGTCATTGAGCCCCAACACGATGGCACCGACATACTTGAGCCGCTCTTCATCGAGGATGGATATCAACTGCTCTTCGTGGTTTTGTTCCTGCTCAATGATAGCCTCGATCTCGGGTATACAGGAGGGCAGGGAAGAGTAGTCCTTTACCGCCTTATTCTCGCCCTTCTCCATCAAACGAAGGACAAAGGTATAACCGAGAACGATAAAAAGGAGGGTATACCAGGTAGTGAGGATACGATTGGGAGCAAAGTCCTGACCAGTGTATTGCTTCCAGGTCTCATAATGCTCACGCTCGTCATCCGCTATCTCCTGGAGAATCCTTGTATGTTGGTCATGTTTCTCAAAACGTGCCATGCGAGCATAGACAACATGACCCGTGGCTTCTGTTTTCTGGAAGCCACGGATCGTAGTCAGTGTCTTTTGATCAAGCTGCATGATTGACCTTCAATTACGAGGACTGCCCTCAGCACTACCAGGAACAGCCCCCTTATGAGACCGGCTTACCAATGGTAAACAGCACAGAAGCTTTTATTAAGCTTCTCTTTGGCGCCATACCGCAGCACTTACTTAGTATAAGTAATACAAAGAGTAGCTAATTCTTCTCTTCGCGGCGAGCCTGATAATCGGCAATCAGTTTCTTGGATACATCACCAGGTACCTCTTCGTAACCGTCTACTTCTATCGTGAAAGAACCTACACCACGTGTCATGGAGCGCAGATCCTTGGCATAAGTCACGACTTCTTTATACGGCACGCGCGCCTTTACGACGGTCCGACCATTCTCATCAGTGCTCATACCAGCCACGCGGCCGCGACGGGTGGAGAAGTCGCCCATGATGGTGCCGGCATATTCTTCGGTTACCGTGACCTCAACATTGGCCATTGGCTCAAGAATGTAGGGATCCGCCTTTTCACAGGCATTACGAAAGGCAAGGCGTCCTGCCTGTTTAAAGGCCATCTCGTTACTGTCCACGGCGTGATAGGAGCCGTCGTAGACCGCAGCCTTGAGATCCACAAAGGGGTCGTCGGTTAAGAAACCCTCAACCATGGCATCTTTGATGCCCTTGTCAACGGCAGGTATAAGGCCACGGGGAATACGGCCGCCCACGACCTCGTCCAGGAATTCATAACCACCACCGGGGTTGGGCTCAAGGCGTACCCAGCAGTCGCCAAACTGTCCCGCACCGCCGGTCTGTTTCTTGTGACGGCCCTGTGCCTCGGCAACCTTGCGGATTGTCTCACGGTAGGGCACCTTGACCTCAAGCAGTTTAGCTTCGATGCCGGTGCGTTCCTTAAGGCGGGAGAGGATAAGGTCAACAGCGCCTTCGCCTAATGTGGTGAGAAGGGTCTGGTGTGTCTGATCGTCACGGTGCAAGGTCACACAGGGATCGATCTCTGCCGCCTTGGCCAGGAAGTCTCCCAATTTGTCCTCATCGTTTTTGTTGGCGGCCTCTATGGCCACGGGGTAGAGCGGCTTGGGCATAGGCAGTGGAGCAAGCGCAAGTTTGCCGGAGGCAGAGAAGGTATCGCCGGTGTGTGCCTCGCCGAGTTTGGGGATAACAACGATGTCTCCCGCCCGGGCGCTCTTTACGTCCTCGGTCTCTTTGCCCATCATCACATAGATATGCGCAATACGCTCCTTTTTGCTATTGGTAGCATTGATGAGTTCTGTGCCGGGTTCGATAGTGCCGGAGAAAACCTTTACAAAACTCAGGCGACCAACAAAGGGGTCGGAGACCGTCTTGAACACATAAAAGGCGGGCTCGCCGTTGTCATCGATGAGATACTCGCTGCCATCAGCACCGGGGAAGGGGCCATGTGCTCCGGGAGCCGGGAAGTAGGTGATGATATCTTCCATGACATCCTCAATACCCTGCTCAATCAGTGTAGAGCCGATGAACACCGGGATAAATATCTCCTGCACAATAGCTTTGCCCAGGAGACTTTCGAGCTCCTCCTGCGTGAGCTGCTCCTCGCCGTCGAGGTATTTCATCATCAGCTCATCATCGGCTTCAGCTACCAGATCGCAGAGCTTGTCACGCGCTGCCTGGGCTTCAGCTTCATACTCGGCAGGAATTTCCTCGACGCTCTCCTTGCCGTCGGAGTGGTAGTGCGCCTTCATCCTGATAACGTCGATGACTCCCTTAAAGTCCTTGTCAACACCCATGGGAATGGTCACAGCACCTACACGCTGGCCGAAGTTATCTATGAGGCCTGCCATAGCAGCCTCGTAGTTGGCGTGCTCACGGTCGATATGATTGATGAAGAAGGCACGGCAAAGATGCTCTCTGTCTGCCTCTTCCCAGAGTTTGATTGTATTGATCTGCGCACCTGCAACGGCATCGATAACGAAGAGGGCCAGCTCGGCGGCACCCATCGCAGCGATCGTCTCCCCGAGAAAGTCATCAGAACCCGAGGTGTCAAGGATATTGATCTTAAACCCTTTGTAGTGAACAGGGGCAATAGCGCTTGAAATGGTAAATCCACGTTTGATCTCTTCCGGATCATAATCGAGGTTGGATTTACCGTCGTGGGTTGTGCCCAGACGTGAGGTACGGCCGGAGACATGCAGCATGGCCTCAGCAAGAGAGGTTTTGCCGGCGCCATCCTGCCCGACGAGTACGATGTTACGGACCTGCTCGGTTGCTGGTGCTGCCAAATCGATCACCTTTCCTCTGGTCAGATAAATGCAAGACGCGTGCGCGAACTACTATAGCAAATTATCGGGTGTTTGATGGTTCGCCTTGCCGCTATAGTTTTGCACCTCTGCAGAAAGCATGCGCCTACCTGGTGCTATATAATCGTATGTTCGCAAACAAGAGCTCAAAAGGAGTACTCGTGGCACGTTATGACTACAAAGATACTATGAATCTTCCCCAGACTGAGTTTCCGATGCGCGCCGGGCTCACACAAAGCGAGCCAAAGCGCCTCGATAAATGGAAGGGTATGGATCTCTACCATCAGGTAGTTGCTAAAAACGAGGGGAACGAACCCTACGTTTTGCATGACGGGCCGCCTTATGCAAATGGCCCGATCCATATGGGACATGTCTTTAACAAGGTCCTCAAGGACATCGTCGTGAGGTATCGCTCGCATCGCGGTTATTACTCGCCCTACGTGCCTGGTTGGGATTGTCACGGACAGCCTATTGAGCATATGGTGGAGGTCACGCTTGGCCCTGAGAAGATGGCAAAGATAGATCAGCCTACTCTTCGTCGCCTGTGCAGGGAATGGGCGGAAAAATATGTTGATGTCCAGCGTGAAGGATTTATCCGCCTGGGTGTGCTGGGAGAGTGGGAAGATCCTTATCTCACCTATGCACGCTCTTATGAGGTGGGCATAGTTGAGATATTCAAGCAGATGTATGAGGCTGGAGCTATCTACCGTGGGCGCAAACCCATCCACTGGTGCTCACATTGCCACACTGCACTTGCTGAGGCGGAGATCGAATATGCAAACGAGCAGTCTCCTTCGATCTATGTGGCATTTAAGGTGGATGACGGCGCGACAGGAGCGTCTCTCCTCAAACAGCCGCTTACCGGACGCGAAGAGATCTATGATGCATGGATCCTTATCTGGACCACAACACCCTGGACCTTGCCTGCCAATTCGGGGGTAACACTTGCCGATGACGCAACCTACGTCCTGGTGGAATTTGAAGGAGATTGCCCTGCCTTTGCTGGTAAACGGCTCCTGTTAGCTGAGGAACTCGTAGAAAAAGTAGCCGAAGAGCTCGGCGCGAGCGACTACCACCTCGTCAAAGTCGCGGATGGCACAAAAATCTGGAGAGCCAAAGGCGAAGAGCTTCTGGGCTTGACCTATACACACCCTACCAGTGATGAGATGTTCGGCAGAGTGGTCACCGGTGCTCATGTGGACCTCTCCACCGGTACCGGGGCGGTGCACACTGCCCCAGGGCATGGCCAGGAAGACTATCAAATGGGTCTGGAGTACGACTTACCTCTCTTTATGCCGGTAGACGATAATGGCGTTTTTGACCAGGGTGCCGGTCGTTTTGCGGGTCTTTCGGTAGAAGAAGCCAATCCGCAGATCATCGCCTGGCTAATCGAGCAGGGCGTACTCATGGGAAAGAAGACCATCACGCATTCCTATCCCCATTGCTGGCGCTGTCATAACCCCGTAATTTTCCGGGCTACCTACCAGTGGTTTGTAAGCATGGAAGCAACCGGCCTCAGGGCTAAGGCACTCGCCGAGATAGGCAAGATCAACTGGTATCCTACCTGGGCGTTTAACCGGATGCGCGCAATGGTCGAAGACAGACCTGACTGGTGCATCTCTCGTCAGCGCTCCTGGGGTGTACCCATACCGATATTTACCTGCACGTCCTGTGGTGAGATCGTGGCGACACCTGCCACCTTTGATGCAGTGAAGGCACTTTTTGAAGAGGAAGGGTCTGACGGGTGGTTCATCCGCGAGCCTTCCGACTACCTGCCAGCAGACACGCAGTGTGCATCTTGCGGCGCGGGGGTAAACGAGCTCAAGCAGGAAAAAGATATCCTCGACGTGTGGTTTGAGAGTGGCGTTTCTCACACCAGCGTCTTGCGCGAGCGCGATTATCTGGGTGCTCCTGCGCAGCTATATCTTGAAGGATCCGACCAACATCGCGGCTGGTTCCAAAGCTCACTGCTCACCAGTGTGGGCACCTATGGTGTTGCCCCTTTTGAGGGTATCATGAGCTGTGGTTTTATCACCGACGGCGAAGGCTACAAGATGAGTAAGAGCCGCGGCAATGTCATCGATCCGGTAAAGATACTCGAGACTTATGGCGCGGATGTGTTGCGTTTATGGGTGGGTTCAATCGATTCTTCTACCGATGCCGGTATAGATGACGAGATCATCCAGCGCGTAAGTGAGTCCTACCGCCGCATCCGCAACAGCTTTCGTTTTCTTCTGAGTAATGTTGCTGATTTCAGCACTGCCGATAGTGTTACGTATGACAATATGCTCGCCCTGGATCGCTGGGCAATGGTACGTGTTATGGTTTTGCTCGAGAAGGTCCAGGCAGCTTATGATGAGTTTCGTTTTCATGCAGCCTATCATGCGGTGTACGATTTTATTATCCGTGATCTCAGTGCGGTGTATATGGATGCGCTAAAGGATCGTCTGTACAGCGAGGCGCCGGATAGTCTGAAGCGTCGTAGCGCGCAGACAGCGCTTCTTAATATCCTGGAAGTCCTTGTGCGCGTTTTGTCTCCCATCTTGAGTTTTACCTGTGATGAAGTCTGGGATTATTATCCTCAGGGACTTCGTTATCCAGGACGTCCCGAGGCGGTTGCTCTGGCGGGATGGCCTGAGGCCTCTGATTTCAAACCGCAGGTCTCAGCATCTGAACAAAAGCGTATCGCTGATGAGTTTGTCACGCTTCTTGATGTACGCGAGGCGGTCACCAAGGCGCTGGAAGAGTCCGAATGTAAGAAGAGCCAACAGGCTGCTCTTGTCATGAGCGCACCGTCCGCGATAATTGAAGTGCTGCGAGCTCAACCAGAGGACCTGCTCACTGAGCTCTTTATCGTGTCTGCGGTAGAACTTGAACAGAGCGAAGGAACTGATATAACCGTTGCTGTGCATGAGGCGGCCGGCGAAAAATGTCCTCGTTGTTGGAATTACCTGGAGCTTGGTACCGACCCCTCTCATCCGGAGGTCTGTGGCCGCTGCGCCGAGGTCCTCACAAGCCTGGGTATGTAAGGAAGATGTTCCTTGCAGAACGTGTCCTCATAGAATTGACCTCATAGAACAAGAGATAAAGGAAGTCTACCTTCATGAAACGCAGAAATGCCCTCATACTCTTTGTGATACTGGCAATCGTATTACTTGCTCTCGATAGGATTACCAAGAATATCGCCATCGAGGTGCTTACCAGCAGCGACCCCATAGTCTTTCTGCCTGCCTTTCTGGACTTTGCGCTGGTTTATAACACCGGTGCTGCCTTTGGCGTTTTGGAGGGAGGAGGCGTGATCTTTATAGGGGTAGCTATCATCGCTCTCATAGTCATCATCATCTATCTCTTCAAGGCCAGAGAACTCCACCTGCCCGTGGTCATAGCCTTGTCAATGATCAGCGCCGGTGCGTTGGGTAATGCCTATGACAGGGCGGTCAATGGTGCGGTGCCCGACTTCATACATACGCTTTTTGTGGACTTTCCGGTGTTTAACATCGCGGACTGCTGTCTGACCATAGGCGAGCTCCTACTCATTGTTACGGTA
>JAVBUQ010000027.1:0-4266 GCA_031555185.1 Coriobacteriales bacterium
CGGCGCTCACAATCCCACCTTGGGCCAGACTTAATCCGATGACGGCAGACTCAGGTATGCCGTCAAGGATTGTACCGAGTAAAATCGCAATAGCAGAGCCGGAATCACTTCTCTCTGTACTTTTGCGATTCCTGGCGCCAAAGTGGTCCAGAGCGAGATCACCAAAGAAATACGTAAGAGCGCCCGCGGCAAGACCGATTGTTACAATGAGCAGCCCGTCTGCAAGATCAAAAGATTCTTCAATCAGTTCAAATGCAACAGAGCTTATGAGTGCCCCTACGCCAAATGCCATGACAAGGCCAACCGCCTTTTGCGAGAACTTTATTTTCAGTGCAAGTGCGGCACCAATAAGAAGCGATGACGCTGAGAAAAGTCCCCAAAGCAGCGATTCCAACATGGCACTCCAATCGTTAACGTTGCCCCTTTAAAACCAATGAGGTCACACACAATACTTTACCATAGCAGTCTCTTGCCTTTATTGTCCTGTGAGTTTAGTTATGGGAAACCGCACCTCAGTAATAAACTCTGTTACGATGTCCTTGGTTCCGTAAGACTCTATGTAGTGCTCCAGAGGCTCTCCTGTTATCTCAAACCCCCGTTTACGGGCGTATTCCCCTAAAAACTGATAGCATGCGGCAAGCGTGAGATAATCACCGTAATGCAAAGCACAGAGGCAGGTTTGCTCTTGGCGAACCTGCAGAGATGGGTGGATACTACCAGGCTGTACTTCGATTGCTATTTCTACGTCGTTATTCTCAAACTGAAGCTCCTCATCAAAGAACCGACAGGTGTAGCTGGGAGGCTGGCGAAGCCTCAGGCCCTCTTTTGCTATCTGATGAAGCAGCATCTCAAAAACATCACGTATCTCGGTGTAGTGCGCAAGCTTGATCCTGCTCATAACTTCCAAGGAAGGGGGCACGGTCTTGACGTAAGCACGATACGGTTGTGGATCCTGGAATAATTCAAAGAGGTCAATAGTTGTCTCCAGCTGTTGAGCCCTTTCGCGCAGAATAGCAAGTTTGCTCTGATACGTGAGTCTCTGCCCCTGGAACTCACGAATCTCCCTGAGAGAAAACCCCAGCGTTTTGAGTTGCAGGATCAAAGACATATCAGCCATCTGCGAGGTATCGTAGAATCGATAACCGGTGTCAGGATTTACCGAGCAGGGCAATAAGAGGCCAGTCTTTTCGTAGTGATGCAACGTTGCCACGGTAACACCAAAAAGATCTGCAAATTCCTTCACCTTATACATAGTGTCCTCTTTGTGTCAGAGGTTTGCTCCTCTGAACATGGTTAGTGTCTCTTCTCTTGACTCTCATCCATACATGATAGTTTATAACGTTTTGGATTAACAGAAAACTCTCCAGAGGGGTCCGCATGGTAAAAAAGCTACTGGGTCTTGTATTAGTCTGCGTACTGCTGGTTGGCTGCACGGGTCAGCCCGATCAAACCAATCAGATGGACGTGACAGGCCAGACGAATCAGGAAGAACAATCAAGCCAACCAGATCAGCATGTGATGTCTTTGCGGTACTCATTACAGGATATCCGCCCTGAATTACGCGCGCATATTGAGCAGACAGCACCGGTCTCTTTTGATGAAGAAGGCCTGAAGGTTGTACGTGCGGAGACTGATGTGCTGGTAGGTAGTTCTGACCTGCCTGTCGATCCAGCCATAAAGGTATATGACCAATACATTCCACGTGCAGATACAGGCGAGGATATGAGGGTCCGCATATACGAACCGGTCAATAAAAGCGAAGTATTGCCTGCCGTATTCTGGATACACGGCGGCGGTATGGTGATATCGCACCCTGAAGGCGATGAGGCTCAATGCATTCGTTTTGCCAAAGAGGTCAATTGTGTTGTTATAGCGCCCGACTATCGTCTTGCACCTGAGCACCCCTACCCTGCTGCCCCGGATGATTGTTATGCGGCGTTGCAGTGGACCGTAGCATCAGCTCATAACCTCGGAATCGACCCTGCGCGCATTGCAGTAGCGGGAGCCAGTGCGGGAGGAGGCCTTTCATTATCCACTGCTTTGCGCGCACGTGACGAAGGTGGGCCTCAGATTGCCTTCCTCATGCCAATCTATCCCATGATCAATGACAAGCTGGACACAGAATCCGCGCAAGCGACCTATGAAGAAGATATTGACGGTCGTATCCTTACAGGGGAGGCGGTACGACATATGTGGGAGTATTACTTGAGCGATACAGAAGATGTATCGGAATATGCGGCACCACTACGTGAGACCGACTGGAGTGGGTTGCCGCCAGTTTACACGTGTGTAGGTGATATTGATCCATTCCGAGACGATACCATTGCACTGGTAAAGAACCTCATTGCTGCGGGGAACACACCGGAGTTTCATCTCTACCCCGGCTGCCCACACGCCTTTGATAGCAGCGATCCCGGAGCTTCGATCAGTGTTTACGCTGTGAGTGAATGGATCCGTGTACTTACCGACGCGCTCTGGCAGGAGTAAGTGTCTAACTTTCCCTGGCATCCCTTTCTGCCTCCGTCTCACCGGTTGCGACACTGGCACTCACGGCTTCTTCTATAGTTCGGGTGTAGTGAGATGGAGTGAGAAAACTCGAGAGGCCCAGTTTGTCCATATCTTTTCTCAGATGGCTTATGGCACCTGCTATATAGAATTGAATGCCGCTTCTCTTAAGATGCTTGAAAAGTTTGCGCAATTCATCTGCAGCGTTGATATCAATGGAGTTTATACCACTTGCATCGATAATAAGCACCTTGGTATCGTCTTTGAGAGCCTTATGGACTCCCTTAACAAAGACTTCAACGTTAGCAAAAACCAAGGGGGCGCTGAATCGATAGATGCTTACTTCGGCGATAGGTTCCGCCTGCTCATTCTCAAGGTCAATATATCCCGGTTGTCCTGATGCCCTGCGCCCAAGATAGGCTTGAGGGGGTGAGACAACACGTATCAATACATCAATAAAGGACAGTATCACGCCAACGAGAACTCCAAACAGGATACCAACAAAAAGTACAGCAAGAACGGATACTATCCACAAAACGACTCCGCTGCCACTTCTGCGGATGAGACGCAGGAGCACATTGACATCGAGCACGCCACACAGGGCGGCAAAAACTATGCCGGACAATACAGGCTGCGGCATGTAGTATAAAAGCGCGCTTAAAAAAAGCACAACGAGAACAATGATCAGGGCAGAAACCACTGATACCAACTGACTCTTCCCTCTATACTGCTCACTTGCAGCCGTACGAGAAACACTTGCGCTGGTAGGAGGGCAGCCAAAGAATGATGCAGTGAGATTTGAGAATCCGGTGGCAAAGATCTCCTGATTATTATCGAGGGTGTATCCACCCCGTTCAGCAAAACTGATGCTCGGCAATATCGAACCCGCAAAAACAACCACAGCAATAATGAAACCACCGATAAGATTGGCGCTTAATTCATCAGGATTCCAGAAGTCAGGTACGGAGAAGGTGGGCAAGCTGGAAGGAATACTCCCAATGATTGTTATCCCCTGCTGATCCAGGTGAAAAACCGCGGTTACAACCGTACCCAGAATCAGAACAACAAGAGCTATCGGCCATTTTCTCAGGAACTTCTTTCCCAGGAGGATGATGACTATACTCGCCGTGCCCAGTGCCAGGGAGAGTAAGCTAATGCTGCTGAATCCTGAGATAATGGCAGAAACATTGTCAATGACGGTATCCCCTCCCTTGATACCCAGGATCTTGGGGATCTGGCTGATAATGATTGAGAGGCCAATACCAGTGATGATCCCGCTCATGACTGTTGCGGAGATAAAGTTAACAAAACGGCCCACACGAAGCACAGCAAACAATATCAGGAAACAGGCGGCAAAAAATGCAAGGACTGGTGCCGCATTAATGGCATCCTGTGAGCCTGCTGCAATGCCCATTGCCGCAAGAACAGATCCGGTGATGGCGCTTGAAGCAGCATCAATACCAAAGACGGTCTGGCGCGAAGAAGCAAACAGTATGTATCCCAGGACAGGGAGGATGGAAGCATAGAGGCCGTATACGGGTGGCAGGCCTGCTATTTGAGCATAACCCATTGCAACAGGGATAGATAAAGACGCTACTATAACGCCGCCGATAAGGTCATACTTTATATAGGAAGCTTTATAGCCTCTGAAAGACGGCAGGATGTGCTTGGTAATACCAGTACGCATATCTTTAAAGCTTATATGCATCAGATTACCTCGATCTTCTTGCCCTCATCGACGACACCCTTCCTACACTATAC
>JAVBUQ010000047.1:0-4535 GCA_031555185.1 Coriobacteriales bacterium
AAGCCAGGGTAAGCATGGTCTGTGTGCAAACTACTGTGCCTGATCATCAAAGAGTCGATGTGGGCAGTATTACTCTCGACTCATACGCTCCATGAGCGCACCATGCTCTAACGTTGCAGTTCGAGAGCTTTATTCCGCCCCTGTTATTCTCTTTACCTCAACATCAAAACGGGCGGAATATAAGCAGCCTCTCACTTACGCATCGTTAGAGCATGGTTCATTCCGCAAAATCGCCGAGTAGCAACACTGCACACATATCCTTGACTTTTGATGAGTATGCCACGCAAGAGAGCCCACTAGCTCGTTCATCTCCTATTAGCGTTACTCGCTCTTCTCCCGTTCACCTCGTGTCAAGACGCTACGCTCAGAAGGCCTTGACACTCCGTGTCTCGACGCCCTGCTAAAGCATAGCATCGAGTACGCAGTATATCTCTGCTCGCTGCTTTGCAGTTTTTCTACTACACTCAAGAGTCCGTTGCTTTGCTATCGGGTCATCTTGCGACAGTCGCAACAGAAGACCTGAATGGCAGTGACCGTCATAGCGAAGCTGAACAGTAATGGCTTAAGCGTGTTGCCACCCTTTGTACAACACCCTTTGCAGAACACCCTTTACACAACACCTTTCGAAACCGCTTTGTAACGGCGACATGGTAAAATGTCGCAATGAAAACGTCCTCAAACAACACGCTCTCTGCACATGGCACCGACCCTGTGGGTGGACCGAGCATCCTTGCCCAGCCGGAATTCATAGCCAATAAGGAGAGTATGGACTCTCTCCAAACCGCTTTGCTCTCATTACAAGGCAAGGTAGCTACCAAGCCGCATACGGCAGCAGTTATACTCGCCGGAGGCAGTGGGGACCGGTATGGCCGCCCCGGCGGCAAACAGATGCTCGAGATCCTTGGTAAACCGATCCTTACCTGGAGCGCGGAAGCGTTTGACGCCGTAGCCGACGTAGGTCTTATCGTTATTGTCTGCCCCTCGGATCGTATGCATGAATACTGCTATTCCGCCATCGATGCCTTTCCCTTTGTTACTCCTGTGGTTATAGCTCCTGCCGGCGAACTGCGCCAGGAATCGTCATTCTCCGGGCTCAGCATGGTGGGAGAGGAATTTGAATTTGTAGCAATTCATGATGGTGCCCGTCCTCTGGTTACTCCGGCTCTTATCGAGCATGCCATTGCCGCAGTACGAGGGAGTGTGGATCATGATGGGGCGGTGGTTGGCTATCCTGCTATTGACACGCTTAAGATCGTGAGCGAGAAAAACATTCTGGGTACCCCGGATCGCTCGGCTTTCTGGATAGCTCAGACGCCGCAGGTCTTTCGTACTTCTGTCATTAAAGAGGCTCACCATACTGCGCTTGCAGATGGTTTTGTGGGCACAGATGACTCTTCGCTCGTTGAGCGTATTGGTGGTAAAGTGGCATTGGTCCAAGGTCCTCGGAATAACATCAAGATTACGGTGCCAGAGGATACTGCTTCGGTAGAAGCTGGACTCCGTAAGCGGCAAAGGGAGCTAGGTGAGTGATATGCGAATAGGATTAGGTATAGACGTACATGCTTTTGGTGACCCCGATGAGAAACGGCGCCTGGTGTTAGGCGGAGTGATGATCGATCATACACAGTGTCTGAACGGACATTCTGATGCAGATGCGCTTGTTCACGCCATTATGGATGCATTATTGGGGGCTGCTCGTCTGGGTGATATTGGCGATCACTTTCCTCCAACTGACCCTGCCTATAAGGATGCCAATTCGATTGAGCTCCTCAAGCAGGTGAAGACGTTGCTGGATCAAAATGGTTGGATAATTGAGGACTTGGATTGCGTCGTTATCGCGCAGGAGCCGCGTCTTTCTCCCCACAGGGATAAGATGCGTGCGACGCTAGCGGAAGCTTTAGGCATGACACCAGACACTATAGGTGTCAAGGCAACAACCAGCGAGTACCTGGGCTTTGAAGGTCGCAAAGAGGGCATCAGTGCGTATGCAGTTGCCTTGCTGCAGCCTGTGGGCTAACTTTGGTGTGAGCTGCCCTCCCCAAAGTGTTGTAAGAGTAGAATAAGAATAATTCTGCTCACCTCTTACGCGGCAAAATGTTGAGGAGAACAATGTTTGCGAGACTAAAAGAAGACATTAAGGCCGTCAAAGAGCGTGATCCGGCATCACCTTCAGCAGCGGGTATTCTGATTAATTATCCTGGCGTGCAGGCTGTTAATGCTCATCGCCTTGAACACATTCTCTGGAAACACGGGAGACGCGGCATTGCTCGGTTCCTCAGTCAATGTACACGCTTCTTCACCGGCATTGAGATCCATCCGGGCGCAACGCTTGGCCGCAGGGTCTTTATCGACCACGGTATGGGTGTCATCATTGGTGAGACAGCTGTCGTGGGTAACGATGTGACGATCTTTCAAGGGGTTACTTTGGGAGGTACCGGCAAAGAGTGTGGTAAGCGTCATCCTAATATTGAAGCGGGTGCGACTATTGGTGTAGGGGCATCAGTGCTTGGGAATGTGACCATTGGCGCGCATAGTAAGATCGGCGGGGGCGCTGTGGTGGTTGATAACGTGCCACCTGATTCAACTGTCGTTGGGATTCCCGGACATGTTGTTGCGCAGAATGGAGTGAGGGTAGGCTCTGCCGCCCGCAACAGACGCGAACTTTTACCCGACCCCGTTGAGGAGCAACTGGCTGCGCTCACCACCCGTGTTGCAGAGCTTGAAAAGCAGAAAGAGCCGGACTTTGATACGGCATGCAACGAGCACCTGCATGATATTTTGAGGCGTCTGGATGCACTTGAAGCAGAGTTGGATATCTTGGATACGTTGGTAAAGGACCTGTCGGTTGTTTCCGGCATCCCGCAAACTGTGAGGGAGCCGATCAAATGAGGCAATCTGAGAGGGAGACCAAAAAATGAGCGCTGTGGCAATATGAGATATCCATCATATCGTTATTGCGAGGAGCCTCTAAGGCGACGAAGCACTCTGACACGGGTAGGTCTGGGTTGCCTTGCTACGCTCTTAATGACAAAAAAGATGCCTGGATTACTTTTCTGCACTCGCGATGACACGGGAGTTATGTATGAGACTCTATAACACTCTCACTCGCCAAAAGGAGGAGTTTATTCCTCTCCATCCTGGTAAGGTGGGTTTTTATATTTGTGGTCCTACGGTCTACAACAACATTCACATAGGTAACGCACGCACCTTCCTCAGTTTTGATGTCATTAGACGCTATCTGGAATACAGCGGCTATACCGTAGACTACGTCCAGAACATCACCGACGTTGATGACAAGATTATTAACCGCGCCAATGAGGAGGGCAGAACTGCCTTTGAGGTTGCGGCGGAATACACCCAAGCTTTTATTGAGGTCATGCGTGTCATGGGTGTTGCAGATCCGACCATTCGCCCCAAAGCTACAGAAGAGATCCCTTCGATGATCGAGCTTATCGAGTGCCTGGTCAAGAATAATCATGCCTATGTGACGGATGGAGACGTCTATTTTTCTGTGCGCAGCTTTGAAGCATATGGCAGTCTCTCTGGCTGCAAAATCGATGATCTGCAAAGTGGCGCACGAGTGGATGTGGATGAGCGCAAGAACGATCCCTTGGACTTTGCCCTCTGGAAGGCCTCAAAGCCAGGCGAGCCATCCTGGCCTTCACCATGGGGTCCGGGACGTCCTGGCTGGCACATTGAGTGCTCGGCTATGAGCGAGCGCTATCTGGGTACTCCCTTTGATATTCATGCCGGTGGCGAGGACCTGATATTTCCACACCACGAAAATGAGCTTGCGCAAAGTGAGGCCTGCTACCACAACGGATTTGCGCGCTACTGGCTCCATGGTGGCATGCTCACCATTGACAAAGAGAAGATGAGCAAGAGTGAAGGTAACTACCTGCTGCTCAAGGATGTGCTGGAGCATGTACGGCCTCAGGCCCTGCGCCTTTTGATGTTGCAAACACACTACCGCTCTCCCTTTGATTACAGTCCGGCGCGTCTGGATGAGGCCACGGCATCGCTTGAGCGTATAGAAAGCGCACTCAGGAATATTGATTGGGCGCTTACTACTGCTAACGGTGACCTCTTTGGCGCTTCTAACAGCAATGAGGCTGACGGTGGCGTGGCTGACAGTTTCGCTGATAACGGCATCTCCGGCAGCAGTGGTTTGGTAGGCAGGTCACGGGTACAATTTGAAGAGTACATGGATGATGACTTCAATACCGCTGGTGCAGTTGCCGTGGTGTACGACCTGGTGTCGGAGGCAAATCTGCTGCTCTCAGAGGCAAGCCACCAGACTCTCAATCTCGCCGAGTTCCAGGTGCTCCAGGCGTTGGGAAGGACCATCAGGGATCTGCTGCTGGTACTGGGTATTGAGCTGGAAACCGCTGATAAGGGCGAGTTCGTTTTTTCTGAGAGTGACGTGCAGATACTCCTTGCTTTAGCAGGAGAATATGCTGGCTATCAAGGCGTAGATACCCACGAGGCGCTCGATGCGCTTTTGGAGGCCCGCACTGAGGCGCGAAAGGCTCAGG
>JAVBUQ010000146.1:0-4511 GCA_031555185.1 Coriobacteriales bacterium
AAAGGCAACAGAGGGAATAAGGAAGGAAAGTTTCATGGGTATCAACAAAGAGAACATCCAAGGGAACCAGAAGCAACAATTCATATATCAAGATCCACAACGAGAGCCAGTAGGCATCGACCGCAGAAGCTTTCTCAAAAGCGCTGCCATACTCGGGGTCGGCGCCGCTGGTGCCTCACTTGTGGCTTGTGCTCCGCCAACGGAGGCAGGGGTTGACACTTCTGACACCCCGGGGGGCGAGGATACCCAGAGTGACTTTACTACCCCTCCCGTGCCGGTCGATGAAAGTGCTATAACCGACACATTCACAGCCGATTTTATCGTCATCGGTTCGGGATGCTCCGGGCTCACCGCAGCCGCATCCCTTCTCGATAACGGGGGCGATGTCATTGTCTTCTCTGCCGGGACAAAGGCAGTCTCTCGTGGCGGATCCAACCATGGTATCAATACAAAAATACAGCAGGAACGCGGTATCGACTATACACCGGAGAACTGCGGTGCTCGCATGAAAAACGAACTAGCACACGGTA
Source organism: Coriobacteriales bacterium (assembly GCA_031555185.1). GTDB lineage: Bacteria > Actinomycetota > Coriobacteriia > Coriobacteriales > UBA8131 > WQXH01. Next base: position 531 of record JAVBUQ010000146.1, read on the forward strand.
GTTTTATGCCAGATCAGGAAAAATGGTTCAAGTGGATCAATAACTCCGCAGAATCAATGAACTGGCTTATCGATATGATGCAGGCGGCGGGATATGAGGTAACAATTGAGATCCCCTTTGTGGATCCTCAACATGTTTGGGACTCTCCGGCTGCTTCGCATAACTTCATCACGGGCCCTGGCGACTTCGGGGCAGCGGTTGGCCAGGGCTACGTGGTGGAGGTGCTTGAGGCGCATATCAACGATGCGGGAGGACGTATCGACTACAGCACAAAGGCAGAATATTTAGAGCGCGAGGACGATAATACGGGACGCGTGACCTCTGTTATAGCAAGTCTCGCGGATGGTTCGTTTGTGCGCTACGTGGCCAATAAGGCCATAATCATGGCAACAGGCGATTTTTCTCAGAATACAGCCATGATGGAAAAGTATTCTCCCTGGGCTGTGCCTCTTCTTGCCGATTTTGACGTTGACTATGACGCCGGGTTCCAATTTGGCGGACTCATGCCGGGCGATGGTCAGAAGATGGGTCTTTGGGTTGGCGCTGCCTGGCAGAAGACCTATCCCAATGCTCCTATGATCGACTGTCTTGGTCCTGCTCCCTATACTCAAAGTGTTGCCAATCACACCGGTATCAACCTCAATAATGCTGGTCAACGTTTTATGAATGAAGACACGATCTGTTCGTACGCAGCGTTGGCCTTTATGCACCAGCCCAAAAGACAGATCTACTTTATCTGGGATGCCGCATACGCAAACTGGTTCAGTGAATGGTCTTCTTTTGGTACAACACTGGCCGGAGATAACGGGCCAAAGCCCCTCAGTCCTGCTGACGAACTGGCAAACTGGGAAGCAACAGCCGAAAGCGGAGACTACTCTAAAGGTGATACGTTAGAAGAGCTACTCGGTCAACTCTATAACCTCGACGCTGATGCAGCAGTGGCATCCATAGAGCGTTACAACAGTCTTGTTGATGGTGGTGAAGACCTGGACTTTCACAAGGACATGAGCTATATGGCGCCCATCAAGACCGCTCCTTTCTATGGATGTATGATCGAGGTCAATGGCGCACATTTTCTCAGTGTAACCGGAGGTCTCAGCACCAACGCCAATATGCAAGTATTAGATGCGGACGACACTCCTATCGAAGGACTGTACAACGTTGGCATTATGGTTGGAGATATGTATGGCAACTGCTATAACTTCTCGATTCCAGGCCATAACCTGGGCGCAACCTGCAATACCTTCCCCTACCTGCTGGGAAAGGAACTAACAACACCATAACGAGGCATTCTCGCGTTTCCTGCGCGCGAGAGAGGTCCTGAGCGACCCAATGCCTGCCCTTCTTCTCCTTGATGACCGGATGACTTGTCTTCCGGTCATCAAGGTTTTTACTGCACAAATGGCGTTTACGTCTTATAATATACTGTTTAGTATGTCTTTTGGGGAGGCTTTGGAGAAGCCTGGTCTGATTTGCTCAGGTTCAGGTTAGCGCGACCTACTAGAGTGGAGATATCTTGCGTCGACCCACGGCACAAAATGTGCTTGTATCTGTTGGTTTTGGCTTGTCTATTCTTCTTAACCTGCTCTATACCTGGGGTGGCTGGGTATTTGATTCGTCAATTACCATAGAATTTCAGCACCTCTTGTTTGTATGGTCTATCCTGCATCTGCTGGCAAGTGCTCTCGTCTTTTTGCTTCTGTCTGTAGTGAGCAATCGATTGGGCCCCGGATACATCTGGCTGGCTTTGGCGCTTACTTTGATATGTATGATGGCGGGATACATCCTGCTGCAACTCAGCAGTTCACTGGCCAATCCCGAATTGATGGTAGGTATTGCGGCACTGTGCGTTGGCGCAGGGACAGGTTTCCTTTTTTCCTGCTGGAACATGATATTCTATACCTTCTCTTCCAACGACACTCGCACGCTTGTCATTGTTTCACTTGCGGTCTGTGCAGTTGTCTTTTTGGCTGTCGCTTTTCTTCCTCCTGCGTTCAATGATATCGTGCCACCTGTGCTCACCTTTATTACCGTTGCGTTGGCTGTGATTCTGGCGATTACAAACAAATCTTCACAATTCCTCTCAGGCAAGGATGAGCAATACCCGCAGGCTCCACAGACGAGACCAAAGCTGCTCATCTGGCAATCGGTCGTTTTGCTGAGAAGCCCTCTCTTCTGTACGGCATCAATCGTGTTTGCCGTGCCGCTCACTCGCGTCAGTGCCCTGGTAGACGGCGTGAGTAACCTTCTGATAAATGTCGTAACCGCGGTCGTCGTCATTATCCTTGTTGGCTTTCTGCTATTAATGAGATATAAGATCGACAGTTCCGGAAGATTCCTCAGTCTTTTTGAGATACCTCAGCTCTTTAAATACTCTCTACCCATAGTTGCCACGGCACTCGTTTTGTACACGATCTTTGGCAGCCCGCTTGATTTGTCGGTAAGCGTTACCATCTCCGCCCTGTTCTATCTGGCTTGGTTACTGATGGTGCCAACCTGCCTGGAAGCAGCGCGCAAGCTTGGAGTGCATCCGCTGCTTACTAGCGGCATTGCTGCCTTTGTCACAAACATAGTCTTTGCTCTGGGAACAGGCCTGAGCGCATTTTTGATGGCAGATAATCTGGTCTTTGGGGCAGCGACCTTGAGTGTTTGTATGCTCCTCGTTTTGTATGTATTGATGATGACGCTCACTTTTAAAGATAAAAGGATCCGAGAACTGGACCAGGAGATGAATGACGTGAGCGCTGCTGAGATTTCTCAAATCGCTCAGACTCCTCAAATCCCTCAGTCACCTCAGGTTTCGCAGTCACCTCAGGTTTCACAAGCTCCTCAGGTTTCTCAGTCAACTCAGATACCTCAGATGCCCTCTCCTGTCGCAGTCAAGGACAACAATTTGCAGGGCAAAGGATCCCATGGTAGTGCGGGAACCAGGGTCGGCACTACTCAGGAGACCCATAACGGGGCCTACAACGGCGCTCGTAATATGACTTATGGTGAGGCAATCTCATCGGCTGGCTTGAAGACAACACACCCAATAACACAGAGCAGCAGCAACTCGGTACCTGCTCAACAACACACAGATCCTTCTGTTGTCAAGGAGACCGTCATAGAGCTTGCATTATTCTCTACGCAGCGAATATGCAGAGTGCTCTCAGAAAAACACAAGCTCACTCCTCGAGAAAGCGACATCCTTCTGCTCATGGCCAATGGCCGCGATACACCCTATATTGCAAGTCAGCTGTATATATCAAAGAATACCGTGAGGACTCATATCAAAAACGTTTATGTAAAAATTGACGTGCACAGCAGGCAGGAGCTGCTTGATCTTTTGCAGAGGATGTCCCCTTCCAATTAAAAATCTGGACCAGCTTACGGGATCGGCCTTTGTCTGCGTTTCACTCTGCGTTTCACTCTACGCTTTACATTGTCATACAACTTATTTGAGCAAGTCTTCGAGGTTCTTAAGTTGCGAAGAGCTGAGCCCTCCCTTACCAAGACCCATAGAACCTAAGTCCGGCATGCCCTTACCTTGAGGAAGCCCCTGCCTGCCCGAGCTCTTGTTCTTTTTGCCCTTCTTGCCCTTGCGGGGGCGAGATTTCTTTACCACCTGGTCGGCGCCGATATTCATCTGCTTGAGCATCTTACGCATCGACTCATATTGTTTGATGAGCTGATTGACTGCCGATACTTCAACACCGGCCCCTTTGGCAATACGGGCTCGCCTGGAACCATTCAAAAGCGAAGGTTTGGCACGTTCGGCAGCTGTCATGGAGTTTATGATGACTATCATCCTGTCCATGGCACCTTCGTCGACCTGCCCACCAGCCAGAGCTTTTTCGCCACCAGGAAGGGCTTTAAGCAAAGATCCTACGCCCCCAAGTTTATTGACCTGCTTGTTGATGGTTATAAAGTCGTCAAAATTAAGCTCAGCCCTGGCCAGACGTTCTGCCTCGGCCTCTTCCATTTCCAGATCAGCAGCTT
>JAVBUQ010000128.1:0-11086 GCA_031555185.1 Coriobacteriales bacterium
CGTTTGCACTGCTCGTTTACCATTTTACGATTCTCTCTTCAAATCGTAGCGTTTTACGCCGTGCATTAGGTAAATATGCTCTAATTTGTTATCTTTTGAGCACTGCGTTTTATGATGAAGAAAAGGAGTCCTCTGAGCAGCGAAGCAAAGACGCATGCGCAATCATCCTGGCTGGGCACCGCACCGGACCTCAAGATTGAAGACTGCATTAAGACCGTAAAAGCGGATGTTGTCGTTGCAGGGTCTGCGCTTGCAGAGGAGTTTGCTGCATACAGTGCCATCCTTGAAGGTGCATCCGTTGTTGTACTTGAGCGCAACGGCACTGCATATGTGGGCTGCAGTGTAGGAGTTTGTCAAGAGCTCTTCTTTCACTTTTGAAGTACACTTTTCAGAAGGTTACTGTATTGGGGTGTCCAGCATGGCACTATTCACAAACAATATCTGCAATACCGCACTGATCTTTGAGGGCGGCGGGATGCGCAATTCATATTCGTCGGGTGCCGCTGATGTGATGCTTGAGCATGAGCTGTTCTTTGGGTCTGTCTATGGACTCTCAGCGGGCGCCACAAATGCAGTCAACTATCTCTCGCGGGATACAAGGCGCTCACAAGTCTCTTTTACCGACTATACCGATGATTTTAGCTTCAGGAAGATCTTACACCCCCTCCTCAGGGTAAGGGGCAGCTCATTATGCGACGATGCGCATACCGCGTGGGCAGAATCTGACAAAAACATACCTTTTGACTACCAGAATTTCGTGAATAACCCGGCGCACCTGACTTTGTCTGTGATCGACAGGGATTCTGGAGAGACCCGTTATCTTACAAAGGACGATTTTACCTCTGAAGAAATGCTAATGACCTGCGTAAGAGCTTCAACGAGTTATCCGATACTCATGCCTCCGATAGAGCTTGACGGACACACTTATTATGATGGCGGTATAGGCGAGGGCGGCGGTATCATGCTTTCACGTGCCGAAAGGGACGGCTTTGAGCACTTCTTTGTGGTGAGTACGCGGCCCAAAGGATATCGCAAACCTCTGAGGAAAAATCGTCTCTACGATATATTCTTTTGGCATAGACCACGCATGCGACATGCGCTTGACACCTGGGCAGTTCGTTACAACAGAGAACTCGACAAGCTAGAGCAGCTTGAAGCAGAAGGACGAGCCTATGTCTTTTATGCGGCTGACCAGAGTGTGTCAAACTCCGAGCGCAACGTAGCAAAGCTCAAAGAGAACTACAATAAGGGGTATGCACAAGCCCTCAATGAGCTCAGTGCATGGAAGACGTTTCTTACATAAACGGATGATTGGGAGAGATACGTGCCGTTTGAATTACGCAGAATGGACGATTCGCTACGCCCGCAGTGCCGGGGGATTTTCAATGAGATCATTGTTGAGGGAGAGAGTTATCCCTGGGAGGAGCCTTTGACCAGCGAGGACTTTGATGCCTATTATAAACCTGACGAGCCGGTCTGGTGTGCGCTTGACACCGAGGGTCAGGTGTTGGGCTTTGTACATATCCATCCCAATGGATTTGGCAGAACAGGGCATATTGGTAACTGCGGATATGCCGTTTCCCAAGCAGCACGCGGCAGAGGCATAGGCAGAGCATTGGTTGCCAGATCGATAGAAGTTGCCCGAGAGATGGGTTTCACAGGTATCCAGTTTAATGCCGTTGTATCCACTAACAAGGTTGCTATCAAACTCTATGAGTCCTTTGGATTTAAGATCATCGGCACTGTTCCTGGTGGGTTTCGCCTTGGCAGCGTGGACGATCCTGCATACATTGATCGGCATATCATGTTCTTGGGGTTATAGCAGTACTCTGCCTGGGTTATTGTTTGGGTAGCTGCGTGGGTAGTTGCGTGGATACCTGCTTAAAAATATCCTCATGATAAGAGGGAGCTGCCGTGTTACCGGGCTCTATGACGATGAACTCGTCTTCATTCCAGATGCCATCGATCAGGTGCTGCAGGAGCGAACAGTCCCCTTGTACTTCCTCAAACTCCCATGTGAGGTCCTTCGCTTTTTCAATAACACTCTTTCGATTAGCCTCAACATCTCCAACATCTGTGTTTATAAAACAGTATTTTTTGTAGTGGTCTTCATAGTTGTAGAGGGTATCCTGGACATAGTCGGCCATCTCTTGCCCATACTCCTCCACGTATTGCTGATACTTCTCTTTGCTCCACATTTTGTCGGGATCATTGTTGGGGTCGATGTCTATCAACCAACTGCTGGTAGCGTATAAGGTGCCGGGATTCTCATCAAAATAATGTCGATATTTTTCTTTTGACCCCATGAACAACGTGATGCAGTCGTGCGCACGCGGAATAACGATTGGAATATCTGCAGTGAGACCGCAGGTACCGTTGTTGCACAGTCCATACCCAAGCAAAATGGCTTCATAATCAGAAGTATCAATCTCATCGATTTTTGCCTGGAGAACGAGCGGCATTTTTATCTGACCAACATCGTGAAGTTTTTGCTCTACGAAGAGTATATCAACCGGGTCCTCACTTCTCGCGGCACAGGCGCAGAGTTCGCGATACATAATCTCACAAGCAACGACAATGTACTTTTTACTCATTGGTTTCCTCAGGTTAAAAAACTAACAGTCTTCTCAAGTCCAGTAAGCTAACAGTCTTTTCCTGCGAGCGTTAAAGAGAGCGTATCTTATTGTAAGCGACAGAGCAACGGTTACTAGTCACGTGAAAGGTGGCGCCGGTCGCATTGCACCGGGCAAACGTGCTACCATAGAGTCGTGACGCACTCGTTTGTTGGGTAGAACCTATGATGTGGCGATTCCGGAGGGCAGCAGAATATGGATACTTTAGCGATTATTGCAAGTATTCCACCAACCGGTGATCCGCTTCCGTTGTTTGGTGGAATAAGCGCGGCCTTACTTCTTGTGGCACTGGGAATATTTCTTTTCAGGAACAGGAAGATGAGGTGAGAGAAGGAAATCGGGCAGGAAGGCAGGAGAGGGAGAAGGATGGATCAGAGGAGAAGGAATCAATCCAAAGAACATGACCTTCCTGCCCGATTCTACAAAGAAGCGAGTAGCCGTTCCTTTGTAACAATAACCATGATACGCGCTCATTATCAGCATGTAGTCAGGCAGATGTCATGAAGTTGTAAAAACAAGGCTCTGCAAAAAACTACTGAAGAATCTACTCATCAACTCAAAAAGGCAAGAACAACCAGATCAGGACCCTGTGCAACGCCGTCAAAAATCATCCGTGCCTTTAAGCATGAAAGACAAAGGCAGCTAGATTGGGACTGTGCTGAGGTTAAAGCCATCGCAATACTGGTTGCTCGGGTTGATATACAAAATCAATCTTGTCCCATCAGAAAAATCGTATATCCTCAAGTCATAGTTTTCTGTGACCAGCTGGTGAGTGGTCATAGTCATCAGTTCAATTTCTGGCAGACCTTCAATAATCCCTGAAGCTGCTGATATCAAATTGATAAAGGGATATTTAAATCGCTCTTCGTACTTTAGGTCTAACTGCCTGAACACGGAGAAAACCTCCATTTGCCCCACTACGAGTGCCTCACGTGAGATCACATAGGAAAACAACCAGATATTCTCTTCTTCCTGAGATGGTCGCGTAGGCATTTCTCCTCCACCCTCAGCACCACCGGCTCCGGCGGTCTCTCCCGTTTGTTCTGTTGATACCGCAATAGGAGCTGTGATATCCAGAGATGCCCACGTTTGGGAGACAAAGAGTAATGATATAAGCGTGCCGTCAAAATCAACAGCACAGCGCACATCGGGTTCACCATCCAGATCAATATCCTCATCCACCAGAACAAAGCAACCCGGCTCGCTGGAACCTGACGATTCAAGGCAACGAAAGTCATTAAGTATCCGCTGTATATATTCGTTAGGGTCAGACTCCTGCTGCATCCCGCGAAGTTGCATGTTGCTGACTAAGAGTTCGGCTACGCCACTTTGTTGAAGAGTATCCATCTCATAGGTGGTAAGTCCTCTGAGCTGTGAACCATCGATAATATCCCAGGGATACAATGTTACGGGTTTCTCAAAAACATGACTGGAGATTGTGTCGTCTTCGGGGCTCACTAATACAGTTAGATTGTCGCTGTAGGAATCGAGATAAGGATAGAGCAGAGTGGGCAACATGAAACCCGCGGCGATAATGACCGCCGTAAGCGCTACCGTAACGATGATGCTGAAAACGTTATGCCCGGTTTCCTTGCTTTCAGACTTCTCGCTGCTTTTTGCATCATCCCACAGGTCTTTATTCTTCAGTTGATCGGTCATCGTCGTCCTCCTTCCTCAGCAGGACGCTTACCGCAGTACCCCTTCCCTGTATGCTCCTGATCTCGATCTCTGAATCATGGGCGCGGGCAATCTCTGCACATAATGCCAGTCCGAGCCCAGCGCCACCATGCTTCCGGGTCCGAGCCTTGTCGAGCATATAGAACGGCTCAACGATAAGCGGTATCTCATCAGCCGGAATCCCTGCGCCTTCATCTACAACAACGATCTTAACGAATTCCCTTTCGACCGTTTCAGCAGGTGTGTCTGCGTTTCCATCCTCGTTTTCAGGCAAAACTTCCACGCGATCCTTAACGACCATAATGATAAATCGAATGGTAGATGAGGGGTTTGACGCCTTAATGCCATTATCAACAAGATTAAAGACAAAGGACTTCATCAATTCTTTATCGACCTTTATATACACCGGCTCAGATGGCAGCTCGGTCTTTAGTTCCATAGCGTGGCTCGTAACGATCGGTCTTAATACGGCTACCAACTCAGAAGCGAAGTCGTGGACCTCCACTCTTGAGGGAGTAGTCTCGAGATTGCCAACAAAGAGTAACTCCATAAGCTTGCCAGAGAGCTCTTGCAGGCGTTTAGTTTCGCTAACGATGACGCTGGCATATTCAATCCTCTCCTCCTCTGAAACCTCCCGTTTGACCCTCAGGATATCGGCAAAACCGAGGATAGAGGTCAAAGGCGTTTTCATCTCATGAGCAAGATTGGAGATAAATACTCTGCGCGATTCGGCAAGATCCTCTAAAGCAGTTACGTTGTTCTCAATCGAATCCGCCATAGTATTAAGGCTGCGTGCCACTTCGGAAACCTCGTCGTACCCTTTTACGTCAGCACGTTTGTCAAGGTCTCCGCTGGCAATAAGACGTGTTGTGCTGCTGAGATCTCTGAGAGGCCTTAACAAGCCCTGGACTAACAGAAGCAAAACTCCCGCAACAATCAGTGCGGAGATGATGCCGATAAATCGTATCTGCTCAAAGTCCATACGGAACAATTCGTAGGTTGAGCTGATATCAAAAGAGGTGACCAATTGATAGGATTGTTCGCCCAAAGTGGTTGTTGAGACGATATAGAGATAGGCGTTATCGCCCTGTTCTTCAATCACTGAGCTATAGTCTGGCTCGCTCAGCAGGTCAACATTTGTGGCAATGAACTCCTGATTGACAGCACTGACAAGTGAGTCGTCCCGATAAAGTGAGATACCCATACTGTCGTCAGCTTGCTGCAAAGCAAGTACATCAAGGGCTACCTGCAAAGCCTCCTCATCAGACAAACTGATCTTGCGCTCGACGAGCTGCTTGTAGACAACGTTGTTTTTGATCTCGAGATCCAGGTAGTTATGCGTGGCCAGCGCATTTTGTTGCTCACGCTCTATAGCAAGGCGGTGATTATTTGAAAGCAACGCCAGTGAGGATACGTTGACTACGATGATCACAAATGCCAGCGTGAGCAGGAATATCTTCTGCCAAAGTTTCAAGATTCCCTTTGGCTTTCCAGCCGGTACCCAAGCTTAGGGATAGTGACCAGTGAGTCATGCAACTTGAGCTTTTTGCGCAATTGTTGGACATGTGTGTCGACCGTTCTGGTCTCACCACCAAAATTGTAGCCCCACACGGTAGACAGCAGGCGTTCGCGCGTCAAAGCGATGTCAACATTACTCACAAAGAAAACCAGCAGATCAAACTCCTTGGGAGTAAGTACAACAGGGTCACCATCCAGCTTTACCTCGTGTTTGTCGGTTTCGATAACGATATCCTGGTAAACAAGGGAAGCGTTTTTCTGAAGGGTCCGCCGCAAAGCCACCTCGACGCGCGCCAGAAGCTCCACTGCCTCAAAGGGTTTAACGATATAATCCTCCGCACCCATTCTGAGCCCTTTGACTTTGTTAGATACATCGCCCATTGCAGTAAGGAAAATCACAGGCGTGGCGGTGTCTCCCCTGTTCTCAAACACTTTAAACCCATCCATCCTGGGTAACATGATGTCCAGCAGCACCAGATCATAGTGCCCGGAAGATATCTCGTTAACTGCCGAGAGACCGTCGCCGCAGATTTTGGAGGTGTATCCTCCAATTAACAGTGTTGCTTCGATCATTCGAGCGATATTCTCGTCGTCTTCAACGACCAGGATATGAGCTGACATCAGAATTCTTTCTATTCAAGGGCTGACTATGAACGTAGTAATGTAGCTTAGCAGAGATTTTGCCTGAGCTTGGTCATCACATCATCCATATTCAGTGGCTTGCCTATATGATCATTCATACCCGCCGCGAGGCACTTCTCAACATCCTCACGGAAGACATTGGCCGTCATAGCTACAATCGGGACCTCCCGTGACCAGGCGCCAGAGAGCATTCTGATCTGCCTTGTGGCTTCATAGCCGTCCATCTCGGGCATGTGGATATCCATGAAGATCATCTCATACCTCTCGGGATCTGCCTTGAACATCTCTACTGCCTGCGCTCCGTTCTCGGCGCATTCTATCTTGAGGCCAGTAGGCTCCAGCAAAGTCAGCACGATCTCTCTATTGATATCCACATCCTCGGCAAGTAGTATGCGGTGGCCTTCAAGGCTATCAAGAGTATCCTCACCCGCGACTTGCCCTATTCGTTCATCCTCCATACACTCGATAACGCAATGTGCCAGATTTGAAGCAAAGAGTGGCTTTTCGAGGAAGGTCTTTGCTCCTACCCGGCGGGCTTCTCCTTGGACTCGGCTTAATTCTGCCGCCGAGATCATTATTACTATACGAGGTTCGGGCTCCAAGGCCTTTATACACTCTACTGCCCGTGCTCCGCTCGTATCATGCATGTTCCAATCAATAAAATAGAGGTCAAAAGCACCCTCTTCTTTGATGGTTTCACAGGCTGCCTCGCCACTCTGCGCACGATACAGGGCACCGATACCGATCTGGCTGGCGAGCTTCTTAAAGTACTGCAGCTGCCTGGTGTCGTCGTCTACCACCAGCACACGAAGACTCTCCCACGGGACAGTTCCTAACCTGGAGGTATCAGCCTCCTGCGAACCAATCTTGAGCCTGACAGTAAACGCAAAGACCGAGCCCTGGCCTTTTTCTGACTCTACCCATATAGTGCCGTCCATCATCTCGACGATACGCTTGGAAATGGACAGGCCCAGGCCTGTTCCTCCATATTTCCTAACGGTAGAACTATCTTCTTGCGTAAAGGATTGAAATAGTTTTGCCTGCTTATCGCTGTCGATACCTATGCCATTGTCTTTAACAGCAATTTCCAGCGTGCAGAGATCTCCTTCTCTGTTCAGAAGTTTGGCGTCCAACGCTATGGTGCCACCTTCTGGTGTGAACTTAGACGCATTGCCCAAAAGGTTAGTTACCACCTGGGCGATACGTTGATCGTCCCCAACAAAGAAGCGTGGGATGTCCTCGTCAACAGACACAAGGAATTTCTGCCCTCTGCTGTCAACGCGAAAGCCAATGACACTCACTACGACCTGCAACATCTGCTCAAAATTAAACTCTTCTTCTGACAGCTCAAACTTGTCTGCTTCGATCTTTGAAATGTCCAGGATGTCGTTGATAACTCCCAGAAGATGTTTGGAGGCTTCATCTATCTTTCCAAGGCAGTAATCCTTTTGTCCCACATTATCTGAACTTTCTGCTATGGAGGTCATGCCGATAATGGCACTGAGCGGTGTACGCATCTCGTGCGACATACTGGACAGAAAAGCGCTCTTTGCCTGCGTACCTGCAAGAGCTTCCTCTCGGGCGATCATCAGGCGCTGCAACATCTCATTGCGGGCTATTGCGTTAGCCATCAGGAGGCTCCCCGAGAAAAGGATCTCTTCTTCATTCTCAGTAAAGCTGCGCTCCTCTTTACAATTGCAGAAGCTTACAAACCCCCAGAACTCTTCCTCCAAAAAGACCGGAATTGTTGTTATGGATTTGATCCCAAAGTTGGCAAGCCATGTGGCTCCTTCATCTCCTTCGGTGCTGATAAAACGTGTGACACTTTGATTGGCCTCCATCTTTTCCAGCCATGCGCCCCAATCCGCCACAGCAGGTAATTCCGAGGAAAAATCTATATTGTTATACGTGCCGCCTACCTCGCCTAAATGAAGAGCTTCAAGTTGAAAGGCTACTTTATCCTCATGAGACTCTGTATCCTGCGTTTCTTCTCGTTTCCAGATAATGAGCCTGTCGACCTCAAAAGCTGTAGCCATCATTTCCATGCAGTTATCAAGCGCCGACTTAAAACCACTCTCGTCCGCGCTGAGGAGCGAAGAAACCGCATTATTGACAATATGCATCAGTTTGTCCACCCGCTGGGTTTCCTGTGATGCCTCTTCAACGGATTCACGTGCTTTTCTCTCCACACGCATAAGGCGCCGGAAGAATATCACTACAATCGCACCCATGATGAGATAAGCAAGCACGAGTAGGATAGTAAGGACTACGGTAGTGCTGTTAAGCGTATTCTCCAGATCGGATACCAGCTCATTAGCCCAGATGTACCCGATGACTTCGCCTTTGCGCTCAACGGGAATCATGGCGTTCATGATGTTGCCACGCACCATGGTGCCCTGTGATACCATGGGGGTATCGGTGGTCATTACTTCTCTACCGGGATGATCTTCTGCAATAGGTGCTCCTATAGTATCTTCAAACTCAGAAGATGGACCATAGGTGAGTATCGCGTCCAAGTCTTTGGAATAAAACCCTACACCCAGGCCTTCTGCTACAGATGCCACCTTGTCGGTAGCCTCTTCAAGTGCATCGTTCAGAATAGCGATTTGTTCATCACGAGAAGCTTCTTCTGCCCCAGCTTCTTCCAGCAGTGCGTCGTAACCACCTTCGCCAAGCTGTGTGTCCAGCATATTTGCTACTGAGATGAGATGATCTCTTTGCTGCTGATAGAAAAACCCGCTCGTAAGATACTGCACAACAAACCAGCTTGCAATGAGCGGAATAGCAAGACAGATAATAAGAACAACAAAGGTTCCTACATGAAAAGTAGAGGGACTCTTCTTAGCCATTACCTCGCCTCAGGTTTGCGTGCTTCCTGCATTTGACGAATTGGAAGGTGTACTGTATGCGGTCAAATACCTGCGAAATACCCCCACGGACGCTTCGCCAAAAGCTTTGAAAATTCTAGCATTACGCTACCCAAATAACAATGAGAACCCCTTATGACCTCAAGACTATGGTAAAGGTGGTAATCCCCAAAGCACTTTGTGCTGAAATACTGCCTCCAGCCCGTTCAACGATTGCTTTGGCAATGGCGAGACCGAGCCCAAACCCACCGCTCTCTCTGGTACGATGAAACAGCCATAGCCATACGTGCTTCATCTTCCAGGTATAGAATCTTTATTGTACGCAGCGCTCCTCGCTTGGATCTTCACGCACATTGTATCAGGCGAGTATTTGAGCACGGTCCACAAACACAGGCTATTCCTTAAGCTCTGAAAGTTTCTCAACCTCTCTCAGTGCTCGTTCCTGGGCCGTACGAAACCCCATCATGAAGAGTGTGATGCTTTCACTGCCTTCAAGACTCTCTGGATTACCTGGAATGTCCATATGCGCAATATCCTCATATAAATCATCCAACGTAAGCTCCAGTTCGCGCGTAAAAAGCATGGGTCTGCGGGCTATGAAGACAACATCCTCCGCCGATGTAAGCTCAGCTATAACCACCACTTTCCATGAACATCCCTGTAGAGAGATATCTGCGCACTTGCTAAACCCTGTCTTGCGTTTAACGTTCTCTTTTGGCGCAATAAACATGAGGAAGTCTGTTATCTGATCCATCAGACCTTCCGCCTCTACCCGCTTTTGCATGTCTTCAATGCTTTTAAAAGTGTACATCTCTTTTCCCTGCTCGAGATCACTCTGACCGCAACAACAACACAGTGCAGCATCACTTTATTTACATTGTCCTCTCTCAAATATAGGGCGCTTGCCCGTACTTGTCATTAAACTTGTAGTTCAAAAATACTCATGGATTTTCATGTATACTGATAATCTTAGAACATATGTTCTTATACTGTAAAGGCTTTGAGATACTATGGGCTATCCCACACTGGACATAGCAGCCACAGGACAACGCATTGCTGAGTTGATGCGAATTAGAGAGTTCTGCGCTAAGGATATTCAAGAGTATCTGGGATTGAGTGCTCCTCAAGCAGTATATAAATGGCTTTGGGGTGTAAGTCTTCCTAGCATTGATAACCTGTTTGCCTTAAGTAAACTCTTCGAGATTCCTATTGACACAATGCTGGTGGGCAAATTGCAGGAGGATCGCCGCTGTCATATCCCTGTAAAGCAGATATCAAATTGTATAACAGATATTCCTGTCTCTTATCATGTTGTTTCTGAGACCGCATCGTAATGCACTGTAGTGCCCGGAATCTTCTTTGTCTACTCGGTGCATACCCTGAAACCTGAAGTTGCTGATACTTCAGAATTCTCTCTCGCGAAAAACCTAGCCAACGTTAGTTCTCGTTCAACTCCAAACTCTGTCTTTTTTCTCGCTCAGTCAATATCTCGATACTTCAGTTTCTTTTACTGATGAATGGTTCCTTGTTGATACACGGCTTTTTTCGTTTCTCTCCGTTTACAGTGTCAATGTCTCAAATACTAGGTTTTCCTTTGATACCCGGCCACCTTTGAATCTAAGAATTTCTGCAAGCACGCTTTTATAGCAGGGATTCTACGATCTCCTGTATTTCTAGTGCAGTCCGTTTTGCCCAGTTCTGTGAGGCATTTTTACTGAATCTCTCTCTCCACTGCAGCGAGCAGACTAC
>JAVBUQ010000101.1:0-4803 GCA_031555185.1 Coriobacteriales bacterium
CCCCTGGTGAGGTGACGTTGGCGCATAATGGCATTCTCTTCCTTGACGAGATCTCAGAATTTGGCTCAGCCGTACTTCAGCTTCTGCGTCAACCGGTTGAGAGCGGTTCAATCTCGTTGGTGCGCGCCAATGGCACAACCATACTACCTGCTTCATTCATGCTGGTAGCTGCCTCAAACCCTTGTCCCTGTGGTTACTGCGGTGACCCAGAACGCAGCTGTACCTGCAGTGATGCCGAGATCAAGCGCTATCAAAGCCGCATCGGCGGGCCTCTGCTCGACCGTATTGACATGGTGATAGATGTCTGGCGCTCCAAACCTGGTGAGGTTTTGGCAACCGGCAGTGGTACAAGCTCTGCACATATGCGTGAGCAGGTGCTCCAAGCGCAGGAGTATGCAACATGGTTTTCGAACAAAAGGCAGTCAGGTGTGGGTAGAGGAGCAGGTGTAGAAACTGCGCATGCAGGAGCAGGCACAGGCACAGGGGTAGAAACTGCGCATGCAGGTGCAGGCACAGGAGCAGGTGTAGAAACTGCGCATGCAGGAGCAGGCACAGGCACAGGGGTTGTCACACGTCAGGCAATTATTGCGGAGGCAAGGCACGCAGGCTTACTGCCGCAGGGTGGGGATGCCGAAACCTGCGCGGGCGAAGGTGCGCGCTTGCTCCTGAAATGTGCGCTTGGACGCGAAGAGTATACCTGCCTCGAAGAAGCAGCGGAACGACTCAAGCTCAGCGGCCGTGGCATTATGCGGGCACTTTCGGTATCACGCACCATAGCCAACCTGGAACAATCTGACCGTGTTTTGTCTGAGCACATTCTCGAGGCATTGACCTTTAGAGCAGAGGGAAGGTGCGGCAATGGGAAGAGCTAAACGTGTTGCCTCAAGAGAGCTGTTTGACGAGATCCTGGTAGAAGACATCCAAAAGCAGGCTTTGCCTGAACGCTCGGAGCTGCTACAGAGTTCTGTGTTGTTTCCGCAGCAATTATTACAACTCAAAGATGCTCCCAACAAGCTCTATGCCCTTGGAAAGGTTGAAGCACTCAACACGCCAGCCATTGCCATAGTGGGAGCTCGCAAGGCAACCACCTATGGTCTGGAGTGTGCAAGGCGTTTTGCACGTAAGGCGGCACTCTGGGGTATTACCGTGGTCTCGGGTGGGGCAATCGGCTGTGACATGGCCGCTCACAAAGGCGCTCTTGGTGCAGGTGGCTGTAACGTGGTAGTTTTGGGCTCTGGGGCAGATGTGGTCTATCCACTCCGCGCGCGTAGTCTTTTCAAAGAGATTCTTGCAGCCAAGGGCGCCCTGATATCCGAAGCCCCTTGGGGCTCGCCGCCGCTGGCATGGGCTTTTAGTAAGCGCAATCGTATTATTGCGGCACTTGCTCAGGCAACACTTATCGTTGAAGCAGGCCTGCCAAGCGGCACGTTCCAAACAGCAGATCATACGCTGGCGCTCGGTAATGAGGTCCTGGTGGTGCCGGGGCCGATCTTCTCAAAGGAGTCAAAAGGCTCCAACCGACTTATGGCACAGGGAGCTATACCTATCATCGATGATGAAAGTTTTGAGGATGCCCTCGCGCATATCTTTGGACCAAGGAGGGCGGTTGCCAATCCAATGGGTGTTGTTTGTAGCCACGTAACAGCATCCGGGCAGGAAAGTGAGGCATATGACACAAGCAGCCTTGGTCCCAAGGAGCTTAAGCAACACTATTTTATGGAACATATCATCATGGATCTGAGTGCCAACCCCATGACTATCGATGCCCTGGCGCAGGCGCACCGCAAAGACACGGTTGAGGTTATCAGGGCAATTACCAAACTAGAGATAGAAGGTAAGGTCGAACGTTTAAGAGACGGTCGCTATATGACAAAGATCAGATAGTTAAAGTCCAGGTAGTAGAAGACCAGAACAAAGCTTATGACAATCAGGATCGATGAAGAACTTAAGGCAGAAAGGATCGATTATACGATGGTCAGATACAAGAGGGAGAGCTGTTGGCGGTAAACCTCTTGACCTGCACAGCCCAAGTTAGACAAGGGCTACCGTTTGATATGATGGTTCTCTGATGCAAACACAAGAAAAATCGGTACTTATTATAGGCGGTGGTCTTGCTGGCAGCGAGGCGGCATGGCAGCTCGCAGAGCGTGGTGTGTCCGTGCATCTCTATGAGATGCGGCCGGTGCACACAACACCGGCTCATCACAGTGCCGACCTGGCAGAGCTGGTCTGTTCCAATTCGCTCAAAAGCCTGGCCTTGCCTTCGGCGGCTGCAACACTTAAACACGAGTTAGCTGCTCTGGGTTCATTTGTGCTCAAGGAAGCTTTGGACAACAGGGTCGCAGCGGGGATGGCTCTCGCTGTGGAGCGGAGCGATTTTGCTGCTGCGGTCACCCAGAAGATATCAGAACATCCTTGTATCACCCTGCACCGGGAAGAGATAACACGTCTTGCGGAGGCATTGAAAGACCCCTTGGTGGCGCAAGTCATCGTTGCCACCGGCCCCCTGACCTCGGATGCTCTGGCAGAAGACATTGCCACACTGCTGGGCAGCAACTATCTTGCCTTCTTTGACGCTGCGGCGCCAATCTTTGAAGCGGAAAGCCTTGACCTGCAAAAACTTGTTCGTCAGTCGCGCTTTGATAAAGGCGAGGGCGAATATCTTAACGCCATGCTTGATAAAGACCACTATCTTGCTCTTGTCGATGGTCTGGTGACCGCCAAACGTGTTATCTTACGTGATTTTGAGAAGCGTGAACTCTTCAGTGCCTGCCAGCCGGTCGAAGAAGTGGCTCGAAGCGGGGTTGATGCTCTCAGGTACGGAGCGCTCAAGCCCATCGGCCTGGCCGACCCTGCAACAGGACGTCGTCCTTACGCCGCTCTCCAATTGCGAGCAGAGAACAACGAGCAGAGTGCGTGGAACCTTGTGGGATTTCAGACTAACCTCACTTTTGAAGAGCAGGAGCGGGTATTCCGTCTCATTCCCGGGCTGGAGAACGCGAGTTTTGTCAGGTACGGAGTCATGCATCGTAATACTTTCATTAATTCACCGGCTGTTTTAGGAAAAGGTTTCGTGCTACCGAGCTATCCCAAGTTGAGATTTGCCGGGCAGATAACCGGCACCGAAGGATACACCGAGGCTATCGCGTCAGGACTGTATGCTGCCCTGAACACCTATGCGGCACTCACCGGTATTTACATCGACTCCGACACCGGCGCTCCTGAGCTGCCATTCCCGGATTCCAGCGCGTTTGGTGCACTGCTGGCTTATGCCACTGATACAGACACAAAGCACGACCAGCCCATGCATGTGAACTATGGACTCATGCCCGCTCTACCTCAAAAGGTCAAGGGCAAACGAGAGCGCTATCAGGCATATTCAGAAAGGGCGCGTGTTGCTGTTCAATCATTTGTGAGCAACAATCAAGAGTTGGCGTTTCTGCCTTCCTACGAGTTACCCCATTTTGACCTCGCAGAGCGCAAGGACTGAGCGAGCTATGAAAAATGACACAAAAAGCCTTAGAGAGTCCTTTCTGCTCTCACTCAAATCTGAGCGCAACTACTCCGAGCATAGTCTACGTGCCTATACGGGCGACCTGCAGCTTTTTCAGGAATGGCTCGAGGCAGAAGAGTTGCCGCTTTCAGAGTTGGATAACCGTAGCATGCGTTCGTACCTCGCTGTACTCTCTGAGAAAGGCTACAGCAAGACCACAATAAATCGCCGTCTCTCCGCCGTACGCTCCTTTATGCATTGGCTTGCAGAACAGGGGATACTGGAGAGTACAGCCGCCTCAACGGCTGGACCAAAGAATCCCCGGCAGTTGCCTCGTGTGGTATCTACCGCCGATCTGGAGAGGCTGCTCCAGCCTTCAACGACAGGGGAGCCGGTAGACCTTCGTGATGATGCGATCTTTGAGCTCATGTATGCCACGGGAGCGCGTATATCCGAGTTGGCAGGGCTGCGGTTACGTGATATTGACGCCGCTGAGCAACTCGTACACTACTGGGGCAAAGGCAATAAGGAGCGAGTCGTGCCTCTTCACAAACTCGCTCTCAAAAAGCTTGAGCGTTATCTGCAGGAGGCCAGGCCCCGCCTCATCCAGACACAGAAGGTCAGCGGAGAGGAAGCAGGCCGGGTCTTCATAGGCAAGAGTGGCAAGCCTATGAGCGCCGACAGTATCCGTGTAGCTTTTAAGCACCGCTTGATACAGGTAGGCGTGGACAGCTCAGTCTCGCCCCATGATATTCGGCATAGTTTTGCTACTGACCTATTGACCGAAGGCGCCGACCTCAGAAGTGTGCAGGAGTTGCTGGGCCATGAGCATCTGGCAACCACGCAGATATACACCCATCTCTCGATAGGACATCTGCAGGAAACGACCAGAAAGGCTCATCCACGAGGATAACGCGCTCATGTATGCCGAGTATTTCCGACTTCCTCCAAACAGGTGAGGCTTAAGACGCCTTGTCGTGCCTGTTCGGCGAAGCTAGAGAGTTCGGGTGACATTGGATGTGGATAGGTTATTAACACCCCTCAGATACGGCTGGGTATGGAGAGCCGCTTTTGCGTCTCGGGGACCCTGTATCACTTCATCTCATGTCAAGGCACGTGACGCTCTAAAGACCTTGACATTCGCTCGCCAGGGCGCTTGCTAACGCATAGCGCCCTGGCGAGCGAACGAAGTGAGTGAGTGTTATGGGGTGTGAGCAGTGAGGAGATCCACTCGCTCTCTACAGAGGTTTTAGCACTAGCAAGAAGTCTGCGAGCATGCTCCGAACGATAGCGAGCTCGGAGCCTCGAAA
>JAVBUQ010000038.1:0-18842 GCA_031555185.1 Coriobacteriales bacterium
CAAGAATGTAGCCGACCAGGTTATCACGACTGAGCAGGTCCTTCCGGTTGACGGATATGCGTTTACAGAGATTGGGACAGATGACGAGGGTGTCGTTTATACCGACGAAAGCGCCAAAGCTGCTGCAGCCTCTCAAAAAAAGGCACTCGATGCGGCACGTGAGAACGCCAGGGAAGTGGTCTCTGCAAAAACGATAAGTGGCGACTTTGATTATGAGCCTTCTGCCGAAGCGGTCCTGGAATCTTTGATACCTGCCTACATCGTGACCCGCGTGTTCCATGCGCTCCTGGATAGCGCAGCGGGAGAGCAGGGAGCCCGACGCAAGGCTATGAAGAGCGCTACCGACAATGCAACAGACATATTAACAACATTAAGAAGAGTCTATAACCGTGTGAGGCAAGGTGCCATTACCACAGAGATCACCGAGATTGTTGGTGGAGCGGCGGCTTTGGAAGAGGAATAAATGCCCCATGGGCAGGTAGTAAAGCAGTGAGCCTGCGTACGCGACTGTGCACATACAGGCTGAAAACACTTATAACCACGAGGGAAAGGCCTTAAGGAGTAATACATGGCAACAGATAAGAACATCGGCACAATAGTCAGGGTCGTAGGCCCAGTTGTTGACGTTGAATTTGCCGCCGACGCTATTCCTGCTATCTACAATGCGCTTACGGTAAAAGCCGAAACACCTATCGGTGATATTGATGTAGTGCTGGAGGTGGAGATGCATCTCCCGGGCAACCAGGTCCGTACCGTGGCCATGTCCTCAACCGACGGTTTGCAGCGTGGCATACAGGTAACAGATACCGGCAGTCCCATAATGATGCCCGTAGGTCCCAATACGCTGGGCCGCATCTGGAACGTCACCGGAGACTTGGTTGACGGCGGAGAGATGCCCGAGATAGATGAGTATTATCCCATTCATCGTCCCGCCCCTGAGTTTGATGAGCTTACTACCTCTATGGAGGTCTTTGAGACCGGTATCAAGGTCATCGACTTGCTCGAGCCATATATCAAGGGTGGAAAAACGGGTCTTTTTGGCGGCGCCGGCGTTGGCAAGACGGTTATCATCATGGAGCTTATCAATAACCTGGCGCAGGGCCACGGCGGTACCTCAGTGTTCACAGGAGTGGGCGAGCGTACTCGTGAGGGTACCGCGCTTTACGAGGAAATGACTGAATCGGGCGTCATTCAAAAGACTTGTCTGGTTTATGGACAGATGAACGAGCCTCCCGGAGCCCGTCTTCGTGTGGGCCTTGCCGGCCTTACCGCCGCTGAATACTTCCGCGACCAGGGCCAGGACGTCTTACTCTTTATTGATAATATCTTCCGTTTTACCCAGGCCGGCTCAGAAGTATCTGCCCTGCTAGGGCGTATGCCTTCTGCCGTAGGGTATCAACCTACGCTCTCAACTGAGATGGGTGACCTGCAGGAACGTATTACCTCAACCACCACAGGGTCCATCACTTCCGTGCAGGCCATTTATGTGCCGGCGGACGACCTCACCGACCCGGCACCGGCAACCGCATTTATCCACCTTGATGCAACGACAGTGCTGAGTCGTTCTATCTCTGAGCTCGGTATCTATCCTGCCGTGGATCCTCTCGCCTCAACTTCGCGTGCGCTTTCTGCTGAAGTATTAGGCGAAGAACATTACCGTGTAGCAGTTGCCGTACAGGAAACACTCCAGACCTACTCAGACCTTCAGGACATTATCGCCATTCTTGGTATGGACGAACTCTCAGAAGAGCAGAAGCTTATCGTAAGCCGTGCACGCAAGATCCAGCAATTCCTCGGACAGCCCTTCCATGTGGCCGAGGTCTTTACAGGAAACCCCGGTAAGTATGTCAAGTTGGAAGATACGGTACGTTCGTTTGCCGCCATTATCGACGGCGAATGTGATGACATCCCCGAGCAAGCCTTCCGCTATAAAGGCGCGATTGAAGAGGTCTTTGAGGCTGCCGAGGCAATGAAGGGCTAAGGAATGGCACATACCCTCATATGCGATATCGTTACCCCGGATGCCCTGCTCTATAGCGGCGATGCTGTGTTAGTGAGCGCCCCAGCTGCAGAGGGTGATATTGGTCTCATGTATCAGTGTTCACCGTTGATGAGTACGCTTCGACGAGGTGTCATACGTATTAAAAGCGACAACGATGAAGTCACGACCTTTGCTGTTGACGATGGTTATATCGAAGTAGATGGTTATAAGGTCGTGGTGCTTGCCTCTCGTGCTATCGACCTAGCAAAGGTCGACAAGGATTTTGCGCGAGAGCGTATCGCCCTGAACGAGAAACACATAAGCGAAATGGGAGAAGGAGACCCAGCCAAGATCTTTGCCGAAACAGAGATCTCGTGGCAGGAGTATCTGGTCTCGCTCATCTAGTTTGTATATGGTGTCATGTCCGAAGATCGCATCATAGTTGAAGGTGGCAAACCTCTTGCCGGAACCGTACAGGTTTCTGGTGCGAAGAATTCTGTCCTTAAGCTGATGGCTGCCTCTATCCTACCCTCTGGCACCACTACGCTTACCAATGTTCCCCAGATAAGTGATGTTGCCATCATGGCTGATGTGCTCAGGCGTCTGGGAGCAACGGTTGAGCTCGACAAAAATACGCTCACTGTTGATACCAGCAACCTGAACAGCTACGAGGCACCGTATGAACTGGTTAACAGGATGCGTGCCTCTACCGCGGTGCTGGGACCGCTGATCGTCCGTTTTGGTAGGGCACGTGTGGCCATGCCAGGTGGCTGCCAGATAGGCTCACGCCAGATGGACCTCCATTTTGCCGGCCTTGAGGCCTTTGGCGTGCGGTTTGATAACAGCCATGGGTTCATCAATGCCAGTGTGTCCCCATCAGGTCTCAGGGCACGGGAGGTCGCACTCGGATTTCCCTCGGTAGGTGCTACGGAAAACCTTATGATCGCCGCTGCAGCCGCAGAGGGTACCACGGTTATTGAGAACGCTGCCTGCGAGCCGGAGATCTGCGACCTTGCGGATTTTCTCAACGCCATGGGTGCCCACATCAAAGGGCACGGAAGCCCTGTCTTGACAATAGAGGGCACCAGGGAGTTCTCCCCTGTTACGGAATACAGAACGGTTGGCGATCGCATTGAAGCCGGCACGTTTCTGGTTGCAGGAGCGCTGGGAGGTGGACCGGTTACTGTGCAGGGGTTTGACCCTGAGCATATACGTGTTCCTTTGGCAAAGCTTGAAGCCCTCGGCTGCCACCTTCTTGTTGGTGCTGATAATGTCACAATCAGGCACGAAGGAGATTTTATTTCCACGGATATCCAAACCTTGCCTTATCCGGGTTTTCCTACCGATCTGCAGCCTCAGTTCATGGTGCTGGATGCTTTAGCCAACGGCATGTGCATCATTACCGAGAATATCTTTGAGAACCGTTTTATGTTTGCCGATGAGCTCATTCGAATGGGAGCCACTATCCGTATCGAAGGCCATCATGCTGTTATCGAGGGAGTCAAGCGACTTTCTGGAGCGCCGGTGCAAGCCTCCGACCTGCGTGCTGGCGCGGCGTTGGTTTTGGCAGGGCTTAATGCCGAGGGAAGTTCGTCTATCTCAGAGGTTGAACATATCTATCGTGGATATGAGGATCTGGTAGGAAAACTGCGTGGCTTGGGAGCATCCATCGATACCAGCACGGCCCTCTGAATCATAGGTTTATACCTGCACCAGAACACCTCGTCCTCCGCAGCCTTTCTGTGCTGTTTATGCGGTAAAACAAGCCTTCAGGCCGTAGAGAAGTGCCTTAAGGACAATATTACAGTTCGGATAAGCCCTGGTGTCTTGGCATATAATCAGTTTTTAGCGAAATTGCAGGTTTTCTAAATATTAGGGTTATATTTCATGGCAAAACAAAGCAGGAGCAATCGAACCTCTCGGGAGCTCAGTCGCAGTGAGATCAATCTTGTGTCAGCTCGTTCTGCGTTGAGCGGTGATACCGGATCATACTCTCGCAATGCCCGTCAGGGTGGTTATGCCAAACAACGCTCCAAGCGCAATCTCAAACGGAGAGTCCTCATTGGAATATCAGTGACACTGATAGCCGTTTTGATTGCGGGCGCCGGTACGGCGTTTGGCCTCATCACGTATCTTAATAACACGCTTCAGGAAGGTATTGACAGAGGAGCTCTTGATCAGGTACTGGTAGATCGAGCGGCTCCCGAAGACCCTTTCTGGATGCTTTTGGCAGGTACCGACTGGGATGAGACCGGGGGCGATACCTATCGCGCCGACGTGATCATTCTGGCCCGTGTTGATCCCGGAAACCAGACAGCCGCACTGGTCTCAATACCTCGAGACACCATGGTCACACTGGGAGACTACGGTACCAACAAAATCAATGCCGCCTACACCTATGGTGAGATGGAAGCCGAAAGCGGCAATTCCGGCCCGGCGTACCTTTCGCAGGCTGTCAGCGACCTCACGGGAGCAGAGATCAGTTATTACGCCCAGGTCGATTTTGA
Organism: Coriobacteriales bacterium; assembly: GCA_031555185.1. GTDB lineage: Bacteria > Actinomycetota > Coriobacteriia > Coriobacteriales > UBA8131 > WQXH01. The sequence goes on from JAVBUQ010000038.1 coordinate 4,489, forward strand.
AGGACTAAAAAACGTCGTTAATTCCATGGGTGGTGTTGTGGTTGACGTTCCTTTGGATATCATCGGCGACAGACAGGCTGGTTCTGTAGATGTGTACGCAGGTGAGCAACAGCTGCTCGATGGAGAGGCTGCCCTCGTGTTTGCCCGTTCTCGTCAGTACGACATCGGCGACTTTCAGCGTCAGGCCAATCAACGTGTGCTGTTGCAGGCTATTGCCAAGCAGATCCTTGCCCAGGATCCCATCAGTATAATGAACTCTGTTACCCAAATAGCAGAAATGACCACGACTAATATGGATATTGGCGAACTTACCGGCATTGCCACGTCTATGCGCGGCATGCAGGAGGGCGACATCCATACCTATTCACTCCCCAGTGATCTGGCTATGGTTGATGGAATATCGTATGTTGTCGTGGACGAGTACCAGGCAAAAGAACTCATCGCTGCCCTTAATGCAGGACAATACCCTGATTATTCAGAGCAGGCCTACCAGGGGGAGGTAGCCGATCGCTACAAGGTCTCAAATACTGCCGCTGACAATCTGGCCAATGTCGCATCAAATGTTGACACCACCCAGTATGTGGTGGCCGTACGCAACGGTTACGGTATCGACGGCTGCGCCACGGCGGTCTCAGATATGCTTACACTGGCCGGTTATCAGCAAGGAGAGATTGGCAATGCTAACTCCATGGTCTACGAAGAGACCCTTGTGATCTATCGCGACGATACCGATAGAGCGGCAGCAGAGGATATACAGGCGCGTCTCGGCTACGGACGCATTATTCCCTCTCTCAGCCGGTATTCTTTTGAAGGTAATGTTCTTGTTGTGGTAGGTGGAGACTTTAAGGGATAATAGTCTTTCGTAACAACGCCCTAACAACGCCAAGAATATTGACCGGAGCAGGAATTGTCTACGCCACTAACTACTCATAGAGGTGCCCTGGTGCCAGCCTGCTACATCTCACAGTTTGCTCATCAAGGATGGGGTGAACGTGGCTGAGATAGTAAAACACACCGCTATTGTCATTGTGACTTATAAACGCATCGAGCTTCTCCAGGTGCTGCTCAAGAGCATCGAGGAGAGCACTCGCTGGCCTGAGCGTATCTATGTCATTGATAATGACGCAGATGATAAGGTCGGTGCTCTTGTTTCCGATCTCAATGACTCGTTGCAGGGCTGCACGGTCGTCTGGACCCCCATGTCAACCAACACAGGAGGTGCCGGAGGTTTCAGCAGGGGAGTGGACCTGGCGTATTGCGATGGCATGGAGTGGATCTGGTTGATGGATGATGATGTCAAGCTTTTGCCTCATGCTCTGGAGACCCTTGTTCCCTGGATGAAAAACGGCGAGGAACACGACCATTTAGCCATCCAATGTCGTCGTCTTAATTTTGACGGGAGCGATTTTTACTGGCAATATCACTTTATCAATAAGTTGGGTATCCCCAATCCGGTAGCCCCATCTCGTTTTAAAGAAGGAGAGACCTCTCATCCCATGAATACTGCCTGCTTTGAGGGCGGACTCTTCAACAGGAAGGTTGTAGAGAAGATTGGTATTCCTGATTATCGTTTCTTTATCTATTGGGATGATGCTCTGTATGGTTACCTTGCATCCAAGATCACCCAGCCTGTCCTTATCAGGGATGTGCTGATGCAACGTACTCGCCCCATTGCCAATATCAAACTGGGAAAAGTACGCAAGCTTAATTCCACCTCAAATATGGCGCGTTATTATATCATGCGTAATCGCGGACATATGGCCCGTTATATGAAGCTTCAGGGGGAGTATAACCCTGTACTTTGGAGCATTGGTACGATAGCGACCTTTGGCAAGGAATTCATCAGGCTCTTTATCACCAAAGACTTCAAAGAAGGCCTTCCCGCTTTGAGAAAGGGCATGAAAGATGCTCGTGTCATCATCAGAGATCCCGCGTGGAAACCCATGCCACCACTCGCCTGAACGGGACGCGGCATCTTGCCGCAGATAAAGTGGCACTGCGGCGATTCAGGCAGTGTTGCTACTCGTCGATTTCGTGGAATGCAGCATATTTTTATAGTGTGTGAGTGGGAGGCCGCTTATATTCCGCTTAGTGAGTACGGGAACAGAGAAATCGTCATGAGCGGAATAAAGCTCTCGAACTGCACTATAAAAGTATGCTGCGTCTATGGAACGTATGAGTCGAGGGTAGCACTGCCTGGGTCGCCTTTTCGCAAAAATGTGACAAGATGCTCCGTGCCCTAATAAGCTACTGAGGCAAGGTAGTCCGCTGTGGACCCGTCACTCATCCTGAGCCGTGGTACCTCCATGGGGTCGCAGAGTGGGTAAGCTCGATCATTCTCGATAACCAGGGCAACGCCTACTCCAGCATCCGCAAGGGCCTGCTTGGCATTAGTGTTGGTCTTGCCAAAGGGATAACAATAGGCAAGTTCGTTTCCAAGGAGTGTCTCTGCCATTTTGGCATCATCAAAGATCTCCTGATAAGAGGCGGTAAGGATACGCGCGTCTCCATCGCTGCCGCCGCGGTGCATGTCATAGGAGTGCGACTGGATGAATATCGTATTCTCGTCAAATTGACCAAGGCGTCCCGAAGCCTCCAGGTCTTTGAGCACGATGAATGAGGTCATCCTGGCACCATACTGAAAAACCAGAGGCGCTGCCAATCTGAAGAAACTCTCATGCCCGTCGTCGCTGCACAGCATGATACTGGGTTTTGGCAGGAGGATCTCTCCGCGGATATAGGCACCAACTTCTTCCCAGGTGGGAAAGTAGTAGTTCTGGCTTTGGAGATAGGCCAGATGGGACTCAAAGAGATGAATATCCATCCAGTTGGTGTCTTCACCAGCCTCGCCCAGATTGGGGTCATAGAAATAGTGATACATCAAAATAGGCAGTCCGCCATTATCATAGTCTATTGAGGTAGGACGGGGCTCAAAGCGGGCATACAGCGTCTGGTTGGTATCAGGGGCAAGGAGCTCGAGGGAGTTGTTGTCTATCTTCACTGCCGAGGCGTCACCCTCAGGGGCTGTATACCAGCCAACAAACCGCATGCCGTCCTGGGTAGCATAAGGGAGGTAACCTACCTGTGTGCCCAGATCAGCCGAGACGGTGCTTTCGGAAAGCGAGGCGCCCGGCGTAGCGCTCACGTCCAGAGTGATGGTGTATTGATTTGACGTAGCCTCTTCTTCTGAAGTAAGAGTGCTGAAACTGGTCTCATTCTGTTGAAGGCCTCCGCCAGGGCTACCAGAAAGCCAGATAGTACCAATAAGCGTGCCTGCCAATACAAAGGCAACAACAACTACAACAATAAGGCCTATCTTGAGGCCTCGAGATGATCGCTGCGCATCATAACGTCTATTGGCAGTGTTCATTGCTGTTCCTGCAGTCCCTTCCTCCACCAGCAAGTGACGTATAATTGTAATTGTAACTCACGCAACATATGCCCTCAGCCTGTATTTGGAGTTATTTTTGGAGTGGTACTGGTTCGCAGCTGTTTTTCTTATTGCCATAATCGGCACCGCTGCAGTGACCCCATTGGTCATAAAACTCGCCTGGCGCGTAGATGCAGTTGATTATCCCGATGGCAGACGAGTCAATACCAAACCAACTCCCCGCCTGGGTGGTGTGGCTATTTTTATCGGCCTGATCCTTGCGCTTGGTTTTATCGTAGTGGTAAACGTGATTGATCCCGACCTTCTACATATTAGAGGGCTTAACAAAGATATCAATTACTATGGTGTTGGTGTAGCCATGGTAGTTATCTTCATCACCGGTTTCTTCGATGATGTGTATCAGATCAGACCACTGGTAAAGTTCCTGGGCCAGATAATCGCAGCAATCATAGCGTGCGCATCGGGAGTATTGTTCTCTCACTTTCTTAACCCCTTTGGTCCGGGAGTCATAGATATTGGTTGGTTGGCCTACCCTGTAACGGTCTTTTACCTCGTTGCCTTTGCTAACATTATCAATCTTATCGATGGGCTGGATGGTCTTGCTTCTGGTGTAGTGCTTATTTGCGCCGGTGCACTCTTCTTTCTCTCCGTTACGCGTGGTGGTATGGATGCTGCTATCATGGCCATCGCTCTTGTAGGGGTATGCGGAGGGTTCCTCTTCTTTAATTTCTACCCCGCCAAAATATTCCTGGGCGACAGCGGTGCGCTCTTACTTGGTTTCAGTCTGGGTTTGGTATCACTTTTTGGTGTGGTGAGAGCAACGGCACTGATCTCACTTCTGATCCCCGTTGTCATTGCCGGCATCCCGGTCATCGATACCTTTACCTCTATTGTCAGAAGGTTACGTGCCGGCCAGCATATCTTCAGTGCCGACAAGGAGCATGTGCACCACCGTTTCATCAATCTTGGTTTCAGCCAGCGCACTACCGTCTTGATCATCTATGGTATCAGCATCGTATTGGCTATTCTTGCCATCCTTATCTCACAGGACCATAGCCCACTGCGTATTGTGTATGTCGTTATCCTGATTGTTGTTGTGGCTCTGTTCATCTGGCGTCTTGGTCTTACCAGTACGGTCCTCACGCATCATTATGAAAAACGTCAGAGCCACCATACAGAAACCGGAGAGCACAAAAAACCGCCGCCGAAAGACAGTGAGTAACAGGGAACGGTGTTTCAGAAACACTTTGAGATGAGGGAGACGATGCGTCTGATTGTCTGCGCCCCAGAAAGAGATCGGCACCTCTGAGCACCACGCCCACTTCAAAACCAGCTTCTGAGATACTTCCTTCTTCCAAAACCAGCCACCGCAGGAGCAACGCGACCGCTAGTTTCGTATCAAGCTGAGGTGACTACTGAGCAGTTATCGTATCTGCGCCGGTAAAGAAGTCATAGTTTGCTACGGTACAGGTGATATAGACGCTGGCATCGGAGAGGGCCTGAGCGCTGTATACCTCATTAAAGGGGCAGGCGGCTATCTTGAAAAAGAACACCTGCTCGCCCTCAACTTTCTGACCTTGGATGACATAATTGCCTCTGGAGTCAACTCCCTGGGCAGAGACAGTCACCGATTCACCGGTAAGTAGCTGGACCTCTGCGAGATGGGCCATCTCGTCTTCGATACTGGTAGCGTTTAAGTTGACATACTTGACCTTGTTCCAACTGCCAAGTTCTCCTCGGGCCATATCCAGAGTGTAAGAGCCATTGAAGTATTCAGCGAGTTCTTCTGGAGTATAGGCGTTGTATCCGCCTTCATAATACCCGGTCATTTGTTCTGCAGACATTTCCAGAGGCATGCTGACCGTTTCGCTGCCCGAAGCGCCTGTATCGGGAGAATCCGGTTGATAACGCTCGTTGGTATAGAGGTATTGTCCGGTCTCTGCAATGGACGCCAGAGTATCCTCTATACTGGCACCAACATAATTCAGAAGAACAGGAATGCGCGCATCGATGGCCTCCCGTGTCTGGGTCGTTGTGAGATTAAACTCATAGCCGGACGAACCGGCGGACGCCGAGTTGGTCACATTATTAAGGAGGGAGATAAAAATACCGATACCTGCTACAACAAGGATGACGGAAGCTACGATAAGGACCGGAGAACGAGGACTGAGTCGTTGTTTATGGCCTCCGCCGCGGATCTTATAGGTAGATTGCTTGGCGGTGAGAGGGCGATAGTTTGAGGAGAGATTCTCATAATCAGTGGCACTCACCGAACCTCGCGCAGCACGGGTCGTTGTATTCGCAGAAGCTGCAGAACGTAGATTCGTTGCGGGTGAGTTACGAACAGACGTGCGTTGCACTCCAGCATTACCGGTTCCTACGCCACCATTCCCAGAAATCTCGTCCAGGCCGTTGCTTGATGTCTGAAGAGAGGAGAGCATATCCTGCTCTCTTGTCCGAGCGCTTGTTCCAGCAACAGAGCCCTCATTTGCAAAAGGCAGTTCGGGGTAGGGCATACCCGCCTGCTGATAGTTCATGGTAGCATTGGGGTCAAAAGCAGTGTCCGCGGAGGTCTCTCGGGCATCTGACATTGGTTTTCCGGTATCGAGGGCCTTAATGATAGCTGTAAGGCTCAGGTCTGTTTGCTCGCCGCTTTCTTGCGGACCGTTCTCTTCTGCCATGTACCTTCCTTGCCACGTCTCTCTGAAACACTAATGTTCCTATTATAAACTATGAGGTATGACTCTGCGTTATGGGTCGCATCTACGGTATTAAAGTGTCACATTATAGAACAGGTGCGTCATAGGAACTACGACTCTGGGTTTACGAGACCACTCACGAGCAAGAGAGATGACGCCCTGTGCAAACAGGTGGAGAATTGCCTACACTGGAGAGGTTCAAGTGGTTTAGACGCAAGCACTATCACAAACGCAGGTTTTAACAGCCAAAAGATGTATCACTATTGAATTGGAGGAGTCATGCCAAACACGTTATTCGTAGCCGGTCTGGGCGGCAGGATCTTCAACTGCACGCTTCGAGCTTTGGCGGATCAAGGTGAGCTTATTCAGCTCAAAGGTGTGAGTGCATCGGGGCACAAGGATCTGATTGAGATTGCAGAGAAACTTGAGCACGACTCTACGCATCGCTTCTTTCCTCTGGACGTATATTCCCGAGATCTAAAAGCAGGTGAGCAGATAAGCGAAGGTCATTTTGGCTATCTGGTCTTTGCGGATAAAGGCACGGTTTTAGAAGGCATTACGCCTGAGTTCAAACATGAGGTTCCGGTGTTTGGCGCAGCCGTTCCTTCTACACTGCCGCTTCTTCAGCTTGGTGTGGACGTTGCCATTGATGCTACCGGTAAGTTCCTGACCAAGGAAAAAGCTCAGCTTTTTCTTGATGCAGGCGCAAAGAAGGTCATTATGAGTGCTCCGGCAAAAGACGATACCCCCCTGGTGATCTATGGTATCAATGATGAGGACGATCCCGGTTTGGATATCGTCTCGCGTGCCAGCTGTACTACTACCTGTGCTGCTCCTATCGTCAAGGCTTTGGGCGAGGTCTATGGCATGCCCAAGAATATCTTCCTTAACACCACACATGCCGTGACTAATTCTCAATTGTCGCTCGATGGTAATGCGCATAAGTTTGCCAACGGTTTTGGCTGTATGGACAATATCGTAGTCACCGATACCGGCGCTACCAAAAGTCTGCAGCGTATGTTCCCCAAAATCGAGAATACTTTTGGGATCTCGTGCCGCGTGCCCGTAACCGATGGCTCCATCCTCTCGCTTGTCATGGAATTTGATGAGGCAGAACAGACGAAAGAACTTACCAAAGAAAACGTCCTTGAGGCTTTGCGGGCTTATGAGGCTACTCATCCACTTAATCTTCGTGTGTCGCATCGCCGCACCATGGTATCCACGTATGTTATCGGACGTGGCATCGGCTCTATCGTAGCTCCTGGACAGGTTGAGGTTCTTGGTAAGAATGTGCATGTCGTAGCAGGCTATGACAACGAGTATGGGTATGCCTTCCTGCTGGCGCTGTCAGCACTTAATGCGCCGCTGCCTGCCTGAACATGTATCGCTTGTTGAGGGTGTTGTTTCTGGCTCATACGCTCCATAAACGCTTACGTGAATAACATTACGTGAAATCACCGGATACCAACATACGCCCTCTCCAAACCCAAAGTCGTACTTCTGACCTGGAAGGAAGCACATGGAAACAACAGTCATCAAGATCAACGGTATGACCTGTAGGCATTGCACCAGCTCGGTGGAAGAGGCGCTCGGAAAACGTGCTGGAGTGGAATCTGTGGTTGCCGATCTTGAAAGCGGTACGGCTACGGTTGTCCATGATGAGCGTGCCACTGAGGATGCTTTGAGAGCCCTTATCGAAGAGATCGGCTTTGAGACTGCATAAAATTGCTAGCCAAAGTGATAAAAATGTGACATAATGTGTCAAGCGCTTTCCTGAGAAAGCGCCCGTTTGTTGACTCAAGCGAACAAGACAGGTTTTATTCGAGGAAAGTGGGCGATCGTGTCCCGCTTTCTTTATGTTAGAGCATAGGGAAGGTTGCCGGTGCGCAGCAAAAAAGAGATACAACTGTTAGGAGCCCTGGAAGCTGCTGCCTGTTCACACGGTTTTGACCTCGTTGAACTCGAGCAGACTGGCTCCGGGCGTAGTACCCTTCTACGTATCTACCTCGATAAACCCGATGGCCTCACACTCGACGATGTGGCAAGTGCCAACTCCTGGGTTGCAGAGGTTGTCGAGGCGCTTGACCCTTACAAAGGGAGCTATACCCTGGAAGTATCCTCTCCGGGCATTGACAGGCCAGTGCGCACACTTGGGCACTTTGAAAAAGCGGTAGGTGAAGAAGCAGTTATCACGCTGGAGAGCGCCGGGGTTTTTCAGGATGCCTCAGACAAAGACGAAAAACCACGTCTCAAGTACACCGGCAAGATCCTTACTGTAAACACCGAAGAACAGATCATCACGCTTGAAGCGGAGGGAGCTCGTTACCCGCTGAGGTTTGCAGATATTAAAAAAGCAAGGATCAAAGGACGTTTTGACTTTGAAGGTCAGAAAGGATAGCTGATGTCAGCAGAATTAGTAGCTGCGCTGGAAGCGTTGGCCAAAGAGAAAAATATCGACGAGATGTACCTGCTTGATCAGCTGGAGCAGAGTCTGGCAGAAAGCTATCAAAAGGTGCTCAAGCTCAAATGGGACGCCCGAGTGACTATCGACCGTGAAAGCGGCGACATCATTGTTGAGGAGCTTGTAGGCCAGGGAGAGCCTGATGACGAGACCGGTGAGTACGAGGAGTACATTCCACGGGTTGTCACTCCTGATGACGTAAGCAGGATTGCGGCGCAGAACGCAAAAAGCGTAATACAATCCATCGTACGAGATGCTGGTAGACTGGCTATCTACGAAGAATTTGCTGAGAGAAAAGGTGAGCTGGTCACCGGTACCGTATTGCAGGTGACGCCGGACTTTACCATCATCAAGATCAGGGACGGCGTTGAGGCCGAATTACCGCACTTTGATCACAGGCGCAATCCTCGTGAACTTAATGAAAAACCTGACAACGAACATTACCGGCACAATCAGCGACTCAAATCCTTGATCATTGATGTACGCGATCCCAGCAAACGTGAAGAAGGCAGCAGGGGAGAGACTACGCGTCCGGCTATCGTTGTTTCTCGTACACATCCAGACCTGATCCGTCGCCTCTTTGAGATCGAAGTGCCGGAGATCTATGACGGAGTGGTAGAGATCCAGAGCGTAGCCCGCGAAGCCGGAGCCCGCTCAAAGATCGCGGTCTCGAGCCGTGAGCCTAATCTTGATCCTGTTGGCGCGTGTGTGGGGCCAAAGGGCAGCCGCGTAAGAATGGTGGTCGAAGAACTCCGCAATGAGCGCGTTGATGTGATCCAGTGGGATGAGAATCCTGAGATATATGTGGCAAAGGCGCTTTCGCCAGCCAAGGTTACCCGTGTCCTGATTGACGAGGACACGCGTTATGCCACCGTTATAGTGCCTGAAGATCAGCTTTCATTGGCGATTGGCAAGGAAGGCCAAAACGCACGGTTGGCTGCTCGTCTGACTGGCTGGCATATAGATATCAAGAGCGCCAGTCTTAAGAACGACCTGCCTAATCTCGTAACCACGCTCTTTGAGGAAGAAGAAGGCAGCGGCGAGAAAGAAGACGGACGCTGTGAATATGTTAATGATGCGGGCATCCGTTGTCGCAACCATGCCCGTCCGGGTTCGAGCTACTGTGGGATACATGAACACATGGTAGAGGCCGAATCACGCGAGACCCTTGACGACATCGCAGCAGTAGTCGCAGCGGAGCAGACTGTTGAACAGGCTATCGCCTCTGAGGATGCTTTTGAAGCCGAGAATGCTGATGATGTTAAACATGAGGTGTTTGATAAGGCCCGCGATGCCATAGCTCTTGCCGAGGATGATCTTGCGATCTCTGACGCCGTGGAGTTGGAAGATGAACTGGGCGAAGCAGCCAAAGAGATCCTGGGCGATAAGTCAGCAGATGAGCCGCAAGACGAAGGATCGTTAGCTGAGGACCAGTCTTAATGAATAAAGGCACAGAAAAAGGCAGCCGCAAGGTTCCCAGGCGTACGTGTGTGGCCTGTGGCAGAAATGACGCCAAAGGAGGTCTTGTACGCTTTGTGCGCGACAAAGAAGGCGTTGTGTGTTGCGATAAAAGCGGACGCGCCAGTGGTCGCGGAGCCTATCTCTGTGCAAATGAGGAATGCTTCAGTGCAGCCGAGAAGCGAGGACGTCTGGGACAGGCTCTCAAATGCCAACTCAGCAGCGAGGATTATCGGCGTTTAGAGCGTGAATTGAGAAGTGTCTGCAACGAGCAAGAGCAGACTGTCTGAGAACATCAGAACGGAGCAACATGGCAGGAATCAGAGTACATGAGTTAGCCAAGGAATTTGGTATGACCAGCAAAGAGCTGCTCGTACGGCTTGAGGAGATGAAGATCCCCGCAAAGGGCCACTCCTCCACTTTGGTTGATGCCTATGTAGACAAAGTCCGCAAACAGCTCGGACCGGAGATAGCCGAGAAACAGGCAGAAGCCGAAGACGCCAAGAAGGCGGAGGCAGCTGCAAGGGCGGCGGCAGAGCGCAAACGCCGTGAGGAGGAGGCAGCGGCTCGAGCCGCTGCGGCGGAAAAGGAACGGGCAGGGCGCGAGGAGCAGCGTGCACATAAGGAAGAGAAGAAAACTGACCTCAAGCCACGTGAAGCCATCAACACAAAAGAGGCAGTCGACGATCTTTCCGCTGTTTTTGAAGAGGAAGTAGCAGCTTTGGAGGACGAAGCGCCACATCCGGCCGACAAGGTCGAGCAACGCGAACAAACCAGCAGCGATGCTCATCAGAAGGCAGGCTCCAAAGAGACTAAAGCAGCCGCGAAAGAAGAAAAGGGTGCTCCGACAAAACAAAAAAAGAAGCCGTCGACCTTCAGTGGTCTGCTCTCTCAGATCGAAGCGGAGCAGAGCAGAATCGAAGCAGAGAAGGCATCTATAAAAGAAGCCAAGAAGGCAAAAACGGCTGCTGCCCCTGCTCCTGAGAAGACAGATAAACCTCAGGCAAAAGCCAGCGTAAAGGCCGAAAAACCCCAAGAGCAGGCGACACACCAAAAGACGGCTCAGGCGGAGGGCGAAGCTGCTCCTGAAGTTGAGGGCGAAGGCCGTAGTGGTCGCAAAGCCAAGGGACGCAAGGGCCGTGAGGCGGGCGAACAGGGTTATAACGAAGGCTCCAATCGCAGCCGTAAAGGCAAGGAGAGCCGCAAGCAGTTCGACATGCCGATGACAGACGCATACGAGGACGAAGAAGCCTCTGAAGATGATCGCTACAAACAAATGGCTATTGCTGCCGAGATGCTGCAACGTGAGAAGGTTCTTGCCGAGGCACGTGCTGCCGTTAAAGCGGCGGGGGACGAAGGCGGCGGCCGTCGTAAGAAACGTAAGGAGAAGCGCGAAGCAGAAGCTAAGGAGCGTGCGGAGCTTGAAGCTATTGAACGCGGCCTTGATCCGGAATTAGTACTTGATTCCTCGGTGGCTGAGATCCAGACGGGCGCCACCGTACAGCAGTTCTCAGATGCGCTGGGGGTGCCTTCCGGCGATGTGGTCAAGAGGCTTTTCCTGCTCGGAAGCCCCCTTACAGTCACTCAGACCATGAGCAATGACCTCATTGAGCTTATTGCCGACGACCTGGAGCGCAAGGTACGTATTGTCTCTCCGGAAGAAGAATACGCGGTGCAGATCAATGACTCACCTGAGAACCTTGTTCCCCGTCCGCCAGTTGTGACGGTCATGGGACATGTCGACCACGGCAAGACCTCACTTCTGGATGCCATTCGTGAGACAGAGGTCATCACAACCGAAGCCGGTGGTATTACCCAGCATATCGGCGCGTCGGTGGTGCATATCAATGGCAGGCAGATCACTTTTATCGACACGCCGGGCCATGAGGCCTTTACTGCCATGCGTGCTCGCGGTGCGCGTGTTACCGATGTTGTAGTCCTCGTGGTAGCCGCCGATGACGGCGTGATGCCGCAGACTGTTGAGGCAATCAACCACGCGGAGGCTGCAGGCGTACCGATAGTTGTTGCGGTCAATAAGATCGACAAGCCGGGTGCCACACCCGACAGGGTCCGCCAGGAGCTTTCCGAGAAAGGAATCGTACCCGAGGAATGGGGCGGCCAGAACATGTTTGTGGATGTCTCTGCCAAGAAGCGTCTCAATATAGACGAACTTCTTGAATCGATCATCCTTCAGGCGGACGTTCTGGAGCTCAAGGCTAATCCCAACACTCTCGCGTCAGGTTTTGTCATTGAAGCCAAGTTGGACAAAGGACGTGGTCCGGTAGCCACCGTACTGTGCCAACGCGGAACACTCAAAGTGGGTGATGCCATTGTCATGGGTACCGCCTATGGTCGCGTGCGCGCTTTGATCAACCCACTCGGCGAGAACGTTGACGAGGCACTGCCGTCCGATCCGGTAGAGATACTGGGTCTTAACTCGGTGCCCGATGCTGGCGATGACTTCAGGGTCTTTTCTGAGGAGCGAGATGCCCGTAATCTGGCGGAAGACCGCTCACTCAGACAGCGTATGGCAGAGCAGCAGAACAAACAGCGCATTACCCTTGAGAACCTCTTCAGTCATATTGAGCAGGACAAACTCTCGGAGCTTAACCTTATTGTCAAGGCGGATGTCCAGGGTTCGATAGAAGCACTCAAGGATGCTCTTGATAAGATGGACCAAAGCGAAGTGCGTATCAATATCATCCACTCAGCTGTGGGCGGCGTTACCGAAACGGATGTTACCCTGGCTACAGCGTCAAATGCCATCATCATCGGGTTTAACGTACGTCCTACCGTCAAAGCCAAGCAGATGGCCGTGCGCGAAGAGGTAGAGATCAAGACCTACAAGATCATCTATCAGGCCATTGAAGACATCAACGCTGCTCGTGTAGGCCTGCTTGCCCCTGAGATTGTTGAGAAGGATACCGGTATGGCCGAGGTACGTGAGACCTTCAAGGTACCTAAGCTTGGCACCATCGCAGGCTGCATGGTAGAAGAAGGAGAGATAGGCCGTGACGATGAGATCCGTATTATTCGCGACGGTATGGTAGTCCACGAAGGCACTATCGCCTCGCTGCGCCGCTTTAAAGACGATGTAAAGAGCGTCAAGGCCGGGTATGAATGTGGTATTGGTATCGATGGATATCAAGATATCAAAGTTGGAGATGTACTGGAAACCTATAAGAGGACAGAAGTAATAAGAGAGGTTTAAGCGTGGCAGAGAAACAATCAGCGGCATCGAGAAAAGTGAACGAGACAGCACGTGCAGCTCTCGCCAGCTTACTGTTGACTGAATTCTCCGATCCACGGCTTGAGCTTATTACGGTAACGGATGTGAGGGTATCGAGGGACCGTAGTATTGCTACCGTGTTGGTGAGCAGCTCCCCCGAGCACTACGAGGATACTATGGCAGGTCTTGAGAGTGCCAAAGGGCGCCTTCGTGGTCTGCTTGGCAAGGAGCTTGGCTGGCGTGTGACGCCTGAGCTTCGCTTTGTCATCGATACCGGAGTAGACCACGCACAAGAGATTGAAGCATATTTCAGGAGTGAGAATAATGAGCGGTCAGGTCTGTAAGGTGGACGACGAGGCACTTTTCTGCGGAGCAGAGAGGGCAGGTAAGGCAGAAAGCATTTCGCCTGAGACAGCCCTGGAGATACTGAATGCCGCACAGAGTATCGTCATTGCCGGACATGTAAATCCTGATGGCGACGCGATAGGCTCTGCGCTTGCATTACGAGATCTATTACGGGCTATGGGCAAGGACGTTTCTGTATTGCTCGGCCAGGATCATCCCGCGCCCGATCTCTACGATTTTTTACCTGAGTATGAGTTTGTGCTGGCAAGCGACTATTCTGCCACTCCCGATCTCTTCGTAGTTGTTGACGCTTCTACTGCAAAACGTCTGGGTACTTCAGAGCATATCCTGGGGAGGGCAAAGGATACGCTCGTTATTGATCATCATGCCAACTATGAGGGTTTTGCCAGCCACTACATTGGCGACACTACCGCTCCGGCTACGGCCAGTGTCATCTGGAAGATCATCAAGGCCAGTAAGGTTGTACCTACGCTTGATATGGCCACGTACTGTTATGTAGGCATTATGACCGACACAGGACGCTTTGCCTTTAAGAACACCAATCGATCGGCATTTGCCGATGCCACCGAGATGATGGACCTGGGCGTTGATCCGGCTCGGCTCAGCGAACTGGTCTATGAGAACAAGACTGTTGCCGCCATGAGACTTGAGGCCTTGATGATTGACAGACTGCAGTTTTCCTGTGCGGGCAACAGTGTTTTGTATTCCTACCTTCTCCAGGAAGTCCTTAATTACCTGGGCCTGGAGCGA
>JAVBUQ010000029.1:0-12300 GCA_031555185.1 Coriobacteriales bacterium
GTAGTAGTAGGTGCTCGTTCTGCCCTCTTTGCGCCTCTCAAAGACCTGAGGCTCATTGTCATCGACGAGGAGCATGAAAGCTCCTATAAACAAGGCTCAACCCCTCGCTACGTGAGTCGCGATGTAGCCATAAAACGAGCAGAGCTTTGTGGCGCGGTTGTGGTTTTGGGCTCGGCCACGCCTTCGCTGGAAAGCCTGTATGTAGCTGGCGAGTGCCGCACCAAACACGACGTTTCTCTACGTACGACGCATGAGGTGAGCCCCGAGTCTTCAAGAAGACCTGTTGCTTCAAACTTTATCCATGTGTTGCTTCCTGAGCGCGTCAGCGGTCGTCCCTTGCCTCCCGTAGAGGTTGTGGACCTGGCCGCAGAGTTTCATGCTGGCAACAGGTCCATGTATTCCTCTGCCTTGAAAGAAGCGCTCCGACAGACTATCGAAAGAGGGGAGAAAGCCGTATTACTTTTGAATAAGCGCGGCTTTGCCTCGGTATTGCTGTGCCGCGACTGCGGTTTTGTCCCTATGTGCGAACAATGCGACACATCAATGACGTTTCATCAGCACCCAGCTCACCTGCTCTGTCATTATTGCGATGCCCACGCACCAGTGCCTGCGGTGTGTCCGGAGTGCGGCAGCCCATATCTCAAGCAGCTGGGGCCAGGCACCCAGTACGCGGCCGACCAGCTCATAGAGATCTTGCCGCAGGGCACTCCGATCGTACGCATGGATGCTGATACTACACGCCTCAAAGACGGTCACGAGAAACGATTGGAAGAGTTTGCGGCGGCGGAGAGCGGTGTGTTGCTGGGTACTCAGATGATTGCCAAAGGTCTGGACTTTGCAGATGTAACCTTGGTGGGTGTGCTCATTGCCGATGTGGCCCTGAAGTTCCCTGACTTTCGCGCGGCCGAACGCACCTGGCAGTTAGTGGAGCAGGTAGCAGGCAGGGCAGGTAGAGCTGAGAAGGATGGAAGGGTCTTCGTGCAAACCTACTGGCCGGAGCATGTTGCCATCCGAGCGGCTGCAAGCCACGACCGCACAATGCTCCTGGAGTCAGAATGTATAGAGCGAGCTGAGCTGTGCTATCCGCCCTTTGGGCGACTTGCTAGTATTCTCGCCTGGGGCAAAGACCTCGAATCGGTACAGAAGGATATCAAACAGGTCGCCACAAACCTGAGACCACATCTTCCGGAGGAGTGGCAGTTATTGGGACCGAGTCCGTGCGTAATAGCTAAACGCCAGGGGTCCCATCGTTGGCATCTTTTGATCAAGGCTCCGAGAGGGGCAGACATTCCCGGCTGGCTCGGTCCTCTTCTTAAAAGCACAAAAGCCGTTGCGGGTGTTAACAGAGCAATAGATGTAGATCCACAGGATATGATGTAATCAAAACGATAGCGAGCCGTAAAGCCCTCAATACTCCCACCGCCTCTGAAGGGCTGAACAGAATGTTTTTGTATCTGACTTGGGTGCCCAGGGTGATTCTACGATGCTCAAGTCGCTAAAAAAAGTTACAATACTCTTATAATCGCATTTTATGCTGACCCAGTAGCAGTTTTCAAAACAAGGGCAGAGGCTGGGCATCAAAATAGCAGACTGGGAAGGAGGTATTGTGCATGGATAATGTATTCAAGCAGTCAATGGGTGCAACGCATAATCAATTCACGTGGGAGAGTCTCGGAGACATCAAAGAAGGACGGGGTGTCCTGGGAGTTGAGATGCCCGTATTGGTCTATCGCCTCATGCAGTTTACCATGCTTGATATCCTCACCAAGGAGTATGGCCCCGACAAGGCAAATGACCTGTTTCGTGAGTCTGGTTTTCTGGCTGGTAAAGAATTTGCTGCCAATGTCCTCGATCTGACGGCTGATTTGGATGTCTTTGTGGCAAATCTACAGGCTGCTCTTGAGGAGAATAAGATCGGCATCCTACGTATGGAGTCATTTGATGCCGAGACCGGCAACATCACGCTCACGGTAGGGGAAGACCTCGACTGTAGCGGCCTGCCCATCACCAACGAGACTGTCTGCACCTATGACGAAGGTTTTATTGCCGGCATTCTCAATGCGTATACGGGAAATGAATACGATGTACGCGAGGTGGATTGCTGGGCAAATGGCGACAGAACCTGTCGCTTTAACGGTATCGTTGTGTAAATAGCTTCCTGTAAGCTATTATCAGCTGGTATCAAAAGGATGAACTGAACAAACAGCAGGCCACTTGGGCACGTGATTAAGGAGCAGGCTTGGAAGCTGAGAAGAGTCCACAAAGCATGCAGAACCTTCCGATTGGAGAAGTACAGTTTGCGGTGGATGCACTGTTCTCTTATCTGCGCGATGTGCTCTACAATCCAAAGAGCGCCTTTTTGGATCCCGAGAAACTCGCGGAGCCTTTTAGAGAGCTTGCTCAGGGCATACTCTTTATAGGGCAAAGCATTGACGAATGCCGTACCCTGGCCAACGAGTTGTCACGGGGCAACCTTGACTCCTCAATCAAGATCTCGCAGGAAAACGACATAGCCCGCGGTCTCAAAAACCTGCAGTCCACCCTTAAGCATATTTCCTGGCAGGTGGGACAGGTCGCAAAGGGTGACTACAACCAAAAGCTCAGTTTTGCCGGCGCGTTCTCCGCTTCTATTAACGATATGATCACACAACTCAGAGAACGTGAAGAGGCCCTGCATGCCGAGATCGAAATCAACCAGCAATTAGCTCTCGATGCCCATAATACCGTGTTGCTTTTGGAGGGAATCACAAAAAGTATTGAGGAGCTTATCATTGTTGTTGATCGTTCTACACACGAATGGCTCTACACAAATCATAAGCCTTCCAGGTATCTGCCTGGCATCGAGAGTGTCGGAGAGCTCGAGGCTGTCCTTAATCTGCGAATAGATGAATACAATTCTGGGCCGGTGTCAGGAAAGGCACAGGCCGAAGTACCTCTGCAGACTATCGTTGAACTGGTAGGCGGGGATGGTTCGTTGAGTCAGTTCTTTTCGGTAACGGGTTATCCGATCACCTGGATGGAGCACAAATCAATCGTCCTGATACTGATTGATATTACCGACGAGCAACAACAACGGAAAGAACTTGAGCAGGTTGCCTACTATGACACGCTCACCGCTACCTACTCGCGCCACTATGGCATGCTTACCTTTGAGAATTGGCTGGAAGAGAAGCAGGTTTTTGTAGTAGCCTTTGTGGATATGGATGGCCTTAAATATGTTAACGATACCCTCGGACATACCGCGGGCGACGAATACATCTTAGCTACTGCTCATATCTTATTGGGCTTTGGCGGACAGTCTGTTGTATGCCGCCTGGGCGGTGATGAGTTTATGCTGCTTATCCGTAATTTCTCGGGTCAACAGGCACGTGAAAGATTGGAGGTTATGAGAAGGGAGCTTGCGGGGAGTTTTGGGGGCGTGTATGATCGCAGTTTTAGCTTTGGTGTAGTTGAGGTTGGCAAGGACAACGCCAAGAGTGCGTCATTGCTTTTGAGTATTGCCGACGAGAGCATGTACGAGGATAAACGCACCAGAAAAAAGGAACGTCGCGCGTTAAAATAAGCAAGAACTGTTGAGGGCAACATCGTATGTGAGGCAGCAGCCACAACGACAACGTCACACCACTCTTGTTGCTGCACTTTGCTACTATGGGGAGCACATTGATTAGTGACGATGACATCCGCAGGGTCCGCGAGGCGACCGATCTGGTTGACCTGGTGTCTGAGACGGTCGTGCTTAATCAACGAGGGCGGGAATTTTGGGGGCGTTGTCCTTTTCATGATGAGAAGACCCCTTCGTTCAAAGTAGATCCTCGTTCCCAGTTATATCATTGTTTTGGCTGCCACGCTGGTGGTGATGCCTATGGCTTTATTATGCGTACCCAGGACATGGAGTTTATTGATGCGGTGCGCTATTTAGCCGATCGTTCAAACATCACCATTACCGAGACGCAGAGCGGTCCTTCACAAGGCAAACGCGCTAAGTTGCTTGAGTTGATGTCTGTCAGTGCTGAGTATTATGCTGTGCAATTGCTTCGCGGGGCCACACCGGGAGCCAAGGCTGCTCGCTCCTATTTGGGCGGAAGGAATATGGGAACCGAATTGGCCAGAAAATGGCAACTCGGTTATGCGCCTGGCGGTACGAATCTGTGTGACCACCTTCGTTCAAAAGGCTACACCTTTGAAGAATGCCTTGAGGCCAACGTTGTTATCAAAACAGCCAATGGGCGTATGCGTGACCGTTTTTATAACCGTGTGATGTTTCCCGTTGCCGACTTGCAAGGTCGAATTATCGCTTTTGGCGGCCGTATTATTGACAAAGGTGAGCCAAAATATCTCAATACTTCTGAGACCACCTTGTTCCATAAGCGTGAGACATTGTACGCTCTTGACAAAGCTAAGGCTTCGATAACCAGTAAAGGTACCGCTATCGTTGTCGAGGGATACACCGACACCATCGCCATGCATGAGGCAGGTTTTACGCAGACTGTTGCAACGCTGGGCACGGCGTTGACAATGCAGCACCTTAAATTGCTTAATCGTTTCGCAAAAAAGGTCATCTATCTTTTTGACGGCGATGAGGCCGGAAAAAGGGCTGCGGTACGTGCAGCAGAACTCATCAATAAAGACATCACGCCGGAGGCTGGCCGTTTTCGTGTCTCACTTGAGGTGGCGGAGCTGCCTCCAGGAGTTGATCCGGCAGAATTTCTTGCCAACGAAGGCGCGGAGGCTCTGCAAGCGACGTTGGACGAGGCAACACCCCTGCTCAAGTATGCAATACAGCAAAGTCTTAAGAATGCAGATCTTTCAAGTCCTGAAGGCCGCAACGCGGCACTTCGATCAGCTCTTACCGTGCTTCTGCCGATTCGCGGCTCAATCCTTGCCAGCGAGTACATTGCCGACGAATTGGCACCACAACTGGGAGTTG
The DNA here is from genome assembly GCA_031555185.1 of Coriobacteriales bacterium. Classification (GTDB taxonomy): domain Bacteria; phylum Actinomycetota; class Coriobacteriia; order Coriobacteriales; family UBA8131; genus WQXH01. The sequence continues at coordinate 4,928 of JAVBUQ010000029.1, forward strand.
ACTACTCTGCTGCCACAACGCTTTTTAATGGCATGCACTCGCCACGCACGATTGAGGCGAGCAAAGAGAGAGCCAGTCAAGGTGATGCGAAGGGAGGTACGCTACGTGTGGGGGGAGACAAAAATGACTCTCAGGGCGCCGCTGCTGGTAGTCAGACACAGGCGAGCACTGCTCTCCAGAACGACCTGATTATCCTCTATATTGAATATGCTGAGGTACGCGCGCTTCTGGCTAAGGCATTTGACCGTATCGCGTGGAACAGCAAAGAATTAGAGAGTCTCGCGCAAGGCCTTCTCGTTGCAGATCAACAGGCTGAAAGCGATGAGCTCTACTCGCTTGCTTTAAGTATTGCTCCCTCATATGCTACGGTGCTTTCGGCAGGGCTCCAGCGGGATTTTTCTGGCAGTGTGACTGACTATGCCCGTTTACTAATGTATATGCTGCGCGAAGAGCAGTTACAAAACGAGATTGCTCTGGCCAAGATCGCTTATGTAAATGCACGTACGAGTTTAGAAAAAGACGACAAATTCAAAGAAATCGCTCAAAAACAGTCAGAGTTGGCAACAATAAGGGAAAGACTTGCAGAGATACCCAAGATGTTACAGTAGGCGTGGTATACTGATTCGTTCCCAAAAATGAAATCTAAGGAGATAACATTGCCCGGCAAAGACAACAAAAAGTCCAGCTCGGTAGAGACCGAGCGCGCGAGCAAGACAAAGAAGGCTGCCTCCGAGGCCACAGCCAAAGAAACAGCAAAAAAAGAGGTTGCTTCTAAAAAGGACGACGCAGCTGAATCCAAGGCCAGGAAAGCTTCCACTAAAGACAAACGCGCAGAACCCGCAAAGCCGGAAGGCAAAAAGGGTGAATCGGCAAAGGCCGAGAAAAGAAGTCAGGCGGCAAAAAAGTCAGTCACTGTTAAGGCCAAAGGCGAAAAGAACAAAACTAGATCAGTGGTAAGTAAAGCCGCACTGGCCGCTGCAGCTGCTTCACTGGGGGGAATGGAGGCAGATCTGCTTAAGCTTGTGGACGAGTCTCGGGAGTTTGGCACTATCTCGGTGAGCGAGGTTCTTTCTCAGCTCGGCGATCAGGATCTGGACGCGGCTCAGGTAGGCGCCATTACTGCCTTTATCGAGGACAAGGGCATCAGCGTTATCGACGACGCGGAGACCGAAGCTCCTGATATAGATATAGAAAAGGGCATCTCTAACGTACCGGATGATGATGTCGAACTCGATATCGAAGATGAAGAGGTCCTGAGCGACGATGAGATCCTTGAAGGTATTCCCGAGGAGGACCTCAAGGCATCAGAGAGTGTTGACGTTCAGCTGCCAAAAGTAGCGTCTCGCAAAAAGGCCACAAAAAAGAGAAGTAGTTCGGAATCATCTGTTGCCATGCTCACCGGAGATCCGGTGCGTATGTATCTTAAAGAGATCGGTAAGGTCGATCTGCTTACAGCTGAGCAGGAGATAGACCTTGCAATGAAGATAGAGGCCGGCGTAGAGGCTGGCGAGAAGCTCGATGAGGCGCACAAGCAGAAGGTTCAGTTGGACAGACGCGAGGAACGTCGTCTCACTCGCATAGAGCAAAAGGGTCTTGACGCTAAACAACAGCTCATTGAGGCTAATCTTCGTCTCGTGGTCTCAATTGCCAAGCGCTATGTGGGTCGTGGTATGCTTTTCCTGGATCTTATCCAGGAGGGTAACCTGGGTCTTATTCGCGCGGTGGAAAAATTCGACTATACCAAGGGATTTAAATTCTCCACCTACGCTACGTGGTGGATCCGACAGGCCATCACGCGCGCCATTGCTGACCAGGCCCGCACCATTCGTATCCCGGTGCACATGGTAGAGACTATCAATAAGCTCGTCCGTGTACAGCGCCAACTTCTGCAGGAGCTTGGTCGTGACCCTTCTCCGGAGGAGATCGGTGAGGTCATGGGTATGCCTGCAGAGCGCATTAGAGAGATACAGAAGATCTCTCAGGAGCCGGTCTCGCTTGAGACACCTATAGGTGAGGAAGAGGACAGCCAACTCGGCGACTTTATTGAGGATTCCGCAGCGGAGGTACCACCGGATGCTGCTTCCTTCAGTATGCTGCAAGAACAACTCCAGAAGGTACTTGATGGCCTTGCTGAGCGAGAGCGTAAAGTCATATCATTACGCTTTGGTCTCAAGGACGGTCACCCACGCACCTTGGAGGAGGTTGGACGAGAGTTTGGCGTAACACGTGAGCGTATTCGCCAGATTGAATCCAAGACCCTGGCCAAGCTGCGGCACCCTTCCAGATCGAGCAAGCTTAAAGACTACCTTGAGGAGTAGCGACTCTCTTTGGAGGGTAACGTGTCTTTCTGATCCGATTCTGCCTCCCTGGGGCAACCCTTAAGAGAAGAGACTGTGCTCATGTGCGTTATTTTGTCGTCCTAAAAACGGAGAACGAGGATATGTATGTCAGATGAAAATGAAACAGTAGCAGAAGAGGCTGCCACATCAGAAAGCTGCGATTCAAGTTGTTCCAGCTGTGGTGTGAGTGGATGCGGTGAGCGGACCGAGCCTGCAAAGTTAGAGACGCATCCTGGGACTAAGATCAAAAAGGTCATTGCTGTGGTCAGCGGAAAAGGCGGTGTAGGCAAGTCGTTGGTGACCTCTCAGTTGGCAACCTTAACGCAGAAAAAGGGTTATAAGGTCGGCGTGCTGGATGCAGACATCACCGGCCCTACTATGGCGAGGGCTTTTGGCATCAGTGAACATCTGGGTGCCTGTGAAGATGGCATCATTCCGCAGGAGACACCTCAGGGGATCAAGGTAGTGTCCACCAACATGGTATTGCCTGATGAGACGACGCCGGTACTGTGGCGCGGCTCCATCATCTCCAACCTAATCCGTCAATTCTTCTCTGAGGTCCTTTGGGGAGAGCTTGACTATCTGTTTATCGATATGCCTCCCGGCACTGGCGATGTTGCCTTAACGGTCTATCAGTCTTTGCCCGTCGATGGCATTGTCATTGTCACTGCTCCCCAGGATCTTGTCTCGATGATCGTGGGCAAGGCAATCAATATGGCAGATATGATGGAGGTTCCAGTTTTAGGCATTGTCGAGAATATGGCGTATTTCAAATGTCCGGATTGCGGCAGTGAGCATAAGGTCTTCGGGCCCAGCGACATACAGGCACTGGCAGCCGAGTACAATATTGGACTCACCGTCAGTTTACCGCTTGACTCCGGTTTTGCGGAGAGAATGGACAAGGGCGAGGCGGAGCAGTTCGACGTGCCCGAGCTCCATGATTTTGCTGATAAGCTTTTGGCCCTCTAACTATGTACCTAAAACAGCTTGACCTGATAGTTCGTTTCTCTCCCGCTCGCGGTAACAGCTTCTTGAATCGTCAGGAGATTTGCCGCCGCTCTCGGGTGTCCGTCACTCACTATCGCATCAAACTGTATCGTTAGAGAGGTAGCTACCGGTAACCATTGGCTCCAAGCGAGCGGTTTTGGGTTGGATTGAACAAGGCCTGTAATTGCGCGGGCAACGATAAAGAAGTACAATATCGTGCTTACTGAATATGTATCCCCACGGCAGTGGGAAGGTATAGATGAGGAGATAGTTTTGGCAGTAAAGATCCGTTTGGCACGTCACGGGGCCAAGAAGAATCCATATTACCGTGTTGTCGTAGCAGACGCGAGAGCTCCACGAGATGGTCGTATTATTGAAGAAGTTGGTCGTTACAATCCTTGTGTAGAGCCTGCATTTATTAAAATGGATCTTGAGAAGGTCGACGGTTGGATCAAAAATGGTGCTCAACCCACCGAGACGGTCGACCGTCTGCTCAAGATCGCCCGCGAACAGGCATAACCATGCCTGAAGAAAAGAACATTGAAGAGCTCATCAAGCAGGTTGTGACTGCTCTTGTCGATGATCCAAACAGTGTTACGGTCGAATCCGTCGACGAAGGCGGATCGCTGGTCGTTAACGTACGTGTTGCCGCTGACGACATTGGTAAGGTCATCGGGAGACAAGGTAGGGTCATCAAGTCTCTACGCACAATAGCTCGTGCGGCCTCCACGTACTCGGGTGGGAAGCACATCGAGGTCGAGATCCTGGACTAGGCGCGGGGCCATGCAAAACCCCACACCACACACTCCTCAATATGAGCTCGTAGCCCAGATCAATAAAACCAGAGGATTAGACGGACAGCTGGTCGCCCAGGAATCGGGCGGGCTGTCTGTTCTGTATCCAGGGCTGGAAGTGTGGATTGTGCCCCCTGTTTGTGAGGGAGTACGGCATACTACCGTCGTAGAGGTACAGGATGACTTTAAAAAGCACGGTGTTCTTATTAGGCTTAAAGGCGTTGCCGACAGGACTCAGGCAACCAGACTCATAGGTAGATACCTACTGGCACACAGTGAGCAGATAGACACTGCAACGCAACTTCTCGATTATGGTTTTGACGAAGGATCGGAGGAGGTGGCGCCCTCTTCACCGAGAGAGCACTCGATGATACAAGAGGGAGCACTCTTTCTCGACACGTTCTACGGCATCCTTGGACGTCTTGACTCCATTAAACCAGGCCCTGCCTATGATATCTGGGTCATTGATGGTCCCTACGGCCGGCTGGAGATACCCGCGGTAGATGACTATATTTCTAAAGAGACAGCAGAAGAGACAGTAGAAGAAGTAACGCTCTCGTTGCCCCGTGGTTTTGTTGAGATAACCGGCATAACAAACAAAAGCGGTAGAGACGGTGATAAGTCTTGCAGGGAGAATCCCCGTACTTTGAAGTCCGCTTCCGAAACAGAAACTTCTGAGACAGATATCACCAAAGGAGATATTCCTGTCGACGGTTCCGTTAGAGCGGATACGTGGGTAGCGGATGTTCCAAAAGCAGGCACCACCAGAGCGGATGCTCCTGCCGTTGCCCTCAACGGAGCGGATACCCCAAAAGCAGACTCTCCAGATGCGGGTTTTTCCTGCGCGGAAGAAGATGGGCACAAAGAGAGAGGTTCCCGCAATGCGGATTGAGACCCTGAGCATCTTTCCCGAAATGATCGAAGCCACCATGTCCACGTCGATACTTGGCAGGGCTCGGGAGATGGGTGCCCTGGAATATAGTGGCCACGATCTGCGTCGCTGGACTTCTGACAAACATCGCACGGTGGATGATGAGATCTATGGCGGCGGACCCGGTCAGCTTATGAAACCAGAGCCGATCTTTGAGGCTATGGACGACTTGCTTGCAGAAGGCCCTGCGGAGGTCATAGTCTTTACTCCCTATGGCGAGCGGTTTGACCAGAAGATGGCCGAGGAACTGGCCACAAAACAACGCTTGATTATGATATGTGGGAGATACGAGGGACTTGATGAGCGTGTGTATACGCTCGCAGACCGGAGCATCAGCATAGGTGACTACATTCTCACGGGAGGCGAGCTGGCTGCAATGGTCGTAAGTGATGCAGTCTGCAGACTGCTCCCGGGTGTTCTTGGAAGTGACCTTTCAATAGTAGACGAGTCCTTTTCCAAAGGCCTCCTGGAATACCCCCAATACACCCGTCCTGCCTCATATCGAGGTCTGGAGGTGCCCGAAGTACTGTTGAGCGGTAATCACGCAGCCATAGCTGAGTGGCGACGCAAAATGTCTATAATCAAAACAGCCGAGCTACGCCCTGATCTCCTGGCTACAAGTGGCCTTGATGAGGCAGAGATACAGCAGGCGTTAGGCAACAAAGAGCAATCCATGCGATGAGCGAAAAGGGAGCAGAAGTGAACGACGCACGTATGACCTTTCAGGAAGTTATCCTTACCTTGCAAGACTACTGGGCCAAACAAGGCTGTGTTGTCTTGCAGCCTTACGATAATGAGGTTGGTGCCGGCACCTTCCACCCGGCTACGACACTGCGTTCACTGGGTCCCGAGACTTGGAAGACCGCCTATGTGCAGCCAAGCCGTCGTCCAACGGACGGGCGTTATGGAGAAAATCCCAACCGATTGCAACATTACTATCAGTTTCAGGTCATCATCAAACCGTCGCCCGATAACATCGTTGATCTTTATCTTGATTCACTCAGAACCATCGGCATTGAGCCGCATGATCATGATGTACGTTTTGTGGAGGATGACTGGGAGAGCCCTACTCTGGGTGCCTGGGGTCTGGGCTGGGAGGTATGGCTTAACGGAATGGAGGTCACACAGTTTACCTACTTCCAGCAGGTGGGAGGAATCGAGTGCCGTCCAGTCCCGGCGGAGCTAACCTATGGGCTCGAACGTCTTGTTATGTACATTCAAGGCGTAGACTCAGTGTATGACATCATTTGGTCGAGGGATACTGATGGATCGGTATACACGTATGGTGATGTCTTCATTGAGAACGAGCGGGAGTTTTCAGAATATAACTTTGAGATTGCAGATACTGCTTTATATTTTAGCAATTTTGAGAATTATGAGAAGGAATGCCTGCGAATACTCAAACGCAAACTGCCACTGCCAGCCTATGACTGCGTCCTCAAGTGCTCGCATGCCTTTAACATGCTCGACGCGCGTGGCGCGATCTCTGCCACAGAGCGTATGGGTTATATCCTGAGGGTGCGCACGCTTGCCAAGGCTTGTTGTGAAGCCTACATAGAAAAGCAGGAGGAGCTGGGTTACAGCGGCGCCCAAGAGTGTGAGGGAGAGAAAACAGAAGGCCAGGAAACCCTGCAGTCCTCGTCCTTGGTAAACCACTCAACGCGCGATGAGCAAAATGAAGCTCAAAGTGAGAGCACCCCACAAAGCGCCGTACCTGCTGCAGACGACAGAGCTGTTGCTGATCTTGATATCAATGTACAGACCGCTCCCCACGAGCCTGCGACCCTGGTGCTTGAGATAGGTTGTGAAGAGATCCCTTCCACGCCACTCTACCGTGCTACCGAGCAGCTGGGAGTTTTGGCAGCCAAGGCATTTGAAGAAGCCCGTATCGAACATGGCGACATTTCTACGCGCTCAACTCCCAGGCGCATTATTCTGGAGGTCAAGCGCCTGGCAACCAGCTCTACGCCACTCGTACAGCGCTTCCGCGGGCCAGCAGTATCGCTCGCCTTTGACGAGAGTGGTGAACCTACCAAGGCCGCTACCGGCTTTGCTCGAGGCAAAGGGATAGATGTTCGTGAGCTTATCAAAGCCAAAGAAGGCGATACCGACTATGTGTATGCCCAGGTCGAGCAAGTTGCGCGTCGTACCAACATGCTTTTACCCGGTATCCTTCTCTCGCTTATCGAATCCATCCAGTGGCCCAAGAGTCAGCGATGGGGATCAACGGAAGAGACCTTCAGCAGGCCGGTGCGTTGGATGTGTGCTCTTTGGGGCCCAACGGTCATCCCCTTCAGCTTTGCCGGGGTCAACTCCGGTCGT
>JAVBUQ010000121.1:0-10787 GCA_031555185.1 Coriobacteriales bacterium
TGTATTGAGGCGAGAGCGTTCCTTCCGTCGAGTGAGGCATGAAAATCAGAAGCAAACTCGCGTATAGGCTTAAAGTACTCTGGAGCCAGAACCAATATCGTCAGAGCCGGGAAGAGAACAAGCGAGCCATCCAATAATCTGAGGCCAAGCAGAATTGCCACCGCTGCCACAGAAAGAGTGGCGAAGAGATCCAAAACTGCGCTTGACAGTGTGGCTATCCGTAAGGTCCTCATAGTAGCCTTGCGAAACTGCTCGCTTACCGCATGGATATTCTTGCCATGCTGCCTGCTGGCACCAAAGAACTTAAGCGTATCAATGCCCCGCAATGAGTCTATGAAGTGATTGGAAAGTATCTGAAATCTCCGGTGCTGTCTGGCAGCCCTTTCTTGAGCTGTTCGTCCCAGGATGACCATATAAAGAATGATAAAAGGAAAGACGATAACCATAACCACGCCAGAGACCCAGTCGAGCAGAAACACGGGGACAAGTAAAAGCAGGGGGATAATAAGTATGCGGACCATCTTAGGAAAGATGAGTCGGAGGTAGAGCTCTACCTGTTCGACTCCCTCCAGAAGCATGGTTGTTGTATTTCCGGTACCTTGCTCTTGCACGAGCTCTGATCCACGAGAGAATATCGTGTTTATGAGGTCCTGACGGAGAGAATCTGCCTGCTCATGTGCGTAGTGATCGAGGAACGAGTCCTGAAGATAAGAGAGAGCCTGAATACCAATAAAACACAGTAAGAACAGGGCAACCCAGAGAAGTTGTGCCTGCAGCGCGCCACCGAGCCAGAGATTAGTGATAGCACTTGACAGAGACCATGCCAGTCCAAGCACAGCCAAACCTGTGAGAGCAGCAAAAGCCGCAAGCAGCAGGAGCACTTTTTTTATCCCGGGCAAGGAAAAGAGGGCCCTATCGATCACAATGCCTTCCCTCTCTCATGTATGTGGGCTATACCTTCATAGCAACTATACAAGAAGACCATCAAAACAGCACATACAAGAAGAACAGATCCCTTTCCAAGAGAAAGCACCAAAACCGGAGGCCTTTCTTCAGACTACCTGAACGGTATCCTCTACCGTGAGGGTTATACCAAAAGGAACCATACCGTGAGAGTCAGCCTTCCCTGTTTTTAATAGAGAAGCCGGTCTCCTCGCCGGCACCAAGGCTCTCGCACATCACAGCATGGGATAGCTCGGGTAAAGCTCGAATACCCCGTTTATGTTCTGTGCCTGTTGCTGTGAGCGAACTCGACCTTCTCAGCCACATACAATGAGGACAGCCGCGGGGGCTGTCCTCATTTGCAACCTGTTCACTAATATGACAGGTCAGCTTCGTTCACCCGGCCTCTGAAGGTACGGTAGATAATAACATGGTATATGAGAACGATCGGAACACCTATACAGGCAATGATGGTCATCCACATAAGAGAGAGCTCAGAGGACGACCCATTCATAATGGTGATCGATTCTCCCGCGCTGCCCTGAGCAGCAACCACCAGAGAAGGAAAGAGAGAGGCTGCCCACAAACCCACCAGGCAGACTACCGACGCCGCCTGACAGAGGAAGGCCCATAGATCGCTTTTCTTCTGCATGACTATGGACACGATGATCGCCCCAACAAACAGTACAGCAAAAATAATGCGAAGCACACCGGTAGCGGCAGAGAGCTCTGGTTGCAGGAAGACGAAGAATACAATACCTGCAATAGCAAACACTATCAGCGCAACGATTTGCAGAGGAGCTCCCCACGCAGCCGCCCGCTTTTGCAGAGCGGAGTTAATCGGAGCCTTGAGCGCAACCCATCTCGTGCCCATGCCAAGGAAGAGCGCGAGACCCAACACACCACAGAGCAGAGTAAAGGGCGTCAGGAGTCCCAGGAGCGGAATACCGGCATAATCACCGTTTACCGCCAGCGGAATTCCCTGCAAGACATTGCCGGCTGCAACGCCGAGCAACAGTGCCGGCAAGAAGGAGCCGATGACAAAACAGGCATCCCAGGCTTTCTTCCATTTTCTGTCATGGGCTCTGAACTCCAGAGACACAGCTCGTACGATGAGCCCAAAGAGCACCAACATTACCGCGAGATAGAACCCTGAGAAGGTCGTGGCATAAGCCGGAGGAAAGGCAGCAAAGAGTGCACCGCCTGCAGTTATGAGCCAGACTTCATTACCGTCCCATACCGGGCCAATGCTGCGGCGGAGAACCGCCTTCTCCTTCTCGTCCTTTCCAAGGAAGGGGTACAGCACACCTACACCCAGATCAAATCCGTCAAGAACAAAATAACCGCCTATCAAAAGGGCGATGAGCCAAAACCAGAGTACTTGAAATACAGTCGCATCCATGATTATTCGCCCTCCTCTTCAGAGTCGGATTTTGCTGTTGAAGCGGCAGCAGGGGAGCCAGCCGTCTCCATGTGCGCCATATTAAACGCAGAAATACTTGAGTCTGCATCATAAGCATCGTCCGAAGTAGCGCCGTCACCTGCGGCATCAAGTACAGGACCCTTTTTGATGAATTTAAAGACTACCCTGAGAAATGCCACAAAAAGGAAGGTATAGACCACGGCAAAAAGGGTAAGTGTAATAAGAATCTCAGGCGCTGACACCACCTGTGAGGTGCCGTCAACAGTAAGCAGAGAGACCCCGTCAGGTCCTGTAGTGGAGGGATAAACCACCCAAGGCTGTCGCCCAAACTCAGCAGTCATCCAGCCAGATTGTATAGCGATCAGCGGAAAGATTGGTGAGATGATCAATAAACGCTGAAGCCACTTCATTGAGTCGATCTTACCACCACGGAAGGCAAAAATGAGAGCGAATAACAGTAAGAGGGCAATAATACCAAACATGATCACCATAAGATGATAGGACTGAAATACGAGGTTGACGGGCATGTCTTCAACGACCATTGCACCGTAGTCCTCTGTTTGTGCTAATTCGTTCAGACCCTCAAATTCGGTGTCCCAGGTGCCTGTTGCAAGAAAACTCGTTCCACCGGGAATGCCGATGGCATAGACTTCCTGGGTAGCTTGATCCACCCATCCACCTAAATAGAGGGGAGGCACCTCGGCGTTGTACATACCCTCCATCATGGCAAACTTTGTGGGCTGCTCCTCTGATACACCCACCGCTGTGGAATGAGCAGACACGAGCAGAAGACACGTCATGATGGTGCCGATGATGGCACCCGTCTTCATGGTTCTCAAAGCAAATTCAGGATGCTTTTTCTTATACATATAGTAGGCGGCAATCGCCATGGCAACAAAGGCTCCGATAACCAATAAGGAGAGGACGGTATGAGCGTACCTTGCTCCTATTGATGGGTTAAAGGCCGCAGCCATAAAGTCGGTGATGACCGCTCTTGATCCATCCGCAGACAGCTCGCTTCCTGCAGGAGTCTGCATCCAGGAGTTTGCAATCAAAATCCACAGTGCCGACAGACATGATCCCAACCAGACCAGCCAGGTAGAAACCATGTAGAACTTGGGGCTGACCTTGTTACGACCAAAGAGCAGGATGCCCAGGAACACCGACTCGAGGAAGAACGCCAAAAGCGCTTCTGCCGCAAGAGGAGCGCCAAAGATATCGCCAACAAAACGGGCATAGTCCGCCCAGTTGGCGCCAAATGAGAATTCCATGGTGATACCTGTTGCCACACCAACAGTGAAACAAGCGGTAAAGATCTTGACCCAAAGCCGTGTGCCTCCGGCATCTTTTGGGTCGCGGCTGCGATAATAGCGCGTCTCACTGATCGCCATCATCAAACCAATACCAATGGAAAGGGGAACAAAACAAAAGTGGAAGACTGCCGTTGCGCCAAATTGCAGCTGTGCTAAAAATGTCGGATCGGACAATAGTTCCATATCAATCACCCTCCTGCCCTGCGAACGAGTGTCTGAACAGCCCAGTACGCATCCCTGTAAGTCGCATTGTACTCTCCTTTTCTCCGAAACGTTAGAGAGAATCGCTATATGTTACTGAAATAGTAACATATAAAAAGCAACTTGTGTTCCTCTAAAGAAAAATCTCTTTCATGAAAAAACCGACAGGAAGAGTACCCCTATGTTATCATCAGATTGTCCGAAGCACAGTATTCAGCCAACCAGCTAAAGGGCGTTTAGTTGCCATCATTTTCATTGACTGAAGTGATGAACAGGCACTGTGCTGAGCGAGGGATGTATGAGAACCAAAGCAAAGGCAGGTCAGAAGTTAGAGAGGTAGATGATTATGTTTGATTATTCAGGGCAAGTAGTTATCGTGACGGGTTCATCCTCTGGATTGGGCGTGCAAATGGCACATGGTTTTGCTGCTCAAGGTGCAAATCTGGTACTCACCGCACGCAGGATAGGGAAGCTTGAAGAAGTAGCAGCGGAAATCCGTACGAAATATGGAGTTGAGTGCCTGCCGGTAGAATGTGACGTCACCGATGTGGCTGCTGTTGATGCGATGGTAGAAAAGGCTGTTGAGAAGTATGGCAAGATTGACGTTATGGTCAACAACGCTGGTTCAAACAAGGGACTTGACATCTTTAATACTACTGATGACGACTGGGACTTTACCATCAAGACAGATTTGACGAGCCTCTTCTATGTTTCGAGAGCTGCCGCAAAGGTCATGAAGGATGCAGGCTATGGTCGTATCATCAACATTGCTTCCATGTATGGACTGGTCGGCGGAGCCGGCGAGCCGGGCGCTCTCTCGTATCACACGTCAAAAGGCGGCGTAGTCAATTTTACCCGCGAGTTGGCTTCAGAGCTTGCCAGGCATAACATCACTGTCAATGCTATCTGCCCGGGCTTCTTTGCGACTGAGCTCACCATTGAAACACTCGAGACCGAAGCCTTCCAGCAGTTTACCTCCTTCACGGTACCGCTGATGCGCTATGGCAAAGAAGGAGAACTTAATGCAGCCGCCGTCTTCCTGGGCAGCAAGGAGGCTTCCTATGTGACTGGCGTTGCCCTGCCGGTTGATGGTGGGTATACCTGCAAGTAGAGCGGCGCAAGAAGGCCACATGATGTCAGCGCAAAGGCTCAGCAGTAGTAATGCAAGAAGGCTACATGATGCCGGCGCAGTAGTCAGAGTGCATCAAGGATATACATCAAGGATTTAAACAAGATGTATATCCTTTGCCATTCTATAATGGCTGGCAACGGGGACAAAAGTATACGTTGCCGCCCATAAAGGCTTTCTTCACAATGAGACTTCCGCAGCCAGGGCAGGGCTCATCTTTGGTCTTATTCGAAAGGATGGTTTGATAGCCACCGGGCTTTCCATACAGGTCTTTCTCTGTGTCTCGTCCGTGCTCATCGGTCATGTTTTTGAGCGTGACCTTGATGCTGTCAAAGAGCGCATCGATATCTGCGCCATCCAATGCGGCTAACTTCTTTTGGGAGTGAACCTTGGCATTGAACAGAATATCCTGTAATACACCGTTACCGAGCCCAGGTATTCGTTGTTCAGTTGCGAGGAGCGCCTTTGCGCTCAGCTTCTTATCCGCGGCATCAACGATAGTCTGGAAGTACTCTCGGGAGAATTGCTCCGTAAGGGGAGAGGGCTTGTCTCGGGACACAAGGTAGTATTCATTATCTGTAACGCCGTTTGGGTAGAGCATCATTCCGCCATACATACGCACGGTACAGTAGAAGCCACTGCCATCCTCAAATCGTATGAGCAATTGATGTTTTGCGGGATCTGCGTCAGTAGGCGCAAGGTAGTGAGGGGTTGTACCATCATTGAACACCAGATGCATATCCTCAAATACAAGTTCCACCTGGCCGTTAAGTGAGTTTACAGCAGTGAGTTTTTTGCCACAGAGAAGTTGAGAATATGCCTCAGGAGCGAGGTTGTACCATCCAAAGTCATGGGCAGTTTGCTCCGCAACAACCTCGCTGACCTTCTTGTCCAAGAAGGCATCGGAGAGCTGCTCAGAGAGGGTGACGCTTTCTGGTATCTCGATCATGATATTCCTTTCATCCTGAACACACGCTTTTGCACCAAGGAGGAGAGGTTCCTGGCATCTCTCCATGGTTCTCCAGTAAGGCGATGAATCAATCACATGCCAGAATAGTATCGCACATGGACTTTTATATGATGGTCGCGTATTATGCTAGAAAATGCAATAAGTACGTGAGTTTCATTCCCCGGATTGAAACAGCATAAGCGCTTGTATGCCAACACCGTAGGGCTTTGAAGGTGTTGGGATGGAGGCGTTTTTTTGAGCCAGGTTAACGTATAAAGAGCAGAGAACCACAGAGAGTTACGCAAAGCAGAGGACCACTGACATGATATCGGCTCCGATGAAAAGAAGAATAGGATATACCGCTGCTTATGAGGCTATTGCTATAGTGTGTTCAACAGTATTGATGATGCTTTTTGGTAATGACGTCACAAAAGCGCTCCCGCTGTCAATGGTAGTGTCTGCTGTTGCTATCACCTGGAACCTCATTTGGAATACCTTCTTCGAATTTCTGGAAAAACGCTTCTCCTGGAAGGGTCGACCTGTTGGTGTGCGGGTAGCTCACGCAATAGGGTTTGAGGGCGGAATTGCGCTCATATCAATTCCTATTATCGCGTGGTGGCTCAACCTCTCCCTTCTTGTGGCGTTCTTTGCGGAGATAGGACTCCTTATATTCTTCTTGATCTATACCTATGTGTTCAACTTTGCTTTTGACAAGATCTTTGGACTGCCGGAATCCGCAAAAGTTACCTAGCGAATTATGTGTGGCAGCTACCATGGAAGCCCGATAACCTGGACAGGATACTACTTCCGTCATAGTTCGTCACTAAGAGGAACCGCGAGCGAAGCGTGGCGGGACGTGGCAATCCACTGCTAAAGGGATACATTTACTTCGTATTCTCCTCTGTCGTCTGGATTGCCACGCTGCCTCAGGCAGCTCGCAATGACGGAATATGTCTCAACCGGCCTCAGGCAGCTTGCAATGACGGAATATGGCTCAACTGGACATTCAAGTTTCATAAAATGCTTGACCTTTACGCTACGTAATGGTTTATTGTGTCTGCTATGGAGGTGAGCTTATGCACTATACCGTCACTAAACTGGCACAACTGGCAGGCGTGAGCGCAAGAACTTTACGATACTACGATGAGATCGGACTGCTCAGTCCGGCTCGGATGAGTGCGAACGGATATCGCGTCTATGAGCAAGAAGAAGTGGACAGGCTGCAGCAGATTCTCTTCTATCGAGAGCTCGGCCTGCAGCTGGACGAGATAGATAAGATCCTTGCCTCTGTTGATTTTGATGAGACAGCTGCTCTTCAAAGTCATCTTGATGCATTGCGCGCAAGAAAATATCAACTGGATGAACTTATTGCCAACGTGGAAAAATCGCTGTTGGCTGCGAAGGGAGACACAAAGATGAGTAATGATGAGAAGTTCAAGGGCTTTACTAAAAAACTGGTGGACGAGAATGAAAAGAAGTACGGTAAAGAGATCCGGGAGAAGTACGGCGACGAGACCGTAGATAAGTCCAACGCAAAAGTCATGGGAATGACCGAAGAGCAGTATGCTGAGATGGAGAAGTTGAGTGAAGAGCTCAATGAGACCCTCAAGGCTGCCTTTGAGCAGGGAGACCCTGCAAGCGAACTTGCACAGAAAACAGCTGCGCTCCACAAGAAGTGGCTCTGCTTTTACTGGGATACCTACAGCAAAGAAGCGCACAAGGGAGTTACCCAGATGTACGTGGACGATCCTCGCTTTACCGAGTACTACGACAAGATCGCGCCGGGGTGCGCGCCCTTCCTGAGGGACGCGGTAGCGATTTACTGCAAGTAAGTGTTAACGAAACAAAGCTGGTCATCGCGTAGTTCGAGAGTAGTTCCTGGGCACCTTGGCGTCCAGGAACTACTCTGCCTCATTTTTGAGATCTGATTTCTGCAAGTACCCTGGCAGAATGCCTGCGCTGCTGGTGGCCTTGTACGTGCAGAAACACAGTGTCGTATCTTCTCGACTTGAGGTTTTACATAAACTTGACTTGAGGTATTACATAAATTTGATTTATGAATTGCATACCAAAGCTCTACTTCTTAAACTCTGGCCTTGCTGCCCGCTTGCAGGGATCTGACTCAAGCAAAGATCTGGAAAGCAGCAGGGAGGGCGGCGCGTATTCTGAAGGATTCGTGATCAAGGAGATATCGAGATGCTGTATTGAAATTATTACGTAAATACGGAATAATGTAAAGTACACATGGTATGTCAAGGGAGAAAAATGCATGAGAGTGAAAAACACCAATCCTTTCGTCAGCGTGAAGCCGCCGCACTGGGCAAAAACAAGGAGTTAGTTAACGTTACCGTGAGGTTGCGTCCAGATCAGGTTGAGCAGCTCAAAGTAATGGCAGCAAAAAAACGAACACCTGATACAAAGAATATGTCTGCCATCATCAGACTGGCAATTGATGAGTTCTTCAACCGGTAGGAGACCATCATGCATTTGACGCTTCTGAACAGGACTCACGAAGTCTGTTGCCTTGAGTACAATGAAACGCTGCACATTTTTTCTGAGATACTTCAAATACATGATGCAAAACGAGCTCCGATTGGTGTGTTTTCCGATGAGGGCGATGCTCTCACAAAACTAAACAGTTGGTGGGGAAGCAGAAGGATACCCTTTACGAGAGGATTGTCCGATTGATCGATCAGAGTAGTTAATGTCTGTAAAAAGATCAGAGAACTACTTTCAATGCAAAAACTAATGCAGCAAGCCAAAGATCACTTCACAGGTCTTTTCGTAGCAGGTTTCCAGGTCACGCAGGTACATATTGGCAAAGTCGTAGTTCTCGCGCTCCAGATTCATAATGAAGTTGCCTACATAGGAGGCAAGGCTGGCAAGGGCAAAGTCGTATGACTTCTGCAGCAGGATCCTGGCGATACTCTCAGCTGTGGGATACTCTTTCTTCCCCATCGCGGCTGCGAGTTTACCAACATAATTACTCTGTAAGAATTCATCAAGCAGGATTGCCAGGGCTATATCATTATGGTCGTGGGTTTCCAGGGCAAGGTCATAGTTAAAGTAATTCATGTCAAAATCTTCAGGAGCGATATTTGCTTTGAATGAAATCGTTCGTGTAGAACTGGCTCTCTCCTCACCTGGCTCTCCAAGGCCGATCTGCCTTTCTATTGCTGCAATTAAGCTGTTCAAGTCGATAGGCTTGCCAACATGGTCGTTAAGGCCATTGGCAAGACTGCGCTCGACATCCTCTTTGAAGGCATTTGCGCTCATCGCGATGATGGGCACGTTGGCGAAAGGCTCTTCAGCCTGCCTGATGTGCTGGGTGGCTTCATAGCCGTCCATTCCGGGCATCTGGATATCCATCAAAATGACGTCATAGGTGTTCTTCACGGCGAGTTCAGCAGCTTGGAGGCCATCAACAGCCTCATCCATCTCAAGCCCTGTCTCTTTCAGCAGCTCAACTGCGATAAAACGGTTGATCTCTACGTCATCAACGATCAGTGCTTTCTTTCCGGCAAATATATCCGTTCTGTTGTCAAAGACCTGCTCTTCGGTAAGGGTATCTTCCTCGCTTGCAAGCGGAAGCTTAATAGTAAAAGAGAAAACCGCTCCTTCGCCCGGTTTTGAGTCAACCGAAATATCGCTGCCCATGAGGTTGACCAGCCGCTTGCTGATGACCAGCCCGAGGCCGGTGCCGCCATATTTGCGCGTAATGGAGCCATCTGCCTGCACAAAGGGATTGAACAGCCGCTCGAGTTGCTCCTCCGATATCCCGATTCCTTTATCTGCAACAGAAAAACGCAGCGAGGCCTGCTTTACGTCTCCTGGTTCCTCCGCTTTTGTTATTCCTGCTTTCTCTGCGTCTTCGCTCTCTTCTGTTGCTCCTTCTTGTGCATTCATGCTGACCTGCAAGGAGATCTCCTCATCTGGTGGCGTGAACTTGACAGCGTTGGACAAGAAGTTCAAAAGGACTTGCGACAGACGCAAGGCATCACCCATGAGGAGTGGAGGAATCAATTCGTCTACATCAACGACAAAAGTAATGTTCTTTTCCTGCACCTTGGGTTCTATCAAAAGTGCGATCTTCTGAATCATGGTTTGTACGGAAAAGGCACCTAAGCTCAGTTCAAGCTTGCCTTCTTCGATCTTTGACAGGTCAAGGATGTCGTTGATGAGGTTAAGCAGATGACCGGAGGAGAGCTTGATGGTCTCGATGCATTCCTTGAGCTTGGTAACGTCGTCTGTCTTCTCGCTGATCTGGGTCATACCGATGATCGCGTTGAGTGGAGTTCTCATCTCATGACTCATGCGCGAGAGGAACTCACTTTTTGAATGGCTCGCCGCTTCCGCAGCCAGTTTTGCCTCCTGAAGGTTCTGTTCCAGCTCCTTTTGTATGGAGATATCAACAAAGGTGTCTACCAGATAATCCTTTTCATCTATGGTGATCCAGGTGCCTGTCTTGATTATTGGCAGGAAGGTACCATCCTTGCGCTCCAGGTAACGCTCTCCCCTAATTATCTTCTTGTCTCTTTCGTTGATATGCGGGCAGAACTCAACGCTGTTATGGCAGAGGATGTCGTAGCACTTTCTGCCAACGATCTCATCTGCCGACATGTTCAACATATCCTCGGTAAACGCATTCACCATCTCTATGGTGTTTGTCTCCATACTGATGAGGACAATACCGATACCCGCCGAGTCCAGTACCTTTTGAAACAACTCGCTGCTTTTCTTAAGCCGCTCGTTCATTTTAGTAAGCTCGTTTATGTCACGTATGACAGCTACGGTCCCGTACTCCTCGCCGTTCTCCCCATACAAAGGAAA
>JAVBUQ010000153.1:0-6049 GCA_031555185.1 Coriobacteriales bacterium
CGGCCTCGATCTTGCTCATGTCTAAAACGTCATTGATAACGCCGAGGAGATGTTTTGAGGCATTGTCTATCCGCTCAAAGGCATAATCCTTACGTTCCATAGTCTCGGCAGAGAGGCCTATGGAAGTCATGCCGATAATGGCATTCATCGGCGTGCGCATCTCATGGCTCATGTTTGAAAGGAAGGAACCTTTTGCCCTGGAGGCCTGCAAGGCTTGTTCAAGGGCATCTTCGCGCTCCTTGTCCAGGTCAGCCTTGATCATTGCGTTGGCAAGCATAAGTGAGCACGAGCGTAGTATGGCAACCGTATCCTGACTGAAGATGTGCTCTTCGTCGTAATTATCGTAGCTTACGAATCCCCAGAACGTGTCTTTATTGTATACAGGCACAGCAAGGATCGATTTAATATCCGCACTCATGATATGCCCGTGCCCGCCTGTCTGCAGTGTGTCTATCGTGCAGTTTACTACTTCATTTTTGAGAAAGAGCTCATGCCAATGCGGGATATACTGGTCATAGTCATAGGCCACACCCTCCGGCTCCACCTCTGATTGTGCCCTTGGAGAACTCCAACCATAGCTTCGACCAAAGCGCTTTCCCTGGCTGCCTTTGACATTCTTCCAAACGTACATGCGAGCGAGCCCCAGAGACTCCCCAATGTAGCGCATAGCACGTTGGATGTTGGACCCAAATTCATCATAACTTGCGGTAAGTAAAAGCTGAGCAGCCTCATTATTGGCTGCGAGCAGTCGATCCTGCTTGGCAACCTCAGCGTTACTCTTCTCAAGATTGGCATTGACCTGCTGGACTTTTATATTCTCATTGGCAAAGAGCCTGTCCTTGTATATAAGGATGAACCCAATGCAGAGCCCTACGACCAAAAAGCTGATGACCTGATCAGCGATCTGTAACTCCTGTGACAGAGGTATGACGCTTTCCGGATAGAAGTATCCAACAGCGAACACCGTGATCACGAGGATAAAATGAATTGCGAGCATGACAGGAAGCCACTTGCCTCGTATGAGAAGGAAGATAATAACCGTTGAGAGCACAAAGAATGCTGCAATACCGGAATCCACTCCCCCTGCAATGAAGAAAAGTAAGGGCCAAACAACATCGGTAATGATGATGACCGTAATCCACCGGATAACCGTAAAGTGTTGCGTTCTGTTGGCGATAACAAACAGAATACCCACACCCACAAAGGAGAAAGCGCTCAGGAGAATAATCTGGATATTAAACCCAAATACCGTCCTCAACAGCAAAAAGGCTAAAGCGGTGGCCATGCCTGTGAGGAGTACGAGATTGACGACACGCGCCTGAAGAGGCAGTTTGTCGGAGTAGAGGTATTTTTGCATAAAGGACTTGAATGCGGACATCAATTATCTACTTAACTATTTGTTACTACGTTGATCGTACCGTGTTTTCAATTATACCCTTTACCAGGTTGATCTCTGACTCTACAAAAGCCAGCCAATACGGCCAAGGGTCAGTACTGTGAGTAAAACCAGAGCAGGTATGCGCATAACAGAAGAAAATGTTTGTTTTTTTAGGAGCACGACTTTGAATCAGGGAACGTCTTCTTTCTCGGTTCCCAGGCTATATACGCCCAGCGGACCAACTTCTCGTCTGTTTCTTCGCCATTTTCTCGTTTGGTATCTATGTATCGTAGCTCTGGCAAGGCTCCCATCTGCAACAACATGTTTATTCCAAAGATGAAGTCAGGCACATAGTTCTCAATACCGTCCTGAGTGCTTCCCAATGGTTTATATCCTTTAGGTCCGTATTCGGTGACCATGGTGATAGCCACTTTTGATCGTGCCGTTCTATCTAGCTTCTCGAGGGCATCAGCCAGATCATCGACCATCGTAGATCGTGATGCGATGACGATGTCCACACTTTTTGCCTCAATGCCGGCTTTTTCCCAATCATCCTTCCAGTCAAGTGCCCTGACCTTGACATTGCTCAGGCCTTCTTCCCTGACACGCTCCTGAGCTGCTTGTCGCATGCCGGCGGAAAAATCGGCAGCGATGACCGTATGTCCTGCCTTTGCAAGAGGAATAGCGAGCGTGCCGGAGCCGCTGCCCATATCAAGAATGCTCTGCCCGGGTTTGGCGTCCAGATACTCCAGAAATGTCTTGGTATAGGATGATTTTCCGCTGTTTTCCTTGTAACTCTGCGCACGTGCATCCCAGCAAGCGCTGTCTCCGGGAGCAGGGCGCTTTTTGTTTCGCTCAAGCCAGGCCTTGCGCCAGTCTGTACCTAAGAGTAAGTCCATGGGTCCCTCCTTCTGCTGTATTTATATATGCCCTAGGATAATTCTAACCGAGTGCCACTATCACTCTTCCCACAAAGTCATTGTATTCGGAGACAGCATAGATCAGTGCTGGAACCTCCGTGTTACCTCGGGACAAACCTAAGGTTATAAGCTGCCACGAACACCACATAGAGAAACGATCTGGCGTCAGTCAAAAGCCCTGACGGCTACGGGCAGAGCACTGATGACATCAAGGGCGGTGACACTGCGGCGACCATGTTCCTTCTCAGCTAAGATACCTGCTCTGCTGTGGATCTTTACACCGAGAAGAGCAGCATCCTGTGCAAGCATACCTTGGGCAAGCAGACTACTGATAATACCAGCGAGTACATCTCCGGTGCCTGCTTTTGCGAGTGCGGGAGTAGCATCACTGCTCTTTGTGCTTGAAGTGCCATCTGTGATCACTGTGGTAGGACCTTTCGCAACCACAACCGCACTCAGGCGAAGCGCAAGCTCAGACGCGGCGCCACACACTGAAACGAGTGAAGAAATTCTTTTGGGAGAGGTGTGCAGGCGGGCCAACTCACCTGTATGGGGTGTAAGAATGAGAGGGCTCAGTTCAGAACTGACTTCAGCAGAGGGGCGTTCATGTGTGTGTACCTGGCGTTTCTTTGTAAGGCCGGGATGTATGGCGAGTATAGTGAGAGCATCTGCGTCTAAAAGCAAAGGAATACTCTTCCTGGCAGCAAACTGCAAGACTTCGTCTACCAGGATTGTCGTATCCTCGGTTACCGTGAGTCCTGGTCCGCAGCAGATAGCGTCAATATGAGGACATTGCTCCAAGACTTCAGACAGAGCCAAACTGCTGAAACTACCGATGCGCTCTACCTCAGATGTTTCAATGACTGGAGAGCAGAGCAGATGTTGACGGGCGACCACAGCCGCACTCCCTGGTGTCGCAAGGCTCACATAACCAGCACCGGTTTTTTCTGCTGCCAGTGTAGAGAGCACGCCGGCACCACAATAACGCCGAGAGCCCGCGAGCACCAGAAGACTGCCTCGGGTGTACTTATTGGCTGTCTGGGGGATAACGGGGAGTGTTGGCAGTGTACTCATGCCATCATTGTAAAGTATAGCTTTGATCGCACAAGCCCCTAAATCCCTGTTAGCGCCTTTAGCTTGCCTTCTCCTGGATTTCTAGTACACTATATCTTTTAGTAGACCTAATCTACTAGAAGCGTGTAGCTATTATCTCTTAAGAGAGCAGGATGCTTCACGAGGCTGCCGTCTGTTCTGGAGGCAGATATCTTGCAGGAGAGGGAGTGCGGTGACATACATCAAGAGTATCAAAGAAGACATCTCTACCATTGTTGAAGAGGCTCTACAGGGTAAGGGCATCTCTGATGATAAGGTCGTCAAGCTGTATGAACTTGACCCGGACTCCCGGGAGGCCTCGCTTGTTCGCCACGCAGGCCGTGAGCTTAGCCTTAAGAGCGCACAGGGCAAAGCGGAGGTACATGCGCAAATAGGCCTTAATGCAAGTCCTTGCGGCAAGAATTGCCAGTTCTGTTCATTTGCAGTCTGTAATGCTCTCAGAAAAGAAAAATACGAGATTTCTCAAGAAGATGTGTTGGAATACGCCAAGATATACGAGGATCAAGGTGCCAATCTCATACTCATGCTTACCACTGCTTCCTATAGATTTGAGAAGCTCCTGGAGATGGGCGCTGCTGTTCGTGAGGTCATATCAAGGGACATGCCCTTGCTTGCTAACACCGGCGACTTCAGTCTTGAGCAGGCGCGTAAACTCAAGGCAGCCGGATTCAACGGCTGTTATCATGCCATCCGTATGGGCGAAGGTGTGTTTACTGACATTCCTGTAGAAACACGCCTGGCGACCATACAAAATATCCGTGAAGCCGGCCTCTCACTCTCAACCTGTGTTGAGCCCGTTGGCCCAGAGCACACTGCACTGGAACTTACACAAAAGACACGGTTTGCCATCGATTCAGGAGCCTTGAGCGCCGGCGTGGGGCGGCGTTTGGCGGTACCGGGCACCAGGATGTACGGTCTTGGTGAGATTACCTCGTGGCATATCTCCTTGTACGTTGCTGTCTATCGTCTTGCCAGCGGCACGTCTCCACGACTAAATTGTGACGGCGGTTTTGAGCTGCCCACAGCCTATGGAGCTAACCTGTCATGGGCAGAAGTAGGCACTAACCCTCGAGATGTGAGAGATCGTACAGAGAATGGTGGCGAAGGCTGGACTATCGCTTATTGCCAGCGATCTTTCATCAACAGTGGGTGGGAGCTGCTTGATGGCCCCTCCCCTGGCTGGATACTCTGACCAGTCCGCTGGTAACATGCCTCCCACTCATTTGGAAGATCAAAGGCCCGCTTCTAAAAACGACACACTGTATAAACAGGAGAGGGAAAGGGGCCTGGACTTGAGCCGCCCCCTGCCCACTCCCAGTAAATATGAGCGCCGTATCACGAATATCCATGAGTTTGCCTTGATGCTTCTGCCCCTTTCGGGCATTCTCATTGCCCTTGGTATCCATCTCGGACTTCCCAACGTATATCCGGAGGGGTACGAACCCGAGACCTACTGGAAAGTGTTGGTGGGGCTGGGGGGCGTATACCTGCTCTTGCTCATCGTTGCCTGCTTTGTTCCCAGGCTGCGCAAACGTCTCAAGCATTTTTCGGGCATCCTTTTTGCGTTTTTTCTTCTCCTCGTACTCTTAGATGTTGCAACCCTCAAAACAGGCTGGTTACGGCTTCCTTACATACCTTCACCCGACAAGATACTCTCCATCTATCCGGCATATGTTGATCAATTCGTTGAGAACTTCTTTGCGAGCATGGAGTTACTTGTCGTGGGCGTGGTTGTCGGCAGCGTTCTCGGTGTGACAAGCGGCATCCTGATGGGCTGGAGCAAGATAGGTAACTACTGGCTCACCCCTGTACTTAAGGTCATTGGTCCCGTACCAGGTATTGCCTGGTTGCCACTTGCCATGGTGCTCATGCCCACAAGCAAGTCCGCCGGACTCTTTTTGATAGGCTTGGGAATGTGGTTTCCTCTGACTTTGATGATTTCTGCAGCTCTCAGGGATACGGATGTCCGCTTGATAGAACAGGCGCGTGTCTTAGGGGCAAGCGAGCTCTATATATTGACTCGTGTGGCTATTCCCGCTTCTGTGCCGGCGATGTTCACTGGTATGTTCATGGGGCTCGCCTCAAGCTTTGGAGCACTCATCTATGCGGAGATGCTCGGTGTCAAAGCAGGACTGGGGTGGTATATCAGCTGGGCGGGCGCCTGGGGCGAATACGCTAAGATCTTTGCGACTTTAGGCATATTTATCGTACTTTTCTTTGCCATCATAGAGATACTCTTTCGTATTCGTAATCATGTCATGAAATGGCAGAAAGGCATGATACGGTGGTAGCAGCCAGCCTTATAGCAGAGAATATCACCCATATCTTCTCTGATGACAACGGCAATCAGATCACTGCCCTTAAAAACTTCAGTCTTGAGATTGCAGATGCTCAGACTGTAGGTCTTATTGGCCCTTCTGGTTGCGGAAAGTCTACCTTTCTACGTTTGGCCGCAGGTCTGAACCAGGCTCAGGAAGGCTCACTGATCTATAACGGCAATAAGATCGCAGGACCGGATCCGCATCGGGGGCTGGTCTTTCAAAACGCCGCCCTTTTTGAATGGCTCACCGTTTACGACAACATCGCCTTTGGACTCAAGGCCCGCAAGGTCTACAAGGAGCAAAAGAAGCGAATCCAG
>JAVBUQ010000019.1:0-3999 GCA_031555185.1 Coriobacteriales bacterium
AATCGGCTGCGGGGATGCCATGTTTTTCGTTTTCGTGAGAAATATCGCCCTCTTGAGTGGCTTTATTGCCACTGCGCTCTACCGGTATCCCGACCTTGACCATCTTATCCCTGAATTCATCTTCATATTCTGCATAGGTATGCACCTTGACATCGTAGTTCCAGGGGTTCTCATGTCGTTTTGCCCTGCTGTTGTTAGGGAGGTTCCTGGTAGGGGCTAAGAAGATGCCGCCAGCGTGCATGAGTTTGCTCCAGGGAAAGTAGGCCAGCAGCACGGAGACCATAAAGAGGTGGATATAGAAGACAGGAGAGATGCCACTCAAGGTAACCGGGTGCAAAGTAACAAGACCCATAGCAACCTCTTTGACGCTCATGATGTCAACTTTGAAAACGTAGCGCATTGCTATACCCGTAATTGCTATGGTAAGCAGCAAAAACAAGGCAAAATAGTCAGCGGGTAGAGAGATATACCTCACTCGAGCAACCACCACACGTCTGAGGAAAAGAAAAGTCAAAGCGCAGAGGATCAATACATCGGTGAGGTAGAGCACGGGTACGCCGATCTGCAAAAAGGAGTCAATGGCTTCCAAGCCCAGGATTGCCTGAGGCACCGGCTCAAAGAACAGCCTCAAATGTCTGAGCACGACAATCAGGAAAGCCCAGTGAAAAACAAGGCCTCCAAGCCAGAGCCATTTTGCTGAGCCTACGCCGAGTTGATCACCGCGCTTCTCCGTTGTAGAGTTCTTAAACAGAGAGCGAAAAAAGAGTACCTCCAGTGCCATCTTGCCAACTACGCCCACGGTAGAACTGGGGTTATCGATTCTGGCCTGCTTGATCCAGGGCAGGGACTTCTGCTGGCCGGTGGTAGTAGGAATGACAAAGGGCACAGCCGCTCTGCCCCAGAGCACTACGCGATAGACAAAACCAACAAGGAAGATAAAAAAAGCGAGATAGGGAATAACAACGCTAAAAACAAAGGTGCCCTGCAAAAGCCCGGTGCCCAGCCAGGCAATAAGCACAAGGAGCAAGACAATTCCGAGAGGAGCCAGCACTTTAATGAAGCGTTCTTTCACGATGCACTCCGGCCGCACAGGCGGCGGATCTCTTCAATCCTGAGTTCCATGATCTGTTCGCGGCAATCGGAGTATTCGTCAAAGGCAAGGAGCAGTAATTGATCGATGCGTCTATCCAGCACTTTCAGTTCGGCAGCTTCCGTACGGGTGATTCCATCTTTTCCAAGCACCAGGCGAAGGATACTCTTAAGATCGAGAATAAAACCCAGGGCTTCAGAGGGATGATTAGTCTGTACTGCCTTGAGCTTGCATATTTCCTGAAGAGAAGAGCGGGCCTGAGCCGGCTCTTCTTCGCTCAATAACCAATCAAAAAGCGCTTCGGATTCTTTTCTCAAGAGATAATCGGTTGGCGCGGCAAAACGATTCTTTGAATCATCCCTGAGTGTCAGACCGCCACCTTGTGGGAGAAGAGCCGCCTGCCACAGGGAAAGAATGCGTTCTCTGTTATGAGTCACACGCTCATAGGCACAAGGTTCCATGGTAGCCTCACCTCAAAGCTAGTACTTAAAGGCCGCTGATGTCCTGAACGTCTCGCGAGAGAAGATGTAGTCATCAATATGCTTGTCGGTAAAGGGGATGCCGGTCATCTCAAAGAAGCGCTCCCAGCCTATTCGCTCTACCCACTCGCCTACACGTTCACCCTCATGCGCATGCTCAAGCCAGACCTCCACAATCTGGCGAACCGCTTCTGTGGTCTCCGGCCAACGCGGAGGATTATTGGGCAAGAAGGGGATGACCATTCGGCTGAAGCTCGGTGCCGTGCGGGCGTTTGCTACCTTTCCGCCAATGAGGATGGCAATACCGTCATTTTGAGCATCCATGATCTCCATACCGGGCGACATCGTAAAACAGTTGCCGCAGTACATGCAGCGCTCCTCCACCACCGTGACACTTTTATTCTTGGGATCAGGACGGATAGCCCCGGTGGGGCAACAGGCTACGAGCGAAGGTATCTCCGAGGTTTTACGGATGACCTCGTGATTGAGACGCGGGACGGTACGATGTACACCAAGGATAGCGATATCACTGCAATGGACGGCTCCGCACATATTCAGGCAGCAGGCCATGGCTACCGTGAGTTTGCTCGGAAGGTCATCTCGTTTGAAGTATTGGTACAAGTCGTCCATGACCGCTTTGACGATGCCCGAGGCATCGGTAGCGGGTGTGTGGCAATGTATCCAACCCTGGGTATGCACGATATTACTCATAGAGTGACCGGTGCCACCTACAGGCATACCCTGAGCCTCACATGCTTCTATCAGAGGGTCGACATTTTCTGCGCGTGCTGTGAGGAACTCAATGTTATTGCGTGTAGTAAAACGAAGGAAACCGTCGCAGTACTGGTCTGCCAGATCGCAGGCATCACGAATAAAGTCCACGCTCACGAGACGCGGAGTACCAACTCGGATGCTGAAAAGCTCACCTGCCTCGCCGTAGTGTCGCAATACTCCCGGTTTAACATGGTCATGTCCCTGCCACTTACCATAATTCTCCTTTATGACAGGAGGAAGGAAATTGCGATAATCGGGAGGTCCACTATCAGTCTTTGCCATGAGAAGATCACCTCGTTCTCCGTAAATGTTCCAACGTTTGGTTCTTACCTGCCCTGTGTTCTGTCCCTGCTGAAGGGAGCACACGTGAAGGCACTATTTTTCTTCCATAATGAGGTCGACCTCTTCGGTAAGAGGATCATCTGCGATAAGCTGATCATTTGATACCAGGTCTTCCTTCTGCCAGAACACATAGGGATTCGCCCGGGGACGGAAGACCATCTGGGGAACCGGCGGTAAATCTACGCCACGTAGGAATTCGCCCATACCCATACGATAGATAAGCTCACCAATGCGCTCACGCGTTTTGGCATTCTCATCCCACCAGTCCCAGATACGGGTAAGAAGGTCCTTGAATTCGGTATAGGGGGCTTCCATCTTCATAAAAGGCACGATGACCCACGAAAGGAATGCCGATTTGACAATAGTGGACTTGGCGCCAATGAGTATGGACGCGCCCTTCTCTGTACCCTGTTTGATGGCCTTGTGCATAATGTTTACGCAGTGCATGCAGCGGTTGCATTCTCTGCCATTGACAAAGAGTTCACGGTTCTCAGCATCATAGGTGAGGCAACGGGTGGGGCACTGGTCAACAACACGGGTACGGATATCGAGTCCGTCTTCAGCGTACATCCTGACTGCAGCTTGATCGATGGTTATGGTGTCACGCCAGGTGCCGATGACGGAGCAGTCAGCCCGAGCAATGGCAGCAACGCAGTCATTGGCACAGCCGGACATCTTGATTTTGAACTTGTAAGGCCACATGGGACGGTGCAGCTCGTCTTGATAGGTCTGCGTGATGTCATAACACATATCAAGCGTGTCATAGCAGGCGTACTCGCAGCGACCAGGCCCTACGCAACAGCTTGGCGAGCGCAGGTCCGAACCAGACCCACCCAGATCAAAGCCGGCATCGCTCAGGTCGTCAAACGTCGGCTGGAGCTCGTCGGTAGTGGTGCCCAGTAAAATGACATCTCCCGTGGAGCCATGCATGTTGGTGAGACCACTGCCGTGCTCCTCCCATACATCACAGAGTGAACGCAGCGCATCCGTGGAGTAAAACCAACCACTGGGGGAGGCAACCCGCACGGTATGGAATTCCTTGACATGGGGAAACTCCTCGGGCATGTCGGTGTAACGCCCGATGACACCTGCACCGTAGCCTTTGACGCCCACGATACCTCCGTGTTTCCAGTGCCCGATTTTGTCCTCATAAGACTGTTCGAGCAGGCCGAGAAGGTCTTCAGCCATAGGATTCTTTTCTCCTGAGCGTTTGATCTCGGTAACAAAACTAGGCCACGGGCCCTGTTCAAGATCATCTAACTGGGGCGTCTTTTTCTTTTCAGCCATCGGTGATCCTCGATTCTCTTCTCTCTG
>JAVBUQ010000002.1:0-5717 GCA_031555185.1 Coriobacteriales bacterium
TGGCTGATTATTCGCAACTTTCCTCCTCAAGACTCGAAGTGTAGCGGCACAAAGTGCTTACTCCATGGACTTTTCATGATATCTTCAATCACCTGAATGACAAGTGCTTCGTGTCTTGGCTGAATAGCAAACAGATAGTCACGGATTGTACCTCTGATGAACTTGAGTCCTGCTACTCTTGCTGAACGCAGAATCGAGTCAGCAAACATCCAGTCAAATTGATGCAGATACTTTTCTTCTGTAACACGGCTTCGGTGGTTATAAAACACAACGCTCTGCCCGGCAGCGTAATAGTCATCAACCTCTTCGCGGAAGACGTATTTGATGCCCTTGGCTCTCCCCGTCGTAACACTTTTTGGCAAGACTCCATTGTCAGGATCAAGGAAGACAATATCAGCATTCTCGAGGACTTCTAGCGCCCTTGAGTGCCAATCATGTCGGGAGAATCCTTTAGTTTTAGGGAGCATAAGCAATTCTGAGAAGTATGATGCTTTATCAATCAGATTTTGCTCCTCAATCGCCGAGACGCAACGCTTCTGCCCAACAACCGTCCCCAAAGCATCGCGTAATTCATCATCACAATCGTAGTATTGTTTATCATCCAGGAAGCCTATGTGCTTGCCGTCTTCGTTGTGTGTTTCGTCCTCTACGAGATACCAGTTGATGCCCACAACCAGACCTGCTGAAGCAATGCGTCTGAGCAGCCCGAGCTTACTAAAATCGCCAACGTCTCCTGAGTATCGATTCTGCATATCTCTCTTCACTGCTCAAAAGGACTTCCATAGTATCATAGGGAACATACATGGATATCAGCTAGTGCAAAGACGCTCCATAACCCAATGCCTCAGGGGTGATGAATTAGCATTGTAGATAAGTCCATCACCAAGTATTCAAGACAAGAACGGCACATCAAAGGTACATTCGTTTTAAGTTGTTCCCATTTTTTAGAAAGTTAATCACCTCCCTTGTAATAGGCGCAGGTACAATTACTCGATTATCGAGGAAGAACTATGTGGGCAGCGTTTGCTCAGATACAGAACTGTTGCTTGTCAATAAGAGGAATGCTGTTGTATGATGACGCGCATGAAGAGGTTGTGCGACGGTATGTCCGGCTCAATCCGTAGAGACCGCTCAAGCTAAACTTGGTGCGGTTTTTGTGTTTTAGAGGAACAGTGGATAAGCCATACAAGAGCTTTGATGAGCAGATAGAGATACTTCAAAAACGCGGACTATCTACTAATGAGAAAACCCAGATTATCTTGATGCAAGAGGGATATTACTCTGTTATCAACGGGTACAAGGACTTGTTTATTGATAAAGAGAAGAAGTCAGCGGCATCTGGCGAGGATAGGTACAAAGAGGGTGTTAAATTCGACCATATATATCGGTTGTTTGAATTCGACAGAAACCTTAGAGTCCTAATGATGAGATACCTTGCTATCGCTGAGGCATCCTTGAAAACTACCTGTGCCTATTGTTTCTGCGGCCGATACGACAAAGTGGAAGAGTCTTATCTAAGAAAAGACTTTTATAGGTCAGATCGAGGATATTCTCACAGAATTGATCTGCTGATTGGCGATTTCAAAAAGGTACTTGGCAGAGTAAAAGGTAACGACAACAGCCATACAAGGGAATATATCGAACACTACATTAACAACCATGACGAGTGTCCCCTCTGGGTACTGTTTAACACAATGAGTTTTGGCACAGTCCACAAATTTTTTAGCTATCAAAAAGAATCTATGCGTAATGTAATCGCTAGGCACTTCTCAGACTTGTATTCAAAAACTCACGACGACATGAAAAGGTTCAATGACATAGGACTGCTTCTTGCCTATGATCATATTAAAGAGTTCCGTAACATTTGCGCTCATGATGAACGACTATTTAGCGCGAAAGTTTCTCCGGCAAAAGACATCTCTTTTGTTGCACTAATGAATGACCTGTCATTAGTTTTGCCTCAGACCGAAGCACTGAGAATGAGAATAGATGTTGCTGACCTAGCTATTAATGTACTGGAAGATGTTGAGTCTCTCGACGTGGATGAATTCTTATCTGCAATGGGCTGTGAGAACGTGAGAGCCTTATTTGGCACTATGTAGCTCTCCGAAGAAATCTTCGTTCACGATGGTCCTTGAAAGACTGTCAAAGTATTTCCACAAAAAGGAGAAGCTCCAGGAGCTACCTTAGCGCTTCTACTAATTTATTCGAGCGCCTAAATGCCAGAGTGGGCATCATTGTGAGTTAAGACACAAATTCAGACCTTGAAGCCCGTACGGGCTTGATGCTTTGATAGACTTTGCTCCTCACTTATCCTCAAGCACGGTGATGATGGCATCACCTATTGTTATCTCTGCGCCAGGTTTGACGCATACTGTACCGCAGAGAGGTATCTCGTCTACCGTCGTTTGTTGTGACATGTCAGTACTCTCCGCCCATATATGTCCATGTGCATAGAAGACATCTAACTGGTGAGCTGCCACCTGATCCTGCGGTATTACAATGGCATTTTCAGATGCAGAGCCAACACTCACAGAACGGCCTTCCAGTTTATTGAGCAGAAGTTCATAGCTAAAATAGCCCGCCAGAGCAACCTGTAGCCGTGCTACTGATTGCTCATGACAGCTACTGCTCTCATCAATCAGCTCAGCAAAGGTGCTCATGCAGTCATAGCACATCTCCATGTCGTCAAAGGTCACGCTTCCACATGTATGACAAGTCTTCATACTTCATCTTCCTCATAGTGTAATCATCGTCGCTTCCCGGCGACTTTCAGTCCTGTACTTATTGTTGCTGGCTTTTCATCCGAAGTGCTCTATCGGTAGCTACTTGCAGTCTCTCTCCTAAAACTGGCCAATAACTCTGCGGATCACTTCGTCTTTCCAACACAGCAACGGCCTTGGCACATGATCGGCTCTGGGACGGTGGTATCTCACGCTCGGAGAGCAGAATCTGCCCTTTGGCATCAAGGAATG
Source organism: Coriobacteriales bacterium (assembly GCA_031555185.1). Taxonomy (GTDB): domain Bacteria; phylum Actinomycetota; class Coriobacteriia; order Coriobacteriales; family UBA8131; genus WQXH01. The sequence goes on from JAVBUQ010000002.1 coordinate 2,976, forward strand.
CAATATCTATCAGACACCGCATGCCAAAGCTGTGGATACCTCTGCAAGGAGCAAGCAGCAGGACCTCACCGTCTGGGCATATGTCCTTTTTCAGTAATCCAAGGAGTCGAGTCCAGAGACTTGTTGCCAACATCAACTTCATGGCTTACTCATATCAACTCGATCAAAAGTGAACAACCCCGCTCTGTTACATGGAAGCTTGCATAAAGCGATCCTCCACCAGCAGTAGCACTGGGACGAGAGAAAAAGCCCATTATCTGCTCTTGTGTTGTATCCATTGGCTCCCATCCTTGAAACACGAGCGCTCGTTCCAGGAGAATGCGGCTTTGAGGGATGCTCCAAAAGCTTTGATACCAGAGGGTATTTCCCTTTTCGCTCACCTGCATGATTTTTATACCCTCCTGCTCAATCCCCAGGGGATCGTCCATAAATCCTCCGGTCTGTTCAACCGAAAACTCAGGCACAGCCCCCACGTTGGACGAGTCATACTCTGTCAGGAGGTTTCCCGAACCTACATCGTTGAGCATTCCAAGTGCGCCGCTGTGCATTTGGGATCTTTCTACGCATTGCCAGACAGCAAGCAAAACAAGGAAAGCAAACGCAAACAAGAGGGTAGACTTTGCTGCTCTCACCCTGCTTTTTTCTAGCACCCTCAATTCCTTCCGCTGCCCGCTCAAAACAATACTCCTGGCTTGAAGGGATCCACGGAATAGCTTCGACTATGGGTAAGCTCAATGAAGCGCATGAAGACGATACGGTCAAAAGGCCAGGGATGATAGGTTATTGTACAGTCGTATCGTTCGAGACGTGTAAGCATGGAAAAGCTCAGTCCTCCGTCGGCTGAAGCTGGTTCACCACCCAGACCAACCGCTGTGGTAGTGACCTCCACTTCGCAGTCAAATCCATCACCACTGTCCGGCTGAAAGGCCGTTTCAATCGTCTCTCGCACTCTGCCGACCGCAAGCGCAGAACCTTCAGTACCATGACCGGGAGAGGTTGCCTGACTGCGTACTGCTTCTGCCGCCACCCTGTCAAAACGTGCACATACATTTAAGTAACCCAGCACATTGAGTGATACACCCACTATGGCCAGGATCACCGGTATACAAACCGCCAGCTCTACTGTCATCTGACCACGCGTTTTTAATCGATAACACTGAGACATCCTGTTTTGAGCTTGGGTCTGTTTGCCGCAACCTTTAAAAACCTCATTCCCAGATGGCATCATTGCCTCCTCCGCCCAACCCGGAACTGATACTGCCTTGAAGACTGCCGATCAAGGATCTTCCCTGCTCTGCCACACTCTCGGGCAAACGCACTTTAATGGGAATACGAGGCAAGTTTGGATCATCACCAAACGAAATCTCGTAAAGCGTGAAGTCACTTTCGAGAAGTTCGGTTCCTCTCTCCGCGAGAGCGCCCGTCAGCCCTTCTACCAGCGCCCCTCCAAAGGTGCCACTGCCAGAACCGCCAAGTGCGGAATAGGTCTCCTTGGCAGAGAGCAACGCCCCGGCAGCCGCAGTATCACTGCTCCTGAGAACATGAATACTATTAACTATGAGAGGTTTGGGAGTATCAAGATCTGCACCCTCAAGGCCCAAGGCCTCAACGGTCTCGTTGAGAGCGTTTTTAGCCCAACGCGAAAGAGGAGTGGACTTAACGAAAGGTATTGCATCAAGAAAGTCTGTCAGACCCTCACTGATAGCATCTCCACCCCTGCTATAGACTAACAGAGCAGAACCCCACACCTCGAGGATTCCGTCAAAAGCTCCCAATGCATAGAGCGCAAAGGAAGTCTGCTCAACCTCAGCTTTGGTTTTATCTAAAAACGATGCCAGTATGTTTGCCCCATCGTCTGCCCTCTCTTCGGCAAGCGCGGCGGCAGAAATCGCCACGCGTGGTTGTAGTCCTGCTGTGTTCGCTACTACGGAGTTGGAAAATCCAGCAGGAACAGGATGTGGTTCCATGTCAATAACAAAGGCTATGATCCCATTGTGACCTGGTGGATGTGGCACGATCCGTGGAGTTTTGAGCGCCTTCATAGCTTCTTCAAACAGGTCAAAACTCTCGCTGGCAGAGTCTTTTGCATCCTTGCTTTCGCGCGCATAGTCCTTTGAAGCCTCTTGATAGCGTTTGGCAGCCTCGGCCACAATCCTATAGTGATACTCAAATCCATTCTCTATAGATGTTGATGCACTTGCCACCTTGCCAATTGTCGAAGCAGCAAACCGACACGTATCACAGGAGTTGTAACTTCCGTTTTCGAGCTCTGCCACTGATCCGGTGCCTGAAGCACCGGAAGCTTGATATGCCGGGCATACTGTAGATCCGTGGAGGACACCATCGGCACTCACGGGATAGACACGCTCTGTATATAGCTCGCTTTGTCGTACTTCGTCTGTGTTCTTAGGCAGAAGAGGAAAGTATGCATCTAAAACTCCGTCAGGCGAAGTCTCGCACCATCCGTTGCTGAGTTCTTGCGTCGCGAATCGATAAAAGCTTTCACGACAATACGATCGTATCTGCTCATCGAGAGTCTGATTTTCCGGCTTTTCATTTGACAGACGTTTGGCGTAATAAGCCTCTGCTCGTTTATAGGCATAGTCAAAAAGCCACGTGTCAATGGAAGAAAAGTATGGGTTCTTACTGCCTTGCAGTACAGCCAACGTAGTAGCCCTTTCATACATACAATAATCAGGGTTGTTGCCACAATCTGCCAGGTAGGCTTCTAATTTTGAGCTC
>JAVBUQ010000062.1:0-7232 GCA_031555185.1 Coriobacteriales bacterium
TTGAGGATGCCTCTACCGAACCCAGGTTCTTCTTGATTCTTTGCAGGTCATCAGATTCCAGAGAGATCTTGGTCATGCCGATGATAGCGTTCATCGGTGTCCGTATCTCATGGCTCATATTTGAGAGAAACCTGCTTTTTGCCTCGCTGGCCGAGTCTGCTGCTTCCCTCAGCTCCTCTGCGGTATGCAGGTTCTTCTGTGCTTCGGACAAACTGTGATTCTTACGTTGGATCAAAATAATAAAAATGAGTAATCCTACAATCATTGTTGCGCCCAAAGCGAGCGCCACGGGGTTTGTCTCGATAAGCGTGGGTTTATGATTGATAAAGACAGCATCTGCAGGCAGATCGTTCTTATCGATCCCCCGTGCTGTTATAACCTGCTCATCAAATATCCAGTAATTCTTCTCCGCAGTATCATAGTCCGGCTCAGGCAGGAAGGGCTCCTCGCCACGTGCAATAGCCTCAGCAATTCCCAAGGCTGTCTGAGCTGCTGTAAAGCCATGCTGCTCCGGATCGATATACATGCCGCCTACCTCGCCATTGCCAATACGCCCATACATCATTCCAAATACAGGCAGGGATGTGTGTGAAGTAAGCATGCCGTCAAATTCTGAAGGTGTATAGTAAAGCCCGTCCGCGTCGGTCGTATAACAGCCCACCAGAACAGCCGCTGTCTCAGGAAGGGAGTTTATGGTGGCGTGTAGCTCGTCATGGCCTACATTCTCACTATAGGTGACCTTCATCCCCTCAAACTCGTTGCCCAATGACAGCTCGATCCCTTCTCTCCAGGCTATCCCGTCTTCGGTGTAGTCGTTTATCACAAAGAGGTCGGTGGTATCTGGGAACAGCTCCTTTATCACCTGGGAGGTCTTTTCTGCCGGGATGGTCTCCCATAATCCGGTGAAGTTATCACCAAGTTCCCACAACCCCTTTATCTCACCATTAAGGTCACACGCAACTACCGGAATACCACTGAAAAGTGAGCCGTAGTAGTTGCATACAAGTGAGAGTGCGCTATTGTCAGATACAATCACCACATCCGGAGGATTGGTGAGCACAGTGGTCCTTATGGAGTAGTAGGCGTTTTTTGCCTGCTCGTAGTCCGTCCTGAACCTGTTAGAGTACAGCGGTATATTGTAATAGGTGATGCTCTCCTCACCTTTCAGCCCGGACATTACCCCTTCTTTGACCCTCGCGTCCCAGGTGTCATCAGGATAATAAGAAGATATATGGAGCACATTGATCTTGTCATCATCCTGCTGCCATGTGCCTTTGATTATGCTGTCATAGGTACCATCGGCCTTCATCTCGGCAAGACATCTGGCAATCTCAGGGACAAGGGCTTCAAATCTCTTATTGAGATAGGTATAGGACGGAAGACTTTCAAGATTGCCCACCTGCTCGATACCTTCCAGTGTGACCAGGTCACTATCCATGGTCCTGCTCGTAATGATCACATCACACTCACCTGCCGCAAGGGCAGAGTTCAGTTCGGAGAAAGTCTCATACTGGACGGATCCAGCGATGTCGGAAGGCAGGTGATTCATGATATGCGTCTTCTGATAGACATGCCCTACCGAGAGACCGGAAAGGTCATCCCATGAATCCAGTGAAAGACCGGATCCCACACGCGCAAAGACAGGAAAACTGACCTCACCCAGCTGTTCAGGCACCATGACTAGGTTGGGGAACATGCGCTCTAACCCTGCTGTCTGTGAAGCCAAAGCATCACGCTCTCCGGAGTTAGCCATCTGAATAGCATAGGTCATAGGGGCGGCATCCATGGTTATGCTATACCCCAAACGCTCAAGTGCGTGATACAGTATCCTGTCGATCACTGTTGACTCATCAATATTGATGATAAAGTTCAGCGTGCCCCTGGAGTCAAGACCAGTTGATTCTTGCTCATCTGTAGCGTATGCCAAAGAGGGAGCCACTAAAAAACAAACGGCGGTCGTTACCGCAATCAAGGATCCAATAGGCCTCTTCATTCAGTTTTACCTCCGTATATATGGATTGTTAACTTGCTGCAAGCCTGGCTTGTTAATCCTGCCCTGGCCAAGTCTTGCTGCGTCGACGCATGCCCCGTCGAATAATTGCCTGTCCATCATGGTATCATATCAAGAACGAGAACCAAACTTTATAAGAAAGGATACGGCTCTCGTTATTATTCGTTATTATTCGTTATTGATCGTAATTGATCACACTACAGCCCACTCCCCTCAGAATCGTAACGGTCATACCCTGCCAAAGCAGTGTGGGTTGCCCCAGGCCGGTGTGGCGGCTCAGGGTTCCCTTAAAACAATTTGAATGCCTACTTCCGTCGCAATCTATCAGAATGCCTGCTTCCGTCATAACCCGTCAGTGCGAGCTACCCGAAGGTAGTGTGGCAATCCAGACGACAGGGGAGCCTACGAAGTTATGGTATCCATTGAGCAGTGGATTGCTAAGTCCCGCCATGTTTCGCTCGCGGTTTTGGCACTGAGGATCCTGGCTCAACTGGTTATTCAAAACCACTTGGAACACTGCGGCGCTCGGGTGAGCGGAGCGAGGGATTTCCGCGGGGTGAGAATGGCGAAAAGATAATTATATTGAGACAGGCACAGACCAAATCGTGTACAGTGTGTCATGCAAAAGATGTGTTTCATGAGGGACCAGGATTACCTGACAGAAAGTACTCCAAGGAGGTCAATAACATGCCAAGCACACGACTGAACTGCTTCTCTCCCCCTGCCTATTTCTCTCCTGAACAGCTTGATGATATCCATGCTGGCGCGCTGGAGATCTTAGAAGATGTAGGCTGTATCCTGTACCATGAAAAGGCCGTCGCTCTCCTCAAAGAAGCCGGTGCATACACCTTGAGAAACCGCATCTATCTGCCTCCTGGGTTAGTGGAGATGGCACTCAAAACTGCTCCTTCTCGTGTGCTGATCTATGATCGCAACGGAGACTCTGCTTTAGATCTTTCTGGTCGCAACGCGTATTTTGGTACCGGCTCTGACTGTATGTATCTGAGGGATAGTTTTACCGGCGAACGTCGTGTCTTTACCGAAGAAGACATGATCAATTCCGTGAGATTATCAGAAGCCTTACCCAATATCGATTTTCTCATGTCTGTGGGACAGATTGCCGCTATTGGTGCCAGCGACCAGTGTCAGCGGCAATACGCCAATATGATCAAGTACTCCACCAAACCGCAGGTGGTCATTGCCTTTGACCGTAAGAGCCTGGATGATATAGTAGAACTATCCGCTTCAATCGCTCCTGGAGGACGTGAAGAGATAAAGCGTAATCCCCGCTTTGTCCTCTATACCGAGCCTACCTCACCCCTGGTTCACACCTTTGACTCGATTGATAAGCTGATCTATGCCGCTGAGCATCAAGTGCCCACAAATTACGCGCCGGGAATGATGGCAGGGGCTACCGGCCCGGTGACTCCAGCCGGCGCGATTACACTGGCAGCAGCGGAAGTCTTGTTTGGTCTGGTCATCCATCAATTGACCTGTCCGGGTGCCCCCTTTGTGTTTGGCGCGGGAATGTCCAATATTGACATGACCAGTATGCAGCCTTCGTACTCCTCTCCTGAGGCTATAATGACCCAGATAGGCCTGTGCGAATTGGGCCGCAACTTGTACAAACTCCCTACCTGGGGTTTTGCTGGCTGCAGTTCATCCAAGATCGCGGATACCCAGGCAATCAACGATGCTTCTACCTATATTTTCATGGCTGGCTTCACAGGAAACAATCTTAACCATGACCTCGGTTATCTGGAATTTGGGTTGACGTTCTCCTTCGACCTACTGGTTATGTGTGATGAGAGTGTAGGCCAACTGCGCAGGATCATGGACGGCATACCTCTGACACGGGAGTCGATGGCAATTGACGCCGTAAAGGAAGTAGGTGCCGGAGGCGAGTTCCTTACCAATGATCACACACTTGCTCACTATAAGGAAAACTGGATGCCCGGTGTGACCGACCGCAACACCTTTGCTCGATGGACTGAGTTGGGCTCAAGCTCCATGGAAGACCGATGTAAGACCAAGATTAAAGATATTCTCAATCAACCAGCCAGAGCTCACAATGAAAAGACCATTGACAAGGTTTTGGAGAGAGTCTTGCAGAACGAGGCTTTATGACAAAGGGCTCATCTTTTCGGCAATTGATTGGCCCTTTCATGCAACTGGCTGAGCCTTCTTTACAGCTAGTAAGCCTTGTCCAGACACTTGTTTTGCATTACACGCGGCACCTATCTTAAAGGAACGGTTTATGTCTATTTACGATTTTTCACGCAGCTCCATAGCCGCCAGGGTTGGCACAGAAGTGGATACCGCCTATCACTCCATGGGCATACCCATCTACATGACCAACAACTATCTTTTTGACGATGTGGCACAGGGAGCCGACGCCTGCCATTCGCCTGATGCCGGAGACTGTTATACGCGTATCTCAAATCCTACCAACAATGAGCTTGGGCGAGCTATGGCTTTTCTGGAGGGTGGTGAAGCAGGCCTCCCGTTTGCGACCGGCGCCTCTGCTGTTTCGACCCTTGCGCTCACCCTCCTTAAAGCAGGAGATCACGTTCTGTGTGATAACACCACCTATTCAGCCACCAACTATATCTTCAGCACACTCCTACCAAAATTTGGCGTAGACACACATCTCCTGGACTTTACCGATAGCGCTGCAGTACGTGCTGCACTACGGCCCACAACCAAACTCGTGTTCTTTGAGACCCCCTGTAATCCCACCATGAAGGTTGTAGATATTGCGGAGATCGCTCAGATCGCCCATGAAGCTGGTGCTCTCTGCGTCGTAGACAGCACGTTTGCCACGCCTTTCCTTACGCGCCCCCTTTCTTTGGGAGCGGACATCGTCATGCATTCCTCCACCAAGTTCATCTGTGGTCATGGCGATGCTATGGGCGGGATTTTGGTAGGCAAGCATACGTATCTTGATAGGATCCGGGAAGAGGGCCTCAAGAACTTGGGTGGCTCTGCCTCCCCTTTTAACTCGTTTCTCATACTGCGTGGCCTTAAAACGCTGGAATTACGAATGGAGCATCACTGCAAGATGGCTTTTGCCGTAGCAGAATACCTTGAAAGGCATCCTAAGATTGCTCACGTATTCTATCCGGGATTAGCCTCACATCCACAATATGAAATAGCCAAGAAACAGATGGAAGCTTATGGAGGTCTGCTGACCTTTGAGATCAAGGGTGGGTTGGAAGCTGGCGTTACGTTGATGAACAGTCTCAAACTCTGTGCACTGGCGGTTAGCCTGGGTGAGGCAAATACATTGGTGCAACATCCAGCCTCTATGACACACTGGTATGTAGACGAGAAATCGCGACGGGAAGGGGGCATCACCGATGGTCTTGTCCGTTTCTCTGCAGGACTGGAAAACATAAACGAAATTATCGAAGACTTGGCGCAGGCACTGGAAAACATCTGAGTGCCTGAACTGCAAAGTACTTGAATAGCTGAATGTCCGAGTAGCTGAATGTCCGAGTGTCAGGGCAGCTGAATGCCTGGGTGTCTGGGTAGCTGAGCGTCTGAGTGTCTGAGGTAGGTGTTTTGGAGATCAAACGAGAAGAATGGAGTTTTCCCGCCTCTCATGGTGAAGGCAACATCTATGCGCACGCCTGGCTCGTGGAGAACCCTCTTGCCCTTATCCAGATTGCTCATGGTATGAGCGAGCATGGTTCCCGCTATGATGAGTTTGCTCGTTATCTCTGCGAACAGGGTTTTTGCGTTGTGGCAAATGATCATGCCGGACACGGAAAGAGTGCGCAAGGGCATCTGGGTGCCTTTTCCTCCAAAGATGGCGGCTTTGGCCATGCCGTGGATGATCTGCATAGTCTCTTTGGCCTGGCAGAACAATGGCCTGGAAGCGTACACTGCTCGAGCGCAGATAGCAAGCTTTTTTCAGAAACAGTCCCTTTTTCTGAGGGTACCCCTGTGGATACAAAACTCTTCACAACAGAGACTGCCTCCCAAGGTATCTCCCGAGATATCCCGCACATACTGTTTGGGCATTCTATGGGCAGCCTTATGGCAGCGCAGTATGCAGAAAAATACGACGATCTTTTCGCATTGATCCTCAGCGGGGCTCCTGCGAAGATTCACTTTTCGAACGTAGGCAAATTTGTCTCAAGGCGCGTTACCTCAAGTCAAGGGCAACTCGCTCGCTCCCCTCTGCTTGAACGTCTCTCGGGTTCGCTGAAAGGCAAGACGCTTGAAGAGAAGGAGCAGGCGCGTCAGTGGCTCACACGAGACAGAGAGAAGATCCGGGAGTTCAACAACGATCCACTCGCGGGTTTTGACTATACGGCAGGCGGGTATCTTGCAATTCTCGAGGCAATCGATCATATCAACTCCAAAGAGTGGGGTAAGAAAATCCCGGACATCCCGCTGCTTGTTATTGCGGGTGCCGATGACACAGCTGGCGGCTCGGGTAAAGGACCTACAAGATACGCGGCCCAGCTTGTCAGCACAGGCCACGATCATGTGACTCTTAAGCTCTTTGAGGACTGCCGTCATGAGCTCATCAATGAGCTTAACCGTAAGGAAGTCTACGAATACATCTACAGTTGGATAACCGAGCAACTGGACAAGAAAATGTGTGCTAAGATATAGACAATATTTTTGTTTATATCTTATTGGATGGTGAATATGAGGCTTCTGAAATTGAGCTTTAAGGGAGTACGATTGTTTGAGGATAATCAATTTGAAGTAGATTTTCATGCGAAGGACCGAGTTGCCAATCTTGAGGATGTGCAAATAATCAAAGCGCCTATCTATACTCAAAAAGTCGTTGCTTTTGCGGGCATCAATGCATCTGGTAAAACAATATCCTTGAAGCTCATCTATCTAGCCCTCAATCTGCTATCCGGAAAGACAAACCTGATGAAGCAGATCTCTGAGCTTGACATTTTCTGCAAACATGTTGTTATTTCCGCTATCTTCCATTTCAAGGGTCACTATTACAAGCTTTCCTCTGAACTTACAATCAATCAAGATGATGGCGAAGGTGTGAATTTTTCTGAGGAGTGTCCTAGATATTGGTTCTCGGATGAATACCTGTGGCGAAAGGCAGACACAATTGCAACCAAGCGACAGCTCTTTGAGTTTTCCGAGAATGATTTATTTCAGAGACGAAGCACCCTCTCTGAAGAAAAGAAGACTTTTCTGAGCGATACAGAGAGTATTGTGGGATCACTCTTTAAGGAAG
>JAVBUQ010000112.1:0-26176 GCA_031555185.1 Coriobacteriales bacterium
CAACATCTATGACTGGGGCTTTGAGGAGACCAATCAGACCTATTACATTGTCATGGAATACATACGCGGCACCGACCTTAAGACGGCTATCTCGCAGCGTGGCGCCATTAATCAACGTAAGGTAGCAGAGATCGGTTCTCAGGTTGCAGCTGCTCTTGGTGTTGCCCATAGCTATGACATCATTCATCGCGATATCAAACCTCAGAACATCATGGTGCAACCCGATGGTAATGCCAAGGTCATGGACTTTGGTATTGCTCGCGCCAACAGCGCCAACTTGACCCAGACAGGCTCAGTGCTCGGCACAGCTTATTATGTATCCCCTGAACAGGCTCAGGGTAAGGAACTCACCCCTGCCACCGATATCTACTCGTTGGGCGTTGTGCTCTATGAGGCAGTTACCGGTAAAGTACCCTTTGACGGCCCCGATGCGGTGTCCATTGCCGTTAAGCAGGTAAACGAGCAGCCTGTTCCTCCTCGTGCGCTTGATAGCCCAATCGACCCCAGTTTGGAAGCCATCATCCTCAAAGCCATGCAGAAAAACCCTGCCGATAGGTTCCACACCTCTGATGAGATGCGTCTGGCGCTGAACGAATACATACAAGGCAAGCCGGTGAGTGGTGTGGATCAAGACGCTCGCACCCGTGTTATCACCACCCCAGCTGTTGTGCCGGCTGTGACAGGTACCGCGGTTATGCCTGAGCTAGCCACAAATGCTACGCACACCAAAGCGGGTGGCAACGGTAACGGCAGAGGCCAGCAAGAGAAGCCAAAGTCCAAAAAACCTCTCATTATTACCTTGATTATTGTTGCGGTTGCACTGATTGCTGGTATAGCGCTGTATTTTGCCTTCTGTTCCACTACCGCAGGAGACATATCGGTACCCAAAGTAGTTGGTTTAACGCAGGATGCGGCAACTCAGGCTCTTGAAGACGCAAAACTCGCTGTAGGTAGAGTGACCGAAGAGAGTTCTGAGACTGTAGAGGCAGGATTGGTTATACGTCAAAATCCCGCAGCCGATTCTAAGGTAGCTGAGGGTACTAAGGTTGATCTGGTTGTCTCTACCGGCAGCGGCAATATCGAAGTGCCCAATCTAACCGGCAAGACAGAGGCGGAAGCGCAACAGATACTCAAAGACCTTAAACTTGAATACGTAGCGGGCGACGCAAAGCCCGATCCAACCATACCAGCAGGCCAAGTCTGCGGGCAAAGCCCTGCAGCCGGATCCAAAGTTGCAGAGGGTGCCAAGGTCACGGTCAACATCTCCACCGGTCCAGATATGGGAACAATCCCCAATGTAATCGGTATGTCCAAGGATTCCGCTACTAACTCCATTAAGGCTGAGGGGTTCAATGTGGCTTTTGCGGCTGATGAGTACTCAAGTTCCATACCGGCAGGCTCTGTCATGAGTCAGAACATGGTTGGCTCTGCTCCCAAAGGGACTACGGTGACTTTGACCATCTCGGCAGGCCCTGCTCCTACGCCTCCTGTACAGGTACAGGTGCCTAATATAATCGGCATGGATGTTAATGCCGCAAGTAACGCTCTTTCTGCACTGGGACTCAGTCTCGACTATTCGGGAGATGTTACCGGAAAGGTAGTCGCGACACAGGACCCGGTTTCTGGCACGATGGTGGACAAGGGTTCAAGCGTTAAAGCGACATTTGAGTAGCTATTTGAGGAGATTATTGCCCAGGGACAGGCACTCACAGTACAAAGCGTCCCATGCGTGAACTTGAGGAGTCATTTGAGTAGCGCGAGCAGTTGTGCTATCATGTGCCGTTCGTGATTAATTGAGGAGTTGTTTGAGTATGTCAAAAGTATGCACAGTCTGTGGAAAGCATCCGTCTGCCGGGCGCAATGTATCGCACTCTCACCGCGTAACCAATCGCGTGTTCAATCCCAACGTCCAAAAGGTCACCATTAAGGTGGGCGATGGCTTCAAGAAGGCTAATGTCTGCTCCAAGTGCCTCAAGGCCGGCAAGGTCGTGCGCGGCTAAGTCCAGCAACAACAAACCACAACATGGCTGCGCCCTGCTTCTTTGAGCGGGGCGCATCTTGTTTCTCTCAATAAGATGACCGACTTACGATATGTAAGATTTGTAAGGTCAAGGGTACGTATTATTGTATTGGCAGATTCACGTAATGCGGTTTACCCGGAATGTTGCGTATGCTGAAAGCGACTGCAGCCCCCGATTGGCGTCGAGGGCTGCAGCTGTCCTGAGACAGAACCAGGGTCAAGGAGGAGGGAGACCCTTATCAAAAAGGCGTAGTCTTACAGTAAGGCCTCTGCCAGTTTACCTCCGCAGATATAACCTGAAGTAATGGTATTACACATACCGTAACCCGTGCCAACATAGGTATCGTTATAGAGGTTGGTGCCGGCCTCATTGCCTACAGAATAGAGTCCGGGCACCGGTAGGCGATTTTCGTCCAGGACCTGATAGTTGGTATTGGTCATAAGCCCACCCCAGGAGCAGAGATTATTCTCTTCCGCAATGATGATGTAATAGGGGCCTTCGCCCAGTGCTTTGAGGTAACCGGCATCTTTACCAAATTGTGTGTCTTTACCATCTGCACAGAATGACTCATAGTTGGCAAACTGGGTGGCAAAGATAGCTTCATCCATGCCGGCCGCAGCTGCAAGCGCTTCTACTGTGTCACCCTTGTAGCCATCGCCTGCTTCCACCATGGCGTCAAACACTTCTGTGATACCGGTCCATGGTGTATCAAGTTCAAACTCAGGCTTGTGTTCTGGGGGCAGACCAGGAGAAGAGATAACTCCGATGGCAGCGAGACCTTGAGTCTCGAGCGTGTTCATCATATCCTGGGATAGTACGACATAATGAAACGATCCCTGATAAGCACTGGAGTTTGCTGCAGGAACAGCCTCAAGAACAAGCTCCTCATTGCGGAAGCGCTCACCTGAACCGCCAACATTCAGCATACTTGCAACATACGTCAGGATCATCGGGTACTTGGCTTGGAATGCATCAAACTGACTATCTGCAACCAGAGCGTCGGTTGCCTTCGCCAGGGTCTGGTGTAACATCTGCCCGCCAAAATTCTGCGGCTTTTGTGCACCGGCCTTCCAGGCCATCTCAAGGCCTTCACCGATATTCTGGGGAACACCGGCAAAAACACCCCCAAATCCAAAGGCAGTTTTGACCATATCGAGGTTAGCAGCATAACCACCGGTTGCGATAACAGCTGCTTTGGCATTGATCTGAACACCTTTGCCATCGCCGTCTACTACCACAGCTCCCGTTACAGCACCGGAATCATCAGTCACCAGGTGTTTTGCCGTGGTGTCGGTCATAAGCTCACCGGTAGGGACAACGTATTCATCAATCATGTTAATAAAGAGATCGCTTCTCATGCCATAGTCTGGAAGCATCGTCATACCCGCACCAAATAAGTTGATGTAGATAAACTCCCATCCCTTATCACTCATCCAATCAATCGCCTCACCGCTGGTGTTGACCAGCTGACGAATGGCGGCTGCGTCAACACGCCAGTGGCTGTTGGCGACCCATTCTTTGATGACAGGATCGGTATCAACAGCAGGGCCTTCGGCAAGAGCATATTTGCTGTTAAAAGAGGCAGGTGCCCATGAAAGCAGGCTTGCTCCACCAATAGTGGTGGTCTTCTCCACCAAAATGACACTGAGGCCTTGCTCAGCTGCACGTACGGCGGTGTTGACACCTGAACAGCCGGCGCCAATGACCACAACATCACATTCTTTGGTGTCCTCAACAGTTACTTCTTCGGCAGTGTTACCCGGCAAGACGGAGGCAATGTCCACATTTAGTGATTGAGCCCAGTCGCCAGCGGGTGATGCTCCGGCGGATGAGGAGCCACCTGTTCCGCCCGTTGCCGCGTCACCTGACGGGGTGCAGCCTGCCAGGCCTGCTGCGGCAAGAGCACCTGCTGCTGCGGTTCCCGCTAAAAAAACGCGACGTGATATTCCCTTTTTTTCCATATTCTCCTCTTTCTTTCCTGGAGCGCATCAAACGCTCCGTATCTACCTGCTTAACTCTAGGATTCTCAGCTCTGGGTGCACACCCCCCAATGGTGGGGTTTTATGACAAATACAGGTAAAATACCGCAAGGAGGTGAAGAAGAAATAGACGATGACCTATGAATAGTAAAAAACTGGTTTTGTGTATGTTATTTGGCTTTGCGCTGGTATGCAGCACTAATCTGTTGTGTTTTTTTCCGCAGACATTAATTCAGGTGCCACCGCTGGTCTATAGACTCTACAACTTGACAGTGATCCTCTCTATTGTGGGAGGCTCGCTACTTGGCACCGTCTTTTCACTCAGCAGGCTCAAGCGTCCAGAAAAGGCAATGCTTGTTATCGGATACGTATCCCTGGCTCTGGGCATGACTTGTTCCTTTTTTGTAGGTGACGGCTCTGACGACACACTTGTCATTTTGATGGGTATATTCTGTGGGCTGGGTATCGGACAGCTCATGGTCTGCTGGTTCAGTTTCCTTGCCCTTATTCCGGAGCGTTTTGCCATGCTTACACAAGGCGGGCAAGCCCTGCTCGGGACGCTCTTTTTTGTTCTTATCTCGTATTTCCTTCCTCACTTTACCTTTCTGGCCGCACTTGGCTGCCTGACTATTTCCGCACTTCTTGCACTGCTGATCTACCGCCGAGGCAATGTGCCGGACAGCAGCGTGATCACTCAGGATTCGCTTAAATCAAGTCTCAGAGTTCTTTCTAACAAAGGGGATCTTGGGCGCTCTTTTACCTTCTCACTCTTTGCTTTTGTCGTCATATCACTGCTTCTCGGAATTGTTACCGCCGTTATCATGTCGCCTGAAGGCTCCGCTAATGCCCTTGACCAATCGGTGTGGGGTGCCATCATCGGCGCCGGTGTATTTCTGCTCTGGGCGGCATTGAGCAAGAAGCGCAATTACGGGTTTATGATCAAAGCCTTCTTTGGGATTTTTGCCTTTGTGCTCATTCTTCCCATAGAAGGACACGGAGCAATCACTTCTGCAGGGTATCAGTTGATCTGCCTCCTTTATTTCTCACTGGTCATTGATATCTTCTCACTGGGCAGGCGCACACTCCTTTTTATGCTCTCACTGAGTTACGCTCTTACGCGAGGAATATCCCTGCTTGGACTGTACATCCCCGGCAGATTTGGTGTTTTGTCTTACGCGGACTTCTTCAGTTCGGTCTCCCTTCTCTTTTTTATAGTGTATTTAGTATTCATCGTTATCTTGATTGTGCTCAACCGAGAAAAGGAGCAATCTGCCTCCCTGGGTACTCAGCGGGGTACTCAGCGGGGTATTCAGCCTGATTCACAGGCAGATGAGTCAGGGGTAGCGTTGGATCAAGGTGAAGAAAGCAAGATCACCTCTGAAGCGTTTAAGGTAAATCGTGAGAAGGGTGCAGAGGTAAAAGGTGATAGTCCTTCTGTCTCCCTCAAAGGAGACAGTGCTCTGGCAAGCGCCGTTCTGGGTAAGAACTGTGGGCTGACCAAACGTGAGACTGAGGTGTTGAGTCTCTTGGCTCGTGGTCGTGACGCTGCTTATATCTGCAAGGAGCTCTACCTTTCTCGTAATACTGTCAAAAGCTACATGAAATCCATCTACGCGAAGCTGGGGGTACACTCACAGCAGGAGTTGATTGATATGGTGGATGACGTGGCATGCTCTATGAGCTGATGAACCTTCGACCGATAGAGAAAGCATCTCCCACTACTTCTCCCGGTGCTCGATACTGCTTACGCCCGGAGTCGAAGGTAAGAATATGCGCCTCTCCCCAAAGCGGTCTGTCCATCTCATCCAATAAAGAATCGTTTATCTTGACATCCCTGACCCTCCCTATAAAAAGGGTGTGCTCTTCAAGGTCAAGGTTATTGGTTACCTCGCACTCCATACAGTACGGGAACTCTGCAATAGAGGGAGCATCAACAAACTCGCCCCTAACCGGGGTGAGGCCGGTAACCTCAAACTTGTGTGCGTCACGTCCGCTCACTATACCAAAGTAGTCTGCCTCCGCAGCATACTCAACCGAAGGAAGGTTGATGGTAAAAGCCTTGGTGCGGAGCAGCGCCTCGTGTGTATAGCGGGAGGGGCGAACAGCAATACTCACGCTCTCAGGCCCTGAAGAAGCAATGCCTCCCCAGGCCAAAGTCACTGCGTTAGGCTCCCCCTTTTGGTCGTAGGTACCAACTACAAGCACGGGATTGGGAAACAGAAGCCCTAACTTTCCTGCGCTTTTTTTCATTGCTGACCTCCCATTGCTGATCTCCCCTTTTCAAGGGCTAGTCCCTGATCTCCCTTGGTGCTCTGTCCACACATCGCATGCGTGCCGCACTCCCCAAGGACTCGTTCCGCGTCGGTCTCCTTGAAGTTAACCTTGTCAGACTCTCCTGTTCCTCAGGGCAATCCCTGCCGGTCTCCTCAGGAGAATGGCCTCTCAGAGAGCTGATCTGTTTTCTCTGAAGGCAGACCGGATATGCGGCTTTCAAAACTCAGTTCATCCGTTCGATGAAAAAATCTGCCATTTGCATAAGCAATTTAGTATAGTTATTATCGTCGAGCTTATCGGCAACATCGGCCTTTGCTGCCGCAACAAGACCAGTCGCGTAATCTCGTGCAAACTCGATAGACCCGGCACCGTACATGATATCCACCGCACAGGACAGCATCGTAGGGGCAGAAGTATGCGAAGCCAGGATTGCCGTAAGTTCCGACTTTTGGGGAGAATGCTGCAACGCATGAACCGCTATCAACGTGCGCTTGCCTTCAGTGATATCCGAACGGTAGTCCTTGCCAAGCAGCTCTTTGTTTCCTGTTAGATTGAGTAAATCGTCCTGGATCTGAAACGCCAGACCTGTGGCCATACCAAACTCACGTAAAGCCTCAATCTGCTCCTCCGTGCCTCCACCGATGATTGCCCCAACTGCCAGCGGCGTACCACCAGAATAATAGGCCGTTTTACGGCGGGCCATTTGCAGATAATCTTCGATATTCAAATCAAAGCGGCCATCGCGTGCCCACCCGATATCCAAGGCCTGGCCTTCAATCGTTCGTGTTGTCATCACCACAAGCTCTTCCAAAACACGCAGGCGCAGGCTTTCGCTCAGACCTTTATCGGCAAGAACGCTACCAGTGACCTGACTGAGCGCAAGGTCTCCGGCGTTAATCGCAAGTCCTTCACCCTCAGAAATATGCAGACATGCCTCTCCTCGGCGTATCGTTGACTCATCTGCAATATCATCATGAATAAGCGCAGCCGTGTGAAAATACTCGATGGCAACGGCTGCTGAGGATACCCGTTCTACCTCGCCTCCCACCGCACCGCAGGCAAGCTCGCAGATCAGGGGACGATGACGCTTGCCTCCGTTTGCACTGTATTTTGCAAGAGGCTCATAGAGATATCGGTTAATGTCGCCGTATGCATTGTTCTCAAAGTAACTGGCTATCAGCTCACCGATACGCGATGAGTTTTGTTCAAGATAGGACTGAAAGGACATAGTTCTCCGTGTTTCCTTACCAGGTTCACCTCTCCGGTGGCCACTCGGATAGAGGACCTCAGAGATGCTTTACCTTCTGTTAACGCAGGTTATAGAACGCGCCGCGCCCCAGATACCTGGCTGAGCTTCCCAGCTCTTCTTCGATCCGAATAAGTTGATTATACTTCGCCACCCTGTCAGACCTTGCCGGCGCACCGGTTTTGATCTGCCCGGCATTAACAGCAACAGCCAAATCGGCAATGGTGGTGTCTTCTGTCTCGCCCGAACGATGGCTGATGACGCAGGCATATCCAGCTTCCTTGGCACACTCAATCGTCTCCAATGTCTCAGTGAGTGTACCGATCTGATTAAGTTTGATGAGGATAGCATTGGCCACCTTGCGCTCAATACCTTGCTCAAGCAACTTCTTATTAGTCACAAAAACGTCATCGCCTACCAGTTGTATCTTCTTGCCAAGCTTCTCGGTAAGCAGCTCCCAGCCGGTCCAGTCATCTTCAGCCATACCGTCTTCGATGGAGATGATGGGGTACTTGTCCACCAGCTCCACCCAGTAGTCAACCATCTCATCGCTGGTGAGTTCTCGGCCTTCACCCGCTAGAACATAGCGCTGGCGCTTTGAGTCATAAAACTCGGTAGCTGCGGGATCCATGGCAAAGAGGATCTGCTCGCCTGGGGTATAACCCGCGCGATTAACCGCCTCAAACAGCAACTGAAGTGGCTCTTCATTGCTCTTAAGGTCGGGGGCAAAACCACCTTCGTCTCCTACACCTGTGGCAAGATTACGCTCGCCAAGCACCTTCTTGAGCGTGTGATAGATCTCTGAACACCACCTGAGGCCTTCGGCAAAACTCTCGGCTCCCACCGGCATGATCATGAACTCCTGAAAATCCACGTTGTTGTCGGCGTGAGCTCCACCATTAAGCACATTCATCATAGGTGTGGGCAGGATATGGGCATTGACTCCACCCAGATAAGAATAGAAGGTGAGCTCGCATGACTCTGAGGCCGCGCGAGCTGCAGCTAAGGAGGCACCGAGAATGGCGTTGGCCCCAAGACTACCTTTATTATCCGTGCCATCAAGCTGGATGAGCTCAGCATCAATGCTCCGTTGATCGGAAGCGTCAAGGCCAATGAGTGCATCAGCTATCTCTTCGTTAACATGATCAACCGCTGTTGCTACACCCTTGCCCAGGTAACGAGGATTATCGGGGTCACGTAGCTCAACCGCCTCCAGGGCTCCTGTTGAGGCTCCTGACGGAACGGCAGCCCGTCCAAACGAGCCGTCACCCAAAACTATCTCAACTTCAACTGTTGGATTACCACGACTGTCCAGGATCTCTCGTCCGTAGACGTCTTCGATAATGCTCATCAACTCTCCTTACTCCTGGGGCTTAGAAAAAGTGGCCATCAGTGCGCCTTTGGCTTCCGATGACCCTCTTTTATGCTCTGCCACTCGCTAAGAGACGGCATGCATATTATACTACTGGATGATTGATAATTAAGAGAGAGAAGCCTCTCAAGGTGCGATATTAAGGGTCTATGATGAGTGATACTGAAGACATCGAGGTTATTCAACTGGATTTTGGAGCAGGTAATGTAGCTCCCTTACCTTCGCGTTGTCTGCGCGTAGCGCATGAGCCAACTGACTGTGATATCTGCGCGCAAGCTTGTCCAGTGGGCGCTCTAACACCAAAACCCTTTTTGCCGGAGGAGGATGAGCCCGAGGGCGAGGAGCCTAAACCCAAGCCGAGCGCCAAGGAACTACTTGAGAAAAAGCTCGGTGTAGTGGTAAGCGAGGACTGCATCCACTGCGGTATATGCACTTCGGTCTGCCCGATGGAAGCACTGTCCACAACAAAGCATCATCTCAAAGGCTTGGAAAAACAACTCAAGGAAAGAGTAGCCAAGGCAGACGGCATGGCATTAAGCTGTGCTCGCTCACTTTTTGGCGTTGCGCCTCGCCTGGCAGAAAGAGCGATAAGCCTCCCCTGTCTTGCTGCCCTCAGTACCGAGGAGTGGTTTCTGGCGGCAGAACAGGCGCGCGAAGCCATCCTGCCCGATGAGGGTATGGCCGATGAAGCGGTGGAACCGGGCGTTCTCAAAGTATATCTACCTGATCTTATCTGTGAGGGTTGTCCTGTCAATATCTGCGGTGATGCCGAGGAGGCCTATCTTGCCGCTATCTCCCAGGCCGAGGCGTGGGGCGCCGATAATATCGAGCTCATTAATGAAGCCGAAGGACTCAGGAATACTCCTGGAGGAACACTCATGTCAGCGCTTGGCGACGTAGCAGCAGATGACAAGCGTGAGTTGGTGTCACAGCTGGCTAATGGGCTTAAGCGAAGTTGGCAAAGTGCTGGAAACGATCTCACCCGAGAAAAGAACAGGGCCGAGCAGCTGGCAAAGAAACGCAAGCAGACCAAAAAGACTCAACAACCAAACCTTAACGCTCCACGGCCCTTTGGCAAGAAGAGCCAGCGTCGTAGATTGTTGCGGCTCGCGTTGGAGCAGAATGCCGATTTGGTGGAGGGCGTTGATTTGCTGTGCGCTGGAACAGACACTGAACGCTGCACCGGCTGTGGCAACTGCGTAGAAGCCTGTCCTCTCAACGCCCGGCGCCGTGTGAGCAGTAACTCTGTTCTCTACTTTGGCAAGCTCCCCGAAGACAAACGTCCCAAAGACACACAGGCCGCCATTACCGACGAGCTGTGTTGTCTTGGCTGTAGTGCCTGTGTGCAAGTGTGTCCTGTTGACGCCTGTACCCTAACGTGGCTCAGCGGAGAGGACTTTTTAAAGCTACGTCAAAGCTGATACATCAGAGACGCTTCCTCCCCTTTACTAATTTATAGGTTAGTCTCTCTTTTCAGCTACTGATAATTGCTGTGTGCTATAGTCCAACGTGGTAGAAAACCATAACCTTACAGGAGGCGTATATGGCAATTTTAGAAGAGATCTCAGATGCAGTACAAACTGGCAATAGAAAAGGCGTAACCGCTCTTACTCAGCAGGCAATAGACGAAGGTTTTGAGCCCAAGGAAATTCTTAACACCGGACTCATTGACGCTATGACTATCGTTGGAGATAAATTCAGCAGGAACGAAGTCTTTGTTCCCGAGATGCTCGTTGCGGCACGCGCAATGACCGCAGGCACAGACGTGCTCAAGCCCTACCTCGTAGAGGAAGGCGCAGAACCGCTGGGCCACGCCGTTATCGGCACTGTCAGAGGCGACATGCATGATATTGGCAAGAACCTGGTGCGCATGATGATAGAGGGTAAGGGTATTGAGATTGATGACCTGGGTGTAGATGTGCAGCCCGAGGCCTTTGTCCAATATCTCAAAGATCACCCTGAGTGCAAGCTGGTGTGCCTGAGCGCACTGCTCACCACAACACTGCCGATGATCCCTGAGGCTATCGAAGCCATCAAGGAAGCCGGTCTGCGCGACCAGGTCAAGGTCATGATCGGTGGAGCCCCGGTGACCCAGGCCTTTGCTGATGAAGTCGGTGCCGATGGTTATACCCCTGATGCCGGTTCTGCCGCGACCAAGGCAGCCGCACTGATTGTTGCTTAAACTGCACTAAAACAAACAACAGCCCGTAAAACTAACGGCCTTCTCTTCCTTGGTGTAGAGGAGGCCGTTTTTTGTGTGTGTCATTTACCTTTTGCCTGCAGGCCACGTGTCTCCCCTGAGGTGATCTTCCTCTCCAGATAACAGCAGTCGGCATCTGGAGAGAAACACGGTGAGGCTGCCACGTTGCAACGTCTCAGTTTTTTGACGAAAACAATACTCTTCTTCCGATATAGAGGAGCACAAACGCCCCCGCTAGAAGGCCAGCAATTATTCCCAGCATGTACAGTTGGTCACCTGTTGCCGGAATAGGCGGTGTTGGTCCTGGGGCAGTTCCCAGTGCGATGACAACGCGTTGTGATGCTCCGTATAGACCATTATTGTCGGCGCTGATGGAGCCGCTCAAGCTATAGCTTCCTATCGTGGAGAAGATAGGAGGAGGATCACCCATGCTGGTAAAGGCCAGAGCGCCACCCTCCAGTACCGCCATGCCCTCGCCTAAGATGACATAGGCACCATGGGGATCATTCTGATCAGGATGAATGATAACAATGCCCGCCATGATTCCTTGTGCCACTAGTCTGCTGGCGCTTACATTCAGCGTAGAGGATTGTCCTAATATATACAGCCCAAAGCTCTTTTCGCCTCTGGCGTCGATTTCAACAGCGCTATTGACGATGTTCAAAGATGCGCCCACTCGCACACCGTTGCCAAATCCATCACCTGGACTTTGACTTTGTGTTGCCGACACGGTGCTTGAGTCGATGGTCATCATGCCCAACACTGTCGCTAGGGCAGCTGTGTTTCCCTGGGCAGTGACCTGCGAATTACGAATTTGCATGTCGGCATCTGAGGAGATGCCCTCGTCGCCCGATGCAATCACTGTAGTGCTATCCAGGGTTATCCGCCCGATTAGAGGAGGTGGTGGGGCACTGGTAAGAGCGCCAATGCCGATACTTCCCAGCCTTTGCGTCGCGTAGGCTTCCACACGTCCTCTCGTGATGGAAAGGTCCCCTCCAGAGGCGAGTATGCCATGGCCGATCATCGTTGCCTCACTGGCATCGGCAACAACGGTACTGTCAGAGATAGTGATGGTGCCGCTGCCAACGTTGTGTATTGCAGTATTGAAACCTAGTAGCCCGTCTGAGTCAGCATTCACCGTACTTGACGTTATGTTAATATTTCCTCTTTCTGAGATGATAGCGGTACAGCCATCAGGTGTTCCAGTGGCCAGGGCGGTTACATCTGCTTCCGTCATGGTGATGTCACCACTCGCACGAATGGCGCTTTCCGTGGCTGAGGCAGATATTTGGACCAGGGGATTAAAGGCAAGGTTTCCGTTTCTCGAATAGATACCAAGGGTATTGCCACTTAAATCTAAGGGATTGTTTGTCCCTGTAATGGTGAGCGTACCCATGCCTTGAAAGACGATACTTCCTTCATCCACGCTTATAGCGGTACTAATTCCGCAATAGTTATTGCTGTTGCCGTCTGTGGAGAATACGATGCTGTTCGCACCTAAGACGGTAATATTAATATCCGCGCCGCCTGGCAAGATGATGCCGTCGCCATCATCCACATTGAGATTCAGACCATCCAGCGCCAGTTCGCCTGAGCCATCCCATGCGTAGCCATCTGCCGTAAGGTCCCCCTCTGGCACTCCCATCTGTAGCTCTATAGTGGTAGTAATGAGAGGAGCGGCGTATGCCGGTGTTCTCACTCCAAAGAATAAACCAAAAACGAGCACGGCGACTACGAGTGGCACCAGGGCAAAATGTTGTATGTTGTGTGACTGGCAGAAAAAATCTTCAGAAGAACAAGCAGTGCGATGAAACGACATCTGAAGCGAATGACGTGTCTTCTGCCCAACAACTTTACGCGAATCCATAGCATCCCCTCCAAGAGAGCTATCGAACGATTATTATGGGCTGTCTAGAAGTTATCTGTTTCCGCTCAAATAGTAACATACGCAGAAGGAAATTTATGTAACAAAGGTGCTTTGCATGCGATTGCAGCGTTTGGGGCAAGCGCGTCGTAGTCAGCTTGTTTGCAGGTTTCAATGGTAGAGAGGTCTACGCGCCAAGCCTTCGGCCTCTGGCGTATTAATTAAAACAGGCAGCAGCTCGTAAAGGTAATGGTATTCTCTCCATTATTGTAGAGGAGGCCGTTTTTTGTACACACGTCATTTACCAGCAGGCCACTTGCCTCCATTGAGGTTATCATCCTCTCGGGGTATCTGCAATCGGCATCTGGATAGGTACACGGTGAGCAGAGCGGGCAGGCACCCGCTCCTAACGGAAGCGACTCTCCATCCGTTTCTTCAGCTATCTTCTTTGCAAGAAGGGCAAACGCCTTACCGTGCTTGTGCGTTGTCTCCATGATTGTCTCAAAGTCATAGGAGTCTTCAAGCTGACCAATGGTTTGCACGATAATCCCTTGTGTGAGTCCCTCAGTCCTGCTTTGGAGATCCTCAAGGGCAGGTGCGACAGGAGGGCAGCTCCAACTGTGGCCATACCCCTGCGGGCAGAGACTGGGAGAACACATGTCTCTCACATCCTGTCGGTAATCCAAGGTGCTCACATCAAGTTTCTCGGAGATGTCAAAGCCGCACTCTTCTGCTACGGCCTGTGCCTTCTCGATGTCCATAAAGCTGCATTCCTTTCGTTGTTGTCGTTTGCAGGCTATAGTGCAAACAGCAGTAAGCTATCTGAAGTAATCTGCTCCATGTCTTTATGTTCTAATCACAACCAAGGGTAGGTCTGGACGACCACATGCGAAGATTTCTTCCCTCCGCTTTCTCAAGCAAAACAGTGATCATTTCTTCTCATCAAAATTTGACTTTGCAACACTGATCATCAACTTGATACGGTTAAGTTGGTTGACTTCGCTTGCACCAGGATCGTAGTCAACCGGTACGATATTACTCTCGGGATAACGACGACGCAGTTCCTTGATAACACCCTTGCCAGTCACGTGGTTGGGCAGGCAGGCAAAGGGCTGCGCACAGACGATATTGGGAACACCCGTCTTGATAAGCTCGACCATCTCAGCGGTAAGCAGCCAGCCTTCGCCCATGCTATTGCAGAGGCTCAGTATCTCGCTGGCATAATCCGCCAGTTCATAGATGTTTGCAGGCGGGTGGAACCGCTTGGATTCATTCAATGCCTTATTGAGTGGAGCACGCCAGGCGCTTAACAGTGCGAGGGAGAAACGGGTGCCTACCTCGCTCTTGAGGGGTTTGGTGAGCTGTCGATGCTGCCAGATTCCTCCACTGATGCCAAAGAGGAAAAACTCTGTAAGCCCGGGCACCACACACTCACAGCCCTCCCTTTCGATGATATCGACAATGCCGTTATTGGCGGTAGGGTGGAACTTAACGAGAATCTCGCCTACCACGCCCACGCGTGGTTTGGTGCCGTCTCCTACAAGTTCCAGGTTGTCAAAGTCATCGATCATCTGCCTCACAGTGCGTTTGTATATACGCCTGTTGATCTTGGAGCCGATCTGCTTTTTGCAGGTCTCCATCCAGTGGTCATAAAGCTTCTGGGCTGAACCCGGCACTGCCTCGTAGGGGCGCGTGCGATAGAGGCACTGCATGAGGAGGTCCCCGTAGAAGAATACATACACCGCACGACGCAACAGGCCAAGTGAGACGTTAAAGCCGGGATGCGTCTCGCCCAGGCCTCGGTGAAAGCTGAGCCCAATGACCGGAACCTGTGGAGCTCCATACTCTCTTAAGGCCTTGCGGATAAGGCCGATGTAATTGGTTGCCCTGCAGCCACCACCGGTCTGGGTAATGATGACAGCGGTCTTATCCAGGTCGTACTTGCCGGACGTGACAGCTTCCATGATCTGCCCGGTAGTGAGGATAGAGGGATAGCAGATATCGTTATTGGTGTATTTGAGGCCTGCCTCAACCGCACCTTGATCCACACTGGGAAGGAGCTCCAGGTTGTAGCCTCCATAATGAAAGAGCACATCGAGGAGTTCAAAATGGATAGGGGCCATTTGAGGCGCGAGGATGGTGTACCCCTGCGCCTTCATCTCCTCGGTATATTGAGGCCTTTCGATTGCGGTAGAGAGACTTGTGAGACCCTCTGCAGCCTGTGCTTCGGCCGCACCATTTTGTTTGTCTCTGATGGCGGCAAGCAGACTACGGATGCGGATACGTGCCGCGCCCAGATTGGATATCTCGTCGATTTTGAGGACGGTATACACCTTACCGGCAGGCTCAAGGATCTCCTGCACCTGGTCGGTAGTGAGGGCATCCAAGCCACACCCAAAGCTGTTGAGCTGGATGAGATCCAGGTCACTACGAGTGGTTACCAGCTTTGCGGCCGCATAGAGTCTACTATGGAACATCCACTGGTCTACAACCCTGAGTGGGCGCTCCGGTTTAAGAAGATGCGACACACTGTCCTCGGTAAGCACGGCTTGGCCAAACGAGGTCAGCAGTTCTGGAATGGCGTGATTGATCTCGGGGTCGAGATGATAGGGACGACCTGCCAGCACGATTCCGTGCCTGCCGGTTTCCTCCAGCCATTGTAATACCCGTTCTCCTTCACTGCGAACGTCCTGCTTGAAGCACTCATCCTCCTCCCAGGCCAGTTCTGTAGCCTTGATTATCTCTGAGAGGGAGGGAGCGGATCCCTTCGCCTGCGGATGCACTTTCCACCACTTGTCCAACTCCTGTTTAAGGCGCTTGGCAAAAAGCTCTTTATCGTCGTAAGGCAAGAAGGGATTAAGAAAAGCAGGCTCTCCATTGCCTTGCTCAAGTTCATCCACATTGAGTTTGATGACCTCAGGGTAACTTACGACCACCGGGCAGTTGAAGTGGTTGGGCGCACCCTCATCCTCCGTGCGCTCATGACGTATACACGGCATGAAGATGATATCGAGGTTCTCGCTCAGGAGGTCCATGATATGCCCGTGTGCCAGCTTGGCCGGATAACACACACTCTCCGACGGCATGGACTCCAGGCCTTTCTCATAGGTAGTACTGTCGGTCTCCTCGCTGAGTACGGTGGCAAAACCGAGTTGTTTGAAGAGTGTGTACCAGTAGGGATAGTTCTCGTACATGTTTAGTACGCGGGGTAGTCCAAGGGTAGGCCGTGTGGCTTCGTCTGGGCTCAGCGGAACATAAGGGTTAAGCTCCGTACCCTCAAAAAGGCGCTTGTACTTCCAGGCAAAGATATTGGGCAGGTCTGCGACTTCTGGCTTAACGCCGGCACCCTTTTCACAGCGATTACCGGTAATGAAGCGGCGTTTCTTGCCCGTGCTCTCATCTACGCCAAAGGTGCTGATAGTGAGAAGGCAGGCATTGGAGCAGGCCTGGCAACGTGTTGTACGATGGTTTACCTCAAGGCTGTCGATCTCAGAAGCACTGAGGAGTGAAGATCTGATCTCCTGACTGTTTGCTCCTTGCGGATTCTGTTGTTCCCGTTCGGTGGTCTCACGCTTTGTATCCGCGGATTCTCCGGATTGGATGGCAGCTGGTGTGCTCTCCTCCTGACCTGAAGCCAAAAGACTCAGCGAGTTTTCCTGCTGCTCAAAACGGTCTTTAGCAAGCAGCGAGGCGCCATAGGCTCCCATGAGTCCGGCGATGTCCGGGCGAACTGCCTCACAACCACTCTCCAGCTCAAAGGCTCGCAAGACCGCATCGTTAAGGAAGGTGCCTCCCTGAACGATAACCCTCTCCCCCACGTCACGGGGATCACGGATCTTGATGACTTTAAAGAGCGCGTTCTTGATGACGGAATACGAAAGACCGGCAGAGATGTCTCCGATGGTAGCGCCTTCTTTTTGCGCCTGCTTAACACGAGAATTCATGAAGACGGTACAACGGCTGCCAAGATCTACCGGGCTTTTTGCAGAGAGAGCCGCTTGGGCAAAATCCTTCACATCCATCTGCATGCTATAGGCAAAGGTCTCAATGAACGAGCCGCAACCACTGGAACACGCCTCATTGAGCATGATGTGATCGATGACTCCTTCGTGGATCCGCAGGCATTTCATGTCCTGGCCGCCAATGTCAAGGATAAACTCAACGTCGGGCAGCAGGGCTTGCGCACCGCGCAGGTGGGCGATAGTCTCTATCTCGCCACTATCCGCTTGCAAAGCTTCTATCAGCAGCGCCTCGCCATAACCGGTAACAGTGGTATGGGCAACCTCAATAAGAGGCTCACCGGTAGTCTCATCTCTGGGGATAGCATTGTAGATCTCGAGAATGCCTCGTTTGGCCGTGTCGAGGACCTCTCCCCTGTTACTGGTGTAATAATCCGCAAGAATCTCGCCGTTTTCTCCGGTGAGTACTGCCTTAAAAGTTGTTGAGCCTGCGTCAATGCCTAAGAAAGCCTTGCCGCGATAGCTGCCGATATCGCATCTTGGCACCGTGGCTTTGGCATGACGCTCCTTGAACTGCTGGTAGGCTTCTTCGTCTGCAAAGAGGGCGTTGAGGCGATGCACCTCAGATCCCTGAGTTGACCCCAGGGCATCAATGCGCTTTAGGATCTTACTAAGGGTAATAGTTTCGACCTCTTCGCCTGTTTTGGCTGCCTTGGCCTGGGCAAGGGCTGCGCCCTGTGCTACAAAGAGGTGGGCATTTTGAGGTTTTTGCACGTGCTCTGGAGCAAGATTGAGACTAAGCTCAAAACGCTTCTGCAGCTCAGGAAGGTACTGTAAGGGGCCGCCGAGAAACGCCACATTTCCGCGGATAGGCCTTCCGCAGGCCAGGCCGCCTATAGTCTGAGTTACCACGCTTTGGAAGATGGAAGCCGCGATATCCTCGCGTCGCGCACCTTCATTAAGTAGTGGCTGCACATCCGTCTTGGCAAACACGCCACAGCGGCTGGCAATGGGATAGATGATCTTTGCATCTGCAGCCAGTGCGTTAAGACCCAGCGCATCGGTGTTGAGCAACACCGACATTTGGTCGATGAATGATCCCGTACCACCCGCGCAGGTACCGTTCATACGCTGCTCGATACCGTGGTCAAAGTAAATGATCTTGGCATCTTCGCCACCAAGTTCTATTGCAACGTCTGTCGCAGGGATAAAGACTTCTACCGCCGTTTTTGAGGCAATGACCTCCTGGATAAAAGGGAGCTCCAGCCACTGCGCCAGAAGCAGACCGCCTGATCCGGTGATGGCCACGATAAACTCCTGCTCGCCAAGCTGCTCAGCTGCAGCGGCAAGCATGTCGGTGATGGTTGCCCGAATATCGGTATGGTGGCGCTGGTAGTCGGAATAGAGCAATTGGCGCTCTGTGCCCAATACGGCGCATTTAACAGTCGTTGAGCCTACATCGATACCCAACAAGATGGGATTGTTCACTATAGTCGCGTTCCTTTAAGTATCTACCGGAGGACACGTATATGTGCATCCATCCTTTATATTTGCTGAACAGACTTGATTATAACGCTTACCTCATAGATGCATGTTGTACGCTACCATATTGTGAATTGTGCTATCCGTAATAGCAGTAAATAGCTTGTTGGCGTAGAGAGTGATGTTTGACAAAATCTTCCTCGCCAGATATCCATGCTAGTCTCATTGAGAATTATCTCGTTGCGTGATACAGGGGATTCTCAATATTCCCAACATAGACGTACTTGAGATGTTCACGCGCAACTTGTGCAAGGCCATAAACAGTGCTGGGACTTGTGGGTAATCGGTCCAGCATCTTGTACGCAGGATGAAAGGCGCTGATATGCAGGGGAATCTCGGGGTCGAGGGAAGCTAACCAGGCAGCCTCTTCATGCATCTCTTCCGGACTGTCGTTAAGACCGGGGATGACCAGGGTAGTAATCTCCACATGGCAGCCAGCCTCACGGGCTATCTGGATAGTACGTTTTACCGTAGTAAGCCCTGCTGGTGCGCCTACCTGTGTATAAAACTCCTGCGTGGTTGCCTTGAGGTCGATATTGGCCGCATCAACCACAGCAAAGACCTCTTTGGCTATGGGGGGCATAACATAACCATTGGTCACCAAGACAAGCTTGAGTCTTTCTGTGGAGGTTTCTTTTGTCGTATGTTCTTCAGGAGAAGGTTCTTTATCAGGAAGCCCTTCAACAGGGTGTTCTTTTGTTGCATGCTCATTGGCGTGGAGTGCTTGCGCATTGATCGCCGCTGCCACATCCATGATGTACTCCGGGCAGACCAGAGGCTCATTATAGGTGAGCGCAATGCCGATATTTCCTTTGGACTTTACGGCAACCGCCTGCTTGACCAACTCCTCTGGCGAGATATATCTGCCGAGCTCCCTTCTGCTTTTTTCGTCTTCTGTGTCTTGCCCCACCTGAGCAATCTCCCAATTCTGGCAGAACTCACACCTGAGATTACAGCCATAACTGCCATAAGAAAGGATCTTGGACTCAGGATAAAAGCGTGCCAGCGGTTTCTTTGTCAGAGGATCAAGGGCAAGCGCGGTGCAGATACCATAATTGAGCGGGATAACCCCACCAGCCTCACCCTGACGAGCGCCACAGATACCTGTCTCGCCAGGACTCAGGCGACAGGCATGAGGGCACACGGTACATACTACCTTGTCCGTCTTGTTCTCTTCTCCTGCTCTGTTTGCTTCGCTCATGTATATCTCACTACCTCAAAGCGCTCAAGCTCATAAGGCTCATGCGCTCCGATGCCTGCCTTGGAAAGTGCAATGGCTATCTGTTCTTCCGGCGTATCCACTCCTTCAAGTGCAGGCAGTAAGAGTCCTCGCCTATACCCAAGGCTCACGATGACGCCATAACGCTTCGCATCAAGTGTTGATCGGTCAACAACGGGCTCCGACTCTCCCAAAACATCCACCTTGATTTCCAGAGCGTCCAATTCGTTCTTCTCAACCGGAGGAAACCGCGGATCTTCTACCGCTGCACTCACCGCGTTATAGATGATCTCACTTAACACGGAATCTTTGGTAGGAGCAATGGTTCCTATACATCCGCGCAACTCACCATTCTCGTGCAGACTCACAAAGGCTCCCGCCCGCGTATGTGATAACTCAACAAAGGCCTTACTGTTTTTGGGGTTATGCTGAAACAGTTCCAGGAGGGCTCTGATCGCGGGAGTCTCGATGGTAGGACGCTTCATGCCGCCATCAAAATAGCTCTGGAGTGTCTGACGTGCAAGGGCTACAGGGAACGATTCCTCATTAGGCTGCGTCTCCTTTTGCGTTATTCCGCCAAACGGATCTGCCTTTTCCGTGGCGTTGGGTTCCTTACCACGTAATTTTCCATCACGTTGCTCCACATCAGGTAAATCCTTGGTAAACGACTCCGTGTCCAGTGGCTCCGCGTTGACCACGGCATAGGCAGCTACCGCATAACCAACGCCAAAGGTACCTTCATACGAAAGCAATTCCGGCTCATACTTCAGACCTTCCAGTGCCCCACCCATCATGATAAAAGAGCGGAGACCACAGTCTGCCCCAGCCTCGCTCAGTTGCTCATCAATGGCCATCAACTCGGTTACACTGCCGGTTGCCAGGGCGGCACAGATCTGCTTGTCGAGCTTGGGACCCTCGGGTACATAACCATAAGGCCCGGTAGCAAGGAGCTTATGGCTCAGGTCGCCGCTGGCAATGATGACTGTTCTACGATCCAGTGACTCTGCGACGCAAGCTACTGCCTTGCCACATGCTCGATGCAACTCATTACTGAGCCCACTGAGACCAATGCGTACGATCCTGACCCCCTTGCCTGCTCCACCTGATTCACCTGCCGCCTCTCCAAAGAAGTGGAGAGGCACCATCACTCCGTGATCAAGCGTCATGTCTCGCTCCCCGGCAGTTCCGCCGGGAATATCGCGCTCAGATAGCACGGTTTCAAGACTCGCTACGAATTCCTGATCATATTTCACGGAATAGACGGCTTGACTGACGCCAAAAGATCCAAAATCACCACGCGCACCTGTGCCGGGGGAGATATGAAAGTAGTCGTAGTACGAAGGCGCATGGGGTGAGAAGATCACCAGTGTCTCTGGCTTGAGCGCTGCGCTGCGGGCAGCAACTTCTCTGTAGGCGCCTTCTGTCTTCTGCACCTGCAGGTGACTTTTTCCCCCAACGCCAGGAATAAGTAAGGGTGGGTGTGGCACGGCATACGCTGCAAGGATACCCATGATAACCTCCCAAGAGACATTTCTGTTCAGTCCCAACTGCTACCAGTATACGCCCCAGCGAGGGTGAGAAGAGATGCTGTGATGCCTTATCATCCCAAACGGCAAGCTGGCGATGCGCTATGGCAGCGCACTCATACCAAAGCAGGCAAACACGGTGCATCAGCACAGACGCCCGGGCAAGCCGGGCGTCTGATAACACATTGAGCGTGAGTTCTGATCTAGAAGATGCCGTGTAAGAATCCACCGTCAAGTGAGATAAAGAACGGCACAAATACCAACGATACAACCGTCACAACCTTGATAAGGATATTGATGGAAGGACCAGAGGTATCCTTGAAGGGATCACCAACGGTATCGCCAACGACAGCAGCCTTGTGGGCATCAGAGCCCTTGCCGCCATGTGCGCCCGTCTCGATATATTTCTTGGCATTATCCCAGGCACCGCCTGCGTTGGCCATATACACACTCATCAGGAAACCGCAGGCCAAAACGCCAATGAGGAAACCGGCCAGAATATTGACGTCGATGATACCCAGCACCGGCGGAATCACCACAGCCAGGATGCCCGGCAAGAGCATCTCTCTGAGAGCAGCATTCGTAGAAATGCGTACGCATGCCTCGGTATCGGGCTCAACGCCTTCCTCCCCGGCCAGAAGACCCTTGATCTCACGGAACTGACGGCGGATCTCAATGATCATGGCATTTGCCGCGCGTGAAACAGCACCCATCGTCATTGCGCCAAAGAAGAAAGGCATCATAGCACCAATAACCACGCCGATGATGACAAAGGGATTATCGAGAGTGATATCCAGGGTAATATAAGCTTCAAGATTGACCTTAAAAGCCACGAAGAGCGCCAACGCGGTGAGGGCCGCGGAAGACACGGCAAAACCCTTGGCCACAGCCGCGGTGGTGTTGCCTACGGAGTCCAGCTGGTCGGTACGCTCACGGATCTCAGGAGGCAGACCAGCCATCTCGGCAATGCCGCCTGCGTTGTCAGCTACCGGACCATAGGCGTCAACACCTACTGTTGTTGCGGTAGTAGTAAGCATACCCAGGGCAGCAAGGCCAATGCCGTAAACGCCAAGCTGAACTGCAGCCTCGCCCGTGCCCACTTGCATACCGGCCAGGTAGGCAATAACAACCGCAGCAACCAGAACGAGGGTGGGCAGCACCGTAGAAAGCATACCGGTGCTCAGGCCTTCGATAATGTTTGTTGCTGAGCCACTTTCGGAGGCCTCTGCGATTTTCTTAACAGGTTTTTTATGGTAGGACGTGTAATACTCGGTGATCTTACCAATGGCAAGCCCGGCACCCAGGCCGGCTGCCGCGGAGAGAAAGAACCAGAGAGCAGAAAGCCCCGACTCAGAGGACACCTGCCAATAGAACGTCATGCCAAGGATAAGCACAAAAACCAGGAGAGAGGTGAGGTTGGTTCCCCGGTTAAGGGCCTTATGGATCTTAGATGAGTCGTTAGTGTTAACAGCCAGCAGACCGATGATTGAAGCGATAATGCCTCCTGCTGCCAGAACCAACGGAAGCACCAGAGCGATGACCGCATCTACGCCATGTACGGCACCACTGATACCCATGGCAACAGCAAGTACCATCGGTGCAAGGATAGCACCGGCGTAGGATTCATAGAGGTCCGCACCCATACCAGCCACATCACCGACGTTATCACCGACGTTATCAGCGATGACACCTGGGTTACGGGGATCGTCTTCAGGAATACCAGCCTCAACCTTGCCTACAAGGTCGGCGCCCACATCGGCAGCTTTGGTATAGATTCCACCGCCCACACGTGCAAAGAGAGCGATAGATGAAGCGCCCATCACAAAACCGTCAACAATCTCAGGCTCGGGATGATCAGTAAACACCAGGAAGAATATTGCCCAAAGCGCCAGGCCCATGAGACCTAGCGAGGCAACAACCAGACCCATGGTAAGTCCGGAACGATACGCCACACGCAGCGCAGCGGCAATACCGGTGGTAGCTGCCTGCGTTGTACGGGTGTTGGCGCGTGTGGCCACATACATACCGATATAACCAGCAACTACACTGAGGATACCTCCGGTGAGGAACGCAGCAGCTGTCTGCCAGCTGATGGCCACTGCGAGTACAACGGCCACTACAAGAGCGAATATAATCAACGCGCGGTACTCGGCTAACAGAAATGCCCGACCGCCTTTTTGGATCAGACCGGATAAATGTTGCATACGCTCGTTGCCCGGATCCTGCTTTAATACCCAATAAGCCAGATAGGCAGCAACTATTAAACCAATGATTGCCGCAGCCGGGGCCAACCAAGCTAAATACTCAGCCATAAAGGCCTCTCCTTCCTTGCTGTGTCAGCGACACAGATCATTTCTCCACAATTATTTGACACGACAAAACATGCCCTCTGAGGGGCACGATTGAGCTATTTTACCGTACTTGACGCTCCAGCGCTACGGAGGGCGAACAAAATATCACTCCAACGGTTACGGGTCGCACTCCCCTTTACGCCTCCGTCATGCCTTCTGCCAAAAATCTGCGAGGGTATAACGGTTAAGGCATTTTGAAATCCGTATCAGAGGTTCTCCCGTACCCAGGTAATGTTATCCATAACGGCGGCTACGAGTTTTTCCTGGCTCTCAAAACGTTGCATGGGACGAAGCTTCTCTATGAATTCCAGTTTTAGCTCGTAACCGTAGAGATCGCCATCGTAATCGAGCAGATGCGCTTCGAAGAGAAAAGGGTCAAACTCCTGGGTCTCCGGCGAATAGGTAGGGGGCTTTCCTATCGAGACGGCAGCTTTGTAGCGCCCACCATTGATCCGGGCATAGGCCGCATACACATACGGACCCATCTCGGCAAAGGAGCCATCCACCTCAACGTTGGCGGTGGCAAAACCGAGGCCATGGCCTCTGCCTGCGCCTTCTACAACACGACCGGTGAGGGCAAAAGGGCGTGTAAGGAGCTCGGCAGCCAAACAAACCTCTCCTTGAGCTAAAAGACCACGGATACGAGATGCGCTCACGGATGTGCCGTCCTCAAGATATAAGGTGTGCGCGAATATATCTATACCGTGTTCTCTGCCCCAGACGGTAAGCTCAGGTATCCCACCGTGTGCTCTGCTGCCACAATGAAAATTCTCTCCCACATGAATGGCCTTGAGATGCGGCATGAGAGTAATGAGATGCTGAAGAAACTCCTGCCATTCCATGCCAGCAAGCTCCTGGGTAAAGTGAAGGTCGATCACATCAGCAACCAGATACTCCAGATACGAGATCCTCTCCTTATTGGTGAGCAATTTATGCACTT
This sequence comes from Coriobacteriales bacterium, assembly GCA_031555185.1. Taxonomy (GTDB): domain Bacteria; phylum Actinomycetota; class Coriobacteriia; order Coriobacteriales; family UBA8131; genus WQXH01. The sequence goes on from JAVBUQ010000112.1 coordinate 24,494, forward strand.
TGTCCGGGCAAAAGTACTCGTCCGGATCGCGATCAAAGGTCACAACAACCGGCCGCGCGCCGCGCGCTACGGCATCTTTGACCATTGACTCAATAAGAGCTTGATGGCCTACATGCACACCGTCGAAAACGCCGATTGTGCAGACGCAGATATCGGAGGTATAGAGTTTTTGATCCATAGAGAGAAGTGTAGCAGTTCAGAAAAGCTTGTAAACACTCTCCAGGAGTGCCTGTTGTTTTCTTGTTACTCATCAAGCGGGAATAGCCACGCCCCCGGGTATGACCACCTTTGGACGTGCCAGACCGCTGGAGCCCGCCATATAGTACAGAGCGAGGAGCCTGCCATCGTGCACCACGCTTACCAGAGAGCTAACGCACGAAGAAGGCAAGGTTGGATGCTCGTGTGTGGTTGAGGGCTCATACAAAGACGGCGTGATTGATGGCTCAATCACAGGAGAGGGTTTGGGCATAGTAGTATACAAAGGTGACGCCTCAGCCTGCACATCTGGCGCAAGGGCAAACGATTGCTGCCTCACGCGAGCATGCTTAATTGTGAGTGGCATGCCATTTTGTACACGCTGTGCCTCTGCGGGGCTTATCTCGATAACAGGAAAACCCAGTGCGGCTGTTGGGTCAATATATGGCAGGGGCTCTCCCGTCTTCAGGCTGGAGAGGTCTTTTGCCTGTTTAATGGACACCTGCCCCGATGCGGTGCGCCTCAGCGCTCCCAAGTGGGCGGCAGAGCCGAGGCTCTCGCCAAGGTCACGGGCAAAAGAACGCACATAAAAACCTTTGGAGACCGTGATCCTGATGTCCCACCAGTCCTTGCCCGTGGTAACAAGCTCAGCTTCATACAGATGCACCCGCCGCGGCTCCAGCTCAAGAGCAGCGCCGGAACGAGCGGCTTTGTAGGCGGTAATGCCGTCTTTTTTTATGGCTGAGAATGCAGGCGGCACTTGCAGTATCTCCCCTGCCTGCTCAGACAGGAATTGACGGGCAAATGCAGGGTCCTCAAGCCCTGGAGGCAGCTCACTCGTCTGGATCGTTTCTCCTTCGGCATCGTCTGTATTGGTTGCGGAGCCAAAGCAGATACGGGCCTCATAGGTCTTAAGGCCAGCCATGAGATAGTCTGCGAGTCGTGTGGCTGGACCAATGCAGAGCACCAGCACACCGGTGGCAAGGGGATCAAGCGTACCCGCGTGCCCTATGCGTCGTTCTCCCGAAAGGCGCCTGAGCGTATTGACCACATCATGTGAGGTCATACCCGCAGGTTTATCTATAACCAGGATTCCGGAAAGTCCTGTGGTTGTATCACGCCGAGCCAAGGATCATTTCGCTCTCGGCCATCAGTCGCAAGCGTGAAGCTCGCTGACCAGCTTTGTTACAACAAAAGAGATCGCTTGCTCAAGGGGCATATCAAGTGAAAGACCAGCTGCTCCCGCATGCCCTCCGCCACCAAGACTGCAGGCAAAATATCCTACGTTATAGTTGCTCCGAGAACGCAGGTTGACCCGCACCCCCTCACTTCCCTCCTCGCGAAAGAGTATTGCCACCTCCACACCCTTGATAGAACGCAGGATAGTAGGCAGCTGCTCGGTAGCGTCACGCTCAAGGCCCAGGGATTTAAGGTCTTCCTGGAGAAGGTAGGACTACACAACACTGTTGCCCGCACAGGAAAACTGTA
>JAVBUQ010000054.1:0-12435 GCA_031555185.1 Coriobacteriales bacterium
CAGTACAAAGCGCTTACAACTTTTAGAGATGTTTGATTTTCATATGCTGTAGCCAACAGTAGTTTTATCGTTTTTCCTTTGGAGTTACTATGCACTTAGATCCACTCTACATCCAGGTATTACCGCAGCTGCGCGATACGGGTAACACGGAGCATACCCAGGGCGCGCTTGATGTGTCGAGTATTGTTATTGGTCATCGCCACTTTGATGTACCCAAAGGAATTCTCTACGATGCCAACCTGGTTAATACGGGCGAGGCGGTTCTCTTGAGTGGAACCGCTACGGCAGAGCTTCAAACCAATTGTGACCGTTGCCTGGAGCCTGCTCAGCTGAACATAACCGGCGAGATCCAGGGCTACTTTCTCTTTGATAAGGCCAGTGTAAAGGACGGGGAGAGCCTTGAAGAATATGAGGAAGTAGATAAAAAAGGGCGTGTGGATATCGCACCGCCTCTCCTTGCTGCCATCGTCTTTGAGATTCCTACCGTGGCACTCTGCAAGCCGGACTGTGAAGGAATAGAAGGAGTCGAGGTTTTCGATGATTCAGAGAGCTCCTCTGATGCAGAGGAGCACGGTACGGAAGAGGGCAGCCCGCCTTCGCCTTTTGCGGCGCTTAAGGACTTCAAGTTTGAAGAATAGGTGCCATCCATACATGGGTGCACCGTCACGTGTGAGCCATAAAAACTTTTATGAATTTTGAATGCCAGCTTCCGTTAGAATCCGTTACCGTCACTGTGAAAATGCGTAGGGAAAAACCGGGAGATCACTCTCACTCTCACTCTCACTCTCACTCGAAGCGCTTTGCGCACAAAGCTATAGTTATCTGGTACAATAGGCAGGTTCGTCTCAAGGAGGCCAGAGCCAAAGGGCCGGTCTCGACATCACACATGCCAGGGGACTGAAAGCGCTCGTGGCCGCGCGTGCACACGTAAGCGGTTGCGCAGGAGGGTTGAACCAGGCAGAGGGAGAGCACACGCTCTCAGTAACGAAAAAGGAGTACGTATGGCAACAAAAGTAAACGTTGCGTCGCTCATTGACGCCGGAGTCCACTTTGGGCATCAGACCCGTCGCTGGAATCCCAAGATGAAGCCCTACATCTTTACCTCGCGTAAGGGCATCTACATCATCGACCTCAAGCAGACCCTTATCGAGCTTGATAAATCCTACAGTTTTATAAAGTCACTTGCCGAGAAGAACGGCACCGTGCTCTTTGTGGGTACCAAGAAACAGGCACAGGAGCCTATCCAATCTGCCGCTGAACGTTGTGGCATGCCCTATGTCAATCATCGCTGGTTGGGCGGTATGCTTACAAACTTCGTGACTATCCGCTCTCGTGTTACCTATATGGAAGAGCTTGAGGCCATGGAAGAGGACGGCCGTATGGCTTCGCTTCCCAAAAAAGAGCAGGTCCTTTTGCGCAAGAAGCTGGCAAAGTTACAGGCTAACCTCAATGGCGTGCGCAATATGACCGGTGCCCCCCAGGCCGTATTCGTCGTGGATACCAAACGTGAAGAAATCGCCGTAGCCGAGGCTCGCAGACTGAACATCCCTGTCATAGGTATCCTCGATACCAATGCGGATCCGGATGAGGTTCAGTTTGGTGTGCCGGGCAATGACGACGCTATCCGTTCAGTCAGCCTTATTGCCAATTGCATTGCTGATGCCGTAGTTGCTGGAGCCAAAGAAGAGGTCATCGCTGAAGCAGAGATGATCACGGAACAAGCAGCAGCTGAACTGGCAGCCGAGCCAGATACCGAGGCTGCTGCAGAGCAGCCCGCTGAAGAAGCCGCCGCTGGCGAGGCAAGCGAGGAAGCTCCTGAGGAGCTGCAGGCAGCAGCCACCACCCCCGAGACTCCGGCAGAAATTGCCGAGGAAGTCGAAGAGACAACAGAGGAAGCAGACGCCTGATTACCTCTGAGAGGTCCTTCCCCGAGCCTAGTTCCACTTGCAGACCAAAGTCTGTGAAGCGGAATGTTGCAGAGTGTTATTACCAGAATAAAACAGATTCATTTTTCGTGGCAGATGCTACGAGATGTAGATAAGGAGTGAATACTATGGCTGAGATTAGCGCCAAGCTGGTCAAAGAGTTACGTGATATGACCGGTGCCGGTATGATGGAATGCAAGAAAGCCCTCACCGAGGCCGAGGGCGAAGTAGATAAGGCAGTAGACGTTTTGCGCACCCGCGGACTGGCTGCAGCCGCCAAGAAGGCAGGCCGTGCCACCAATGAAGGACTTATTGTGGCCAAGGTTGCCGATGACGCCAAGAGCGCCGCTCTGGTCGAGGTCAATTGTGAGACCGACTTTGTCTCTCGCAATGAGGTCTTTGCTGCTCTGGCTGACAAGATCGCTGGCGCGGTGCTTGAGGGCAATCCTGCCGACGAGGCAGCCCTTAATGAGCTCGCAGTGGACGGCAGCACAGTAGCCGACCTGCTTACCGATGGCATCCATACCATTGGCGAGAACATCCAGGTAAGCCGCTTTATCCGCATGTCTACGGATAAGGGCGCTTTTGCCTCCTATATACATGGCGGCGGTCGTCTGGGTATTGTTGTGGACTTTGGCTTTGACAAGCCCGAGACTGCTCAGGCAGAGACCTTCAAAGCCGTAGCCAAGGACGTTGCCATGCAGGTGGCGGCCGCCAACCCTATAGCCATCTCTCAGGAGAGTTTTCCCGCCGAAGTTATTGAAAAAGAGATGAGCATCTACAAGGCCCAGGCAGCCGAGTCCGGCAAGCCGGAGAATATCCAGGAACAAATGGCTGCCGGTCGTATGAAGAAGTTCTACAAGGAGAATGCTCTGATAGAGCAGGCCTTTATCAAGGATCCTGACACAACGGTGGCAAGCGTACTGGACAGTGCCTCCAAGGAGCTTGGAGATACGCTTACGGTTGTTGGGTTTGAACGCTTTGAGCTGGGCGGACTGTAGGACTTGTCTATACGGCATCTTGCCTTTCTAATCAAAACCGGCCCTCAGTCGAGTATTACGTATACACTCCTGTCGGGCTGGTTCTGTTTATCAAGGCAATCTGCTCGCCTGGAAAAGTCCTATTGGAGTTGTATCAGGATTTGCGGTTCTTTCCCTTTAGGAAACGTTAACGGGTGTACTCCCCAGGGGTCCTCACAAAGTACACTGAGCGTAGCGAAGGACTTTGTGGGGAGAGGAGCAATCGCGCAGTGCGCAACGCAGCTGGTTTACCAGCTGCGTTGCATTTACGTAGCGGATTGTGACGAGGTACACCCGTTTTGCTATAGTTAGCAGATCATAATTCCGTCCCAACCGCGAGGAGCACCGTGTCAGACTACATTTACAAACGCGTTCTACTCAAGCTTTCGGGAGAGCATCTGGCAGGAGACCAGGGCTTTGGCATCGATCCAAAGGTCATCGGCGGACTAGCCGCTCAAATCAAGTCGATAATGGATACCAAAGAAGTCGAGTTGGCGATCACCGTAGGTGGTGGCAATATCTTCAGGGGTATGGCAGCCTCAACAGAAGGCATGGATCGTTCACAGGCCGATTACATCGGTATGCTGGCCACGGTCATGAATGCTTTAGCGCTGCAGGAAGCGTTGGAGCGTGTGGGAGTGTTCACCCGGGTGCAGAGCGCTATCTCCATGCATGAGATTGCCGAGACCTATATCCGTCGCCGCGCAATCCGTCACCTGGAAAAGGGACGTGTTGTAATCTTTGCCGGTGGTACCGGAAATCCTTACTTTACCACCGACACTACAGCGGCACTCCGTGCCTGCGAGATTGGCGCAGATGTATTTATGAAGGCAACTAAGGTTGATGGTATCTATGACGCTGATCCTGTCACTAACCCGGATGCCAAGCTCTTTGAATCCATCAGCTATCTGGACGTACTTACGCGGGAGCTTCAGGTCATGGACTCAACAGCTATATCGCTGTGCATGGACAATAAACTGCCACTTATTGTCTTTTCTCTCGAACCACCCGGTACCATGGACCGTGCCCTTAAGGGCGAAGCGGTTGGAACGGTGGTGCACGCATAACCCGGAAAACCGGGGTTACTCAGTACAAACCATCCCTTACAAGGAGGGGATGCGACACATTGGAATACAGGACGTCCGAAATGGAAGGTGCACATCATGGCAACTGTCGACGATATTATCGCCTCGCATCAGACTCAAATGGATAAGACTTTGGAGAACCTGACTCAGGAATTCTCATCGGTACGCACGGGAAGAGCTTCCGCGACAACACTTGAGCGTATCAATGTGGATTATTACGGTACGTCTACCCCTATTACCCAGGTTGCAGGTATCAAATCACCGGATGCGCATCTTTTGGTCATAGAACCTTGGGATAAGAGCATTCTCAAAGATATCGAGAAGGCTATTCTTGCTTCAGACCTGGGCATCACCCCCTCTAATGATGGCCATATGATCCGTCTTCCCTTCCCTCCGCCAACAGAGGAGCGCCGCAAGGAGCTGGTCAAGCAGTGCAGGCATATTGCCGAGGAGGCAAAGGTATCCATTCGCAACATACGTCGGGACGCCAATACAAAACTTGAGCGGATGACAAAAGAGGAGTCGCTTTCCGAGGACGATGAGCACAGGGCAAAAGACGATATCCAAAAACTCACCGACGCGCACACCGAGAAGATCGACCAGGCGCTGAAGAACAAAGAAGCCGAAGTCATGGAGGTCTGAGGCAACAGTGGCAAGCCCCAGAAAACCGCTCGCTCAGGTCTTTGAGGGGTCTCCGGCTGATCTGGACCCTTCAAGCATCGACACAGAGCGTATTCCCACACATGTTGCTGTCATCATGGATGGCAACGGTCGCTGGGCCGTTGAGCATGGAAAGCAGCGAGCTGCAGGGCATAAGGCTGGCATCAAAGGGGTGCGTGAACTCATCCGAACCGCTTCAGACATCGGTGTTGACTATCTCACGATCTATTCCTTTTCCACAGAGAACTGGAGTCGTCCACGCGCTGAGGTCAAAGGATTGATGGAGCTTTTTGCCAAAACCATGGCAGCGGAGCTCACCGGTATGCATGAGGAGGGTGTGCGTATCCGTGTTATCGGCGACCTTTCCGAGTTACCCAGACGTACCCGGGAGACGTTTGAAGATGCTATCAGAAAGACCGCCAACAATGCGGGAATGACCTTGGTCATTGCCGCTAACTATGGCTCCAGACAAGAGATTGTAGAGGCAGCGCGCACTATAGCTCTCGCTGTACAACGTGGAGATATGACTACCGAACAGCTTGAATCTCTGGATGATCAGGGATTCGCCTCATACCTTGAGACGAGTGGCATACCCGACCCTGATCTGCTCATCCGCACCAGCGGCGAATACCGTCTCTCCAATTTTCTGCTCTACCAGATCGCTTACAGTGAGTTTTATAGTACTCCCGTGCTGTGGCCCGACTTTGACCGCTTTGAGCTGTGCAGGGCTATCTTGGAATACCAGCGACGCAACAGACGTTTTGGTGGCGTGGAGGCAACGCATGCCTAGGCGCGTCCTTACCGGAGTCCTCATCGCTGTTGTCACTACTGTCTTTATTCTGGCCGGTTCCCTTTCCACCGCCTTGTTCCTGGCGGCACTGTCGGGAGTCTGCGCATGGGAGTTCTACGCCATGCTTCGATCCGATGCCAAGTTACCCAATGAGCTTATTGGTACCGTGACGGCTACGCTGTATCCCATTTGTTATTACATCTGGGGCTTTGCAGGCATACTCTCGCTCACGACACTTTTTGCTCTGGTCTTGCTTATCTGGTACGTTTTTTATACTCATGCCCGCATTACTGATGTAGCGGTTACACTTTTCGGAGCCCTCTATACCGGACTTATGCTTACGAGCCTCATCCTCATCCGCCAGATCCCTGCTCAGCAACCGGACTTCTTCCTACCCGATATCTGGGGAGGTGTGCTGGTCTTTATCGTCATCTTCAGCACCTTTGCCAATGACGCGGCCGCATTTTTTGTGGGAAGCAAGATCGGCAAACATAAGATGGCACCACGCATCTCTCCCAAAAAATCATGGGAGGGTTTTTTTGCCGGTCTGATTGCCTCAACGTTGTTATGGTGTCTGATTCCCTTGATCCCAGGCATGGACATCGGCTGGGGCTGGGCTATTGTTGGCGGTATCTTGTGCGGTTGGGTAGGCATCCTTGGCGACTTGGTGGAGTCGCGCATCAAAAGATCCACCGGGCATAAAGACTCCAGCAACCTCTTGCCGGGGCACGGAGGGTTCCTTGACAGGTGCGATTCTTTACTTCTGGTGGGCGCGGCAGCTTCCATTCTGCTCCGTTTTGCGGGCGCCATAGGGTAGGCTTGTAGTATTCGTATGCAAAGTCCGTGCGGCTGTACGTTATTACACCGGGTTTTCCTGCCCGACTAGGCAGGCGATAAATGTCAGAGCTCTGTCCTTTTTCCTGCGCTAAAGGAGAGGTTTTGGGAGGCGATGAGTATATGTCTGAGCGGCTTAAAGTCGTCATACTGGGTTCTACCGGCTCGATAGGAACACAGACGGTAGAGAAATGTCTTACGTATCAGGACCGTATCGAAGTGATTGGTCTTGCTGCTTTTTCAAACAGGGACATGCTCGCTGCGCAAGCTGTTCAGTTAGGGGTAGCAAGCGAGAACACTGTCTTAGCCAGCATAGAGGGACCGCAGGAGGTCGCTGCGCTTGCCGAGCTTCCTGAGGCGACGCTTGTCCTTAACGCTATGGTGGGAGCTGCAGGGCTCGAGTCAAGCTACGCAACGCTAAAGGCAGGCAAGATCCTCGCTCTTGCCAATAAGGAGAGTCTGGTCGTGGGCGGCGAGTTGCTTATGCCTCTTGTAAAACCGGGAGCGTTGCTGCCGGTGGACTCTGAGCACTCCGCACTCTTCCAGTGTCTGCTGGGGGAGGAAAGCTCAGAGGTGGCCAATCTCTGGATCACTGCCAGCGGCGGGCCCTTCCGCGGAAGAAAACGCAGTGAGTTAGTAGATGTAAGCCCCACTCAGGCACTGGCTCACCCTAACTGGAACATGGGCGCCAAGATATCTATCGATTCCGCCACCTTGATGAACAAAGGTCTCGAGGTAATAGAGGCTTATCACCTCTTTGCTCAACCCTACAGCAAAATCAAAGTCGTACAGCATCCTCAGAGTTGTGTGCATTCGCTCGTGGAGTATGTTGACGGAAGCTTCAAGGCACATCTGGGAGTTACTGATATGCGTATCCCTATTCAGTTTGCCTTGAGTTATCCAGAAAGGTGGCCAGCTGCCTTTGAGACTGCAAGCCTTGATCTGCGCGAGCTTGGATCTCTCGACTTTTCTGCGCCGGATACTGATACCTTTGGCTGCTTGCGCCTGGCTGTAGAGGCCGGAGAAGCGGGTGGCACCTTGCCTTGTGTGCTCAACGCTGCCAATGAAGTGGCGGTGGCGGCTTTCCTGGAAGGTCGCATTGGCTTCCTGGACATTGAGCGCGTTATTGGGGCGTGCCTGGAGTGGCATGAGCGCGAGGATGTAACCTCTATAGCGCAACTTCTCGAGATAGATGCTGAGACACGCGCCAAGGCTTTGGACTTGCTCTAGCATAGGGCAGCTTCTAACAGAAAGCGACGACCCTTTTAGATTGGATATTCATGTCGTTTCGTCTGGCATGTGAGGCGGGGCAGTCTCTCCTTTTGCGATAGCGATCTGTTAAGAACTCATATACATAGATGCAGAAGATAAGAAGCTCATGAGATCCTTGAGGACAAAGGATGAGGGAGTGCTCCTTCAGAGAGGCGACGAGCGGTTGTTCAGGCCGCTCATGACACTGTGGCCAAAGACACGCGCATGAACATCAGGATCTCGACCCAAGACTACGAAGGACTCAAGCTGCGCGCTGCCGAGGAAAGTACGCCTTATCAGGCATTAGTAGCCAGTATCCTTCATTAATATGTCTCCGGACGTTTCGTAGAGAAATAGTGCGAGAAGAGAGGGAAAAGGGGCACAAGGTAAGCCTCTTTTGAGCTGATTGCCGGGCCTGAGGTCAATCCTCCAGATTAGTCCTCTGGTTATTTCCCTTAAGATTAAACGTCCTGCAAATATGAGGATTACCCCAACACTTGAGCTTGTCTCCTGTACGGCTTAGAGCAAGAGTTCCCCGGCAATGAACGCCTGTGTGCGGGGGTCTTGAGGTGTATCAAGAATCCCGGTCATTGTACCGTGTTCGATAATCCGTCCCTTGTCCATAAAGATGACGAAATCGCAGAGCCTACGGATCTGGCCCAGGTTATGGCTGATGATGACAGAGGTCATCTGATGCTTGCTGCGCTCTTTGTCCAAGGTGCGCTCGATCACTGCCACCGAAGCATTGTCGATGTTTGAGGTAGGCTCGTCGAGCAGTAAGAGCTCAGGCCTGAGGGCAATAGCCCTCGCAAGGGCCACCTTCTGGGTCTCGCCACCGGACAGCAACCAGGCTTTGTGTCTTGCCAATGAAGTCAGGTCGAGTTCTTTCATGAGGTTGCCCGTTCTCCGTTTGATAATCTCAGGCTCGAGGCCGCGCAAGCGCAACGGATAGGCAATATTCTTCTCTACCGTGGAATGCAGCATATAGGGCGTTTGAAAAAGCATCGTTACTGCCTGTGTGGGAACACCGGCAGAGAAGCTGCCATCCTCCTGTTCATACAACACCTCTCCACTGTCGAGCTTCTCCAGACCTGCGATACTGTTCATCAGCGTCGTCTTACCGGCGCCATTAGGGCCAATGATGCCGGTGATAGCTCCGCTTTTGATCTCGCAGTACTCAACATCAAGGACCGTCTTGCCAGCATAGACTTTTTTGAGCTCCTCCAGTCGCAACCTCATTGCGTATCCTCCCTCAGTTGGAACTGATAGAGGATGATGTTTACGATAAGGGCTATGAGCAACAGTATGATTCCCACGGCTATGGCCTGACTATAGTCACCCATGGTCTTGAGTTCAGCGATGTATGTGGTCATGACCCGCGTCTTTCCGGTGATGTTGCCGCCCACGATCATTACCGCGCCTACCTCAGAGATGGCGCGCCCAAAGCCGGTCACGAGCGCAATGACCAAACCGCCTTTGACTTCCTGAAGCATGAGAAACATGTTGGATCCACGAGTGCCGCCGAGTGTCTTGCCCAGGCGCTCTACATCGCGCGCACGGTCCTTTACCACGTTATAGGTGAGCCCCATGATAATGGGTGTTACCAAAAGCACCTGAGCTATGACCATGGCGATTGGTGTGTAGTTAAGCTGCAAAGTGCCAAAAGGCCCCTGGCGCATGAGGATGAGGAAGACAAAAAGGCCGCAGATGACCGGTGGCAGGCTCATGAACGTGTAGATAACGCGTAAGAGCACACTCTTGCCTCTGAAGTCGTGGGTTCCTATGAGAATACCGAGCGGAATACCTATAAGCACCGAGATAAGCACAGAGATACCTGAGACGATAAGCGACAGCCCTACGATCTCATAGATCGTAGGGTCGCCACTAAAGATCAAACCAAAGGCCTGAACTATGCCATCAGTGATGTACTCCACACGCTTTTAAGCACAACTGTGCTGAGGCTCAGGCTGCGTTTGGAACAAACAGCGCTTCACCATATTCATCAACACCGTACTCTCCAATAAGCTCTTGGGCTTCAGGGGAGGTGATCCACTCCTGAAAGGCAACCGCGCCATCATGATTGATGGAGGTGTTCTTGTCGGGATTAACGCAGATAACACCGTACTGGTTATTGAGGATGCCGCTCGGATCCTTCTCGCAGACTATGACGAGTTCGGTTTTAGCGGCATTTGCAAGCCAGGTGGCTCTGTCGGAGAGCGTATAGGCAAGCTTCTCATTGGCCATGGTGATGACCGCTCCCATACCATCGCCAGCAATGATGTACCAACTTTCACCTACGGGATCAATGTCAGCCTTTTCCCAGATCTTCATCTCTTTAACGTGGGTGCCTGACTCGTCTCCACGAGAGATAAAGGTAGACTGCGTACCTGCTACGTCGGTAAAGGCTCCAACAGCATCGTTTGCCGCGTTTGCTGTAACGCCTGCAGGATCGTCTGACGGGCCTATGACCACAAAGTCGTTATACATGACATCGAGACGCCCTGTTTCGTCAGCATTACCTTCTTCTACAAAGGTCGCTTCAGCTGTGGGGGAGTGCACCAGCAATACATCTGCCTCGCCAGCTTCACCAAGGGCTATTGCCTCTCCGGAACCAACAGAGATGACCTCAACCTCATAGCCGGTCTCATCGGTAAAAACGGGCAAAAGAGCGTCAAGTAGGCCGCTGTCTTTTGTGGAGGTAGTGGTGGCAAGCCGTATCGTACCCTCACTTGGCGCTGGTGTTGACTCAGCACCGCTTCCACTGGAAGCAGGTTCTTCAGCTGTCCCACTACTGCAGGCAGTAAACAGTGCCGTGCAGGACACAACAAGACAGAATGCCAGGAATACTGTGAGTAACTTCTTTGACCCTGACGTGGGTTTTTTGACCATAGTGCACCATCTCCTCTTGGTAGCTACCTTAATTAAGTGCTTATAAACAATACCTTTGGTACCTCAATAATACTAGAAGTGAAGGGTAGTTCGCAAAACTGCATGAGAATCTCCCTGCTTTTGGTTGAGGTACAAAAATAAGGCCGAGGGTCATGTGCTGCGTGAGTTTGGTCAAAACGTGCAAGAGATTTACGATTACGCGTGCTTTAGCCGCAAAAGACTACTGATGAAAACGTCAGAAAAGACACACGGTACCGGCTACAAAGGTGCTACACCATATGCCAGCTATATCAGCTTTTCGCTCGTGCTTACAAACCTCGCGTAACCGTCAATCTTAAACAGCACAGGTAGTGTAAGTAGGCAAAAGCGAATAATCCAGCCCTCTGCACGATTAAGGCAAACGGGAATAACTTCTTTTTCTACCGCGTCTAAAGAAGCGCTTCCAGAAAGTCCAAGGATTTGAGCTTAATATCTAGATGTTCCGCAATCCACCGTTTACAGAAGTCGGCGAGTTCACGCAGCATGGGCAGGTATTCTTTGCTCGAAAACGACGTAAGCTCCGCAAAGCGGGCGTTAAGCAAGGTCTCGATCCATTCGGCAAGCTTCCTGTCGATATCCAGTAGCTCCTCTTCATCGGGACGAATGCCAAGAGCCGCACAGAGCTTGAGTATACACGCGAGGGATATCATTACAGGAGCAGCACCTTGGGCAGTGCCTATCTGCTCAAGGGCAGCCACGGTCATGGCAAAGAGTAAAGGCTCGGTATTGTGATGGGCAGTAGCCTTCTCAACGAGTTCAATCGGAACAGCAGCGGCCGCGCTGTGTTCAATATCGCTCCGACACGCAGCATGTGCTTCAAGTATTCTTGCGTCTGTAACGATGTCCAGAGACCTGCCGGTTGAAAGTTGGGCTTCCACTAACATGTAGAGTTCCAGGCGCGCTGCTAAGAAGGAACCCGGCTTACGGGCTGCTTTGGCAACTGCGCGGCGCTGCGTGCCCTCCTCATCCAAGAGCGTAATGATGAGGTCGGTCTCGCCCAACTTAGTCTTCTTCAGTACCAGTGCTTTGATCTTGTACGTGGGCATCAGCAGCTTTCCGAGGCCATAGAAATAGTGCTTTTCAAAAAGTACAGACTACAGCATACTTCTTAACGTGACAAAGCGCACGAGGATTAAGGAGCTTCTGTGAGAAGGATAGATCGTGAGATAGACGACCCGGATACCCTTGTTGCTATCATGAGTAAATGCGAGGTGTGCCGGCTGGCCTTCTTTGATAGTGACTACCCCTACCTGGTTCCCTTGAACTTTGGTTTTGAGCAGACAGAAGATGGCATCAATCTTTATTTTCACTCCGCTGCTTTTGGCACAAAGCTCGACCTGCTCAAAAGAAATAACCATGTTGCCTTTGAGATGGATTGTTCTCATGTGCTGCGTTTGGACGAGATCGCCTGCAATTCCACGATGGAATTTGAAAGCGTTTGCGGCAAAGGTATTCTCGCACTTGTTGAGGAAGCAGAAAAGGAGCACGGTCTTGCTATACTGATGAGGCAGTATGAAGAGGCAAAGCATTACAGTTTTGATCCTGTCATGCTTCACGCGACCCAAGTGCTTCGGCTTACCGTGAACAGCATCACGGGAAAACGCCATATACGAGGCTAAAATTCAATGAATCAGGAGTAAATATGCACCAACACGAGGATTGTGAGCACGAAGATTGCAGACACAAACATCATCACGGCTATGAACACGAGCAGTGCGAGCAGGGCAACCTCCATGACCACCCACAGACCAGTGACTATTTTGAGGAGCTGGTTGATATAGTTGCTTTGCTCAGGACCGAAGAAGGTTGTCCCTGGGACAGAGAGCAAACACATGAGAGTATCGCCAGGAATATGATTGAGGAAGCATATGAGGCCGTTGATGCCATTGAGTCCGGCGAGGTTGCTTCTCTCAGCGAGGAACTCGGAGACGTACTGCTTCAGG
>JAVBUQ010000136.1:0-5164 GCA_031555185.1 Coriobacteriales bacterium
TACCATTAAGGTAGTAAGCCCAGCTCGTATCGGTGAGCTGATCTGGGTACCATGCGTCATCTACCGCATAATAAAACGTTATTTCGGATACATTGCCTGTGTCGCTTGTTGCTGCCGGAGTCTCTGTACTGGTGTCGGTGCTGGTGTCTGGACTGCTGCATCCCAAGAACACAAACCCCAGACATACGGAAAGGATAATAACAAATAGTCTTTTCATGAGTGCCTCCCTCAAGCCTCAGAGGCCAATTAGAGTATTCACATAGTAAAGCCCATAGCCTCTCGGTTACTTGTTTGTGAATGTCGTGTGAAGAAAAACCACCTACAGGATGCATTCTAAAAGCTCCAAGGTTCGGTTTGTTAATCGTCGGCACCTGGCCCAGAAGATGAGAGGGAATATAAGGAGAGTGTAAAACGAACGAACGTCGATGGCGTTTTGTTACACCATCGACGTTCCGTCACGCAGAAAACACAAAGATCCTTACGATCTATCCCACAAAGATAACTGCTCCATCATAGGTCTTTTCAATAAAGGTCTTAACCTTATCGCTTTGCAATGCCGCTACCAAAGCCTGTATCTTTGTAGAGCTCTCGTCTCCTGCCCGCACGGCAACAATGTTAACGTACTTTTCTACTGCCTCAGAATCGGTGTCTTCACTCGCCAGGGCGCTCCTGGGATCTAGCCCTGAACTGATGGCGTAGTTACCATTGATGATTGCCAGATCTACGTCTTCGAGCGTGCGTGGCAAAGCAGCTGCCTCCACCTCAACAATAAAGATATTTTTTGGGTTCTCAACAATGTCGATGGGGGTAGCCTCAAGCCCAACGTCGTCCTTAAGTGTGATGAGGCCCTCATCCTGAAGCAGGAGCAAGGCACGCGCTTCATTGGAAGGATCAGAAGGTACAGCAATTTGAGCACCGTCGGGCAGACTATCCAGGCTGGCGGTCTTGCCTGGGTAGATGCAGAGTGGCTCAAAGTGAATGCCACCAGCGGAGACCAAATCGGTACTATTCTCTTCGTTGTAGTTTTCCAGGTATGCAATATGCTGGAAATAGTTGGCGTCGAGTATGCCGTCCGAGAGGGCTACATTGGGCTGGATGTAGTCGGAGTACTCTACAACTTCGAGGGTGTAACCCTCGTCTGCCAGGGTGTCTTTGATCTGAGCGAGTATCTCGGCGTGAGGTGCAGGCGAAGCTCCTACCGTGATTACCGTATCCTCTGCGCCTCCGGGTTCTGCGCCATTGTTCTCTGGGGCACTCGACCCACCGCAGCCAAGCAGTGTTAATGCTAAGCAGGCAGTGAGGGCGACACCTAGAGAGAGTTTTACTAACGTGTTCTTTTTCATGTTCTTTCTCCTCTTTTCTGTATCGTCTGAATTTCTTGTAATATTCAGTAAGACAGCAAGTTCTATCAGATAGTTCTCTTGTCTCTTTCTTTTCTTACTTCTTTTGGTTACTTGTTTCTCTTGTCGATTTTTCTCGCGGTAACATCACCAATGGTCTGCGCTATCTGTACAAGGATGATACACAGGATGACTGCGGCAATCATAACGTCGTCTTGATAGCGCTGATATCCGTAGCGAATGGCAATGTCGCCAAGGCCGCCCGCTCCCACTGTTCCGGCAATGGCGGAGTAACCGAACAACGTGATAAAGGTGATGGAAGCACCTCTGATAAGCGAGGGAACGCTTTCTTTGAGAAACACCTTGTATACGATCTGGAAGGTGGATGCCCCAAAACTCTGAGCAGCTTCAATGAGTCCGCCATCTACCTCGGCCAGGCTCTGCTCCACCATACGGCCTACAAAAGGTGCGGCCGCAATGGTGAGGGGCACTATTGCACCAGCAACGCCAAGCGCCGTTCCCACAAGGAACCGCGTAAACGGAATAAGCGCCACCAGCAGGATAATAAACGGGATGGAGCGGCCTATATTGAGTATCCATCCCAATACAACGTTGAATACGCGATGCGGCCTGAGCCCGCCTGGTGCCGTGATGGTCACCAGGATACCGAGAGGGATACCGATAACATAGGCAAACACCGTTGAGATTACCGTCATCTCCAGCGTCTCCAGTGTCCCTTGCCACAACAGCGCCCCATAGGTATCAAAGAAAGACTGAATTGTCTCCATTATGCCTCACCTCCGTTCACTGAAGGCTCGTTATGTGAGGATGCGTCACGTGAAGGTGATGTAGACGGGGGAGTGGTGTTGGGCGTGGTCGCGCCCGGTGCAGTCGCGCCCGACGCAGTCGCGTCGCAGGGCTTTTGGTCAGCGGAGAGCGCAGGCACTTTGCATGTCTCAGATGTTTCGCAGGGCACATGGAAGGAAGCTACGGTATCGGCTTCGATCAAGTCTCTGGTAGCCTTGCTTTGCGGGTTTCTAAGCACCTCGCTGGTTGTTCCCTGCTCCGCGACCTTGCCATTATCAAGAACGGCGATCTTGTTGCAGATTCGCTCTGTAACCGCCAGTGAGTGAGTGATTACCACCATGGTCACGCCCAACTCTCTGTTAATGCTGTGCAAAAGCTCCAGGATAGACGCGGTTGTTGCTGTATCCAGGGCACTGGTAGCTTCGTCGCAGAGCATGACACGAGGGTTGTTGGCGAGTGCACGGGCTATGGCAACACGCTGCTGCTGTCCGCCGCTGAGCTGACTTGGATAAGAATTTTCCTTCTCTGAAAGGCCAACGAGTTTGAGCAGCTCACGGGCACGCGCCTCACCGTCTTTCTTTGGTTCGTGTTTGATCTCAAGCGGAAAGGTGACGTTCCTGAGTACTGAACGTTGCTGAAAGAGGCTGAAGTGTTGGAATATCATGCCCATGCTTGACCGCAGATCAAGGAGTTGCTTACCTCGGTAGCCCGTAATATCCTCGCCGTCCACGTAGATATGGCCACTCGTAGGACGCTCAAGTAGATTGATGCAGCGCACAAGCGTAGACTTGCCGGCACCAGAAGACCCGATGATGCCAAAAATATCACCATCGTGTATGGTCAGGCTCACGTCTTGAAGGGCGTGATGCTGTGCTTCGGACGAGCCAAATGCTTTAGACAGATGCTCAATCTGTATCATGCTGTTCCTTCGGATTATCGGTGCATAAGGGAGACGCGACCAAATACAGAGTCATGGTCGCTCATGGATTATGCCTGAGTCATAGCGCACGCGCTGTACGACCCAGGCTCGGGCATGTACATCCGCGCACTCATGATATGTAGTGAAGAAGAATTCATCCCGATGTATGCTAGAGCAAATTGCCCTTAAGTTCAAGATGTCGCGCTGTCTCATGCCGCGCGTGGTCCATCGCTTGATGGTGGCACTCGTTACTCGTGATGGAGGTACTTGTTTCGAAAGTCCCGATCGGCACTGAGTGGAAGCGTCACCAAGGCTATCAAAAAGGAGCCACGTTAGTTTTGGTCGTCATCAGTCTTTCGTGTTTCTAAAAACCGGCTTTATAACAGGAATGCCAATGCTATTCATTGATCTTCCAAGACCGTGAGGGCATACACTCTAGCTTTGACATCCAGTGTGAGGCTGGTGGATTCGACCTCTCTCACTGTTGCTGAGTGTGGCTGTTATCAACAGATGGCACTGTCCCAATATTGACACACTTATTGATGATTCCGTGTGAGAGACTGTCTCCTGCACAGCCAGTTTGTTCAAAGGAGTAATGCCATGAATACCAATGTCGCCTTCATCAAAAGCTCACCCGCATTGCGCGTAGTAGAGCGCCCTGCCATTTCGATAGTAAAGTTTGAAAAGAAACAGATTGACCTGGCTGAACATTTAAAGAGTACAAAGTACGTTGAGCAAGCTGAGACAGTTGAGAGAGCTGAGAGAGCTGATGCTACCGAAGGACTGTTCGAGATCAAAGATGCGGTGAGAGAGATCAAAGAACTCGTGGTGCAGCTCACCTCTTTAAACAAGGACTTCTTAGCTCGTACCGAGACAGCGTTTCTCTGAAGTAAGTGTACGTCCTTTCGTATAATGGACAGAGTATACGTATGCAAGGAGTGCTATGAGTAGTCAAGAAAAACTGAGCGAAGCTTTTGATAAGCTAAATGACGAGCAGCGTAAGGCAGTGGAGACCCTCGATGGTCCAGTGCTGGTAGTTGCAGGACCAGGCACTGGTAAGACGCAACTACTCAGTTTGCGCGTGGTCAACATCCTGCAGAACAGAGATGTTGGTCCGGAAAACATCCTCTGTCTTACCTTTACCGAAGCCGGCGCAGAAGCTATGACCAAACGTCTCTCGGGGTTCATTGGTCGCGATGCCTATGCAGTGAATATAGCGACCTTTCATAGCTTTGCCGCTCAACAGCGCAATCACTACCCTGAATACTTTGAACGCAGTGTCTTTGATCAGCGCATCACCGAGCTTCAGGCAAAGAAGCTTGTCAACCGGCTGCTCTCTGAGCTCAACGTTACCGACCCGCTCTATCAAAAACCCAACGGTTCTGTCTATGGAAACTACAAGGATGTCTATTCCTTTATAGAGAAGCTCGATCAGTCTGGTGTCAGTGAGAAAGAAGTCCGTGCGATCATCGATCAGAATGAAGCCTTCTTCACCTATATTGAGGAGCAGACACAACTACTGGAACACATGTGGGTCACATTGCCAAAAGGCGGACGAGACGAGAAGATTGATATCATTGAAGGCATCCGTTCTGAGATCGCCGTCATCGCTTCCAGCCTTCCATCCGAGCTCAAGGATCCTGTAGTGGATTTGCCAGGTACTTACATTCCCTATGGGGAGTATCTCAACAAGACCTTCCAGGATGCCGAGCTCTATAGAGACAATATCAAAACGGCGAGTGTTGCGGGATTTACCGATCTGCGAAAGAAGCTCTTTGAAGAAAACCCACCTGGTTTTACAGACAGAGAATATAACGCAAAAATGGCATCTGCGCTTTCAATTGCCGAGCGTTACCAATACTCCATGAAAGAACAGGGGCTTTACAACTTCAACGATATGATCAACGATGCCATCAAGGCAATCGAAAACAATCCTAAACTGCAGCGCGAGATACAAAGACAGTATCGCTACATCATGATCGATGAATTCCAGGATACCAACGGCTCGCAAATGAGGCTCGTTGACTTACTTTCCGAAGGGATTGAACAACCTAACATCCTTGCGGTAGGGGATGACGACCAGGCGATAATGCGTTTT
>JAVBUQ010000064.1:0-6043 GCA_031555185.1 Coriobacteriales bacterium
GTTCCTATCGCTGAGGCTCTGGATAAGGCGGCGTGTGAGGTAGGGGTAGATTTTGTTGGTGGTTTTTCTGCTCTGGTGCAAAAGGGCATCAGCGCCACCGATGCAAAATTGATAGCTTCGATACCTCGCGCTCTGGCAAACACAGACAGGGTCTGTTCCAGTGTCAATGTGGGTTCTACCCGCGCAGGTATCAATATGGACGCGGTGCTTCTGATGGCTCAGACAATACTGGACACTGCTCAGCTTACCGCAGACGAGGATTCGTTTGGTTGCGCCAAGGTGGTTGTCTTTGCCAATGCGGTAGAGGATAACCCCTTTATGGCGGGAGCTTTTCACGGTTCAGGGGAGGCGGAGGCTGTTGTCAATGTAGGAGTTTCAGGCCCTGGTGTAGTTCGTGCCGTTCTGGAAGATATGCCAAGAGATGCCAACCTCACGCAGGTGGCTGAGAGAATCAAGGCCACGACCTTTAAGATCACGCGGGCAGGCGAGCTGGTTGCTCGTGAGGCATCAAAGCGCCTGGGTGTTACCATGGGCATACTCGATCTCTCTCTGGCTCCAACGCCTGCAGAAGGCGACTCTGTCGCGCAGATCATCGAGGCTATTGGAGTAGGTAAGTGCGGCGGACCGGGGACCACCGCAGCTTTAGCCCTGCTCAATGACGCGGTCAAAAAGGGCGGCGTTATGGCCTCTTCATCAGTCGGAGGGCTCTCCGGCGCGTTTATCCCGGTAAGCGAAGACGCCGGCATGATTGCATCGGTTAAGATGGGTGCGCTCACCATCGACAAGCTCGAGGCCATGACCAGCGTGTGCAGCGTGGGTCTTGATATGATTGCCATCCCCGGTGATACGAGCCTCGAGGCTATTGTAGGGATCATTGCTGATGAGATGGCCATAGGTGTTATCAACAACAAGACCACGGCGGTGCGCCTGATACCTGCCATCGGCAAACAAGTAGGCGACAGCGTAGAGTACGGTGGACTTTGGGGCGCTGCACCGGTAATGGCTGTCAATCAGTTTGCTGGCGAGGTGTTCGCCCATCGCGGTGGCAGGTTTCCTGCGCCGCTCAATAGCTTGCGTAACTAGACTAGCTGAGAAGCCACCAAAAGCCGAGGTGCCTCATAATCGAGACACCCCAAAGCCGATACGTCCCAGAGTCCCAGAGCAGATACTTCCCAGAGCTGAGACGTTCCAAAACCTAGAAGCCGCTACCAGGGGCACCGCCACCGTAAGGCGCATGCCAATGGGGCGGACGCTCATGCCCAAGCGCTGGTTTGCCCAGTCTCTCATCCCACGTGGATGCTCCGAGCCCCAGGATACCGGTCCAGACAACACCCAGGAAGAGGTAGAGAACGACCCATACGCCGTCTTTACGATTCTTAAGACCGATCTGGTAGGCTGCCAGAGCGCAGACAACAATGCCCCCAATGGCAGCAAGCCAGCCAATACAGGGGATAATCACAGCGAGGACAAGAAGACTGAATGCTCCATGGTATCCTCCGAGTTCCAGGAATTTCCAGGTGTTGACAACGGGAACCCATGCCTTCCAGGCAGGCACGTTAGCCTTGGCAAAAAGCTTCATGAGGAAGATTGCATTTACCACATAGAGAGCAATGAACAGAAAAAGCCAGAAAATTACGATACCAGTGAATGCCGACAGGTATGCAGGGTACATGTCTTCCCAATAGTAGTCATAAGGCCAGTAAGCAGCAAGGTTGAGTGGGGAAAGCATCTGTGTGAGTGTTGGCAATGTCATCATAGTATTCAAACCTCCCAAGAAAAAAGAACTAGCGCATATCTCAGAGTAGCATGGTGCAATCAGACGGTTTGTATCTGTTAGAGAAAGCGTAACGTTTTCTACATTGCTCTTGCATGTGCCCGGCAGATGAAGGCACAGATGATGGTCGTGTTCAGAAGTTCACTGCCGCCCTACAAACAGCCTCTGTGCTGCCTGACCGCTCACAGCGTTCAAATCCCTCTGACAAAAGATTTCAAAACAACTGCCCTTATTGAAGAAAACCTCTGATAAACAGAGGTTTGTGACTATTTGTGGCGGAGAGCCGGGGATTCGAACCCCGGAACGGGTTGTGCCCGTTACTCGCTTAGCAGGCGAGCACCTTCGGCCTCTCGGTCAGCTCTCCACACGTAGCGCATAATGATACCGCAATTCACCACAAACGTCTGCACTGAAACTATCATGTGCTGCAACTAGCATGGTTCACGTAAAAGTATACAAGGGGTTTCCGCTCTGACCTCAAAGAGGGGAGTGAACAGAAATGCTGTAATGTCTCCATTCAGAGATATTATCCTCAAAATTGACTATTCTCATCCAAAAAGCTAGAATTATCACATTATTCGAGTGCGAGAATACTAGGCTGTTATAGCTGTCTTGCGCGAAGGGAAGAAAAAGGAGAAGCTGATGTTCCAACCCAACAAAAAGAGCAGGCGCAAGGCACGTAGGCTCATCGTCTTGCTGCTCAGTGTTGTACTGATAACCTCAACAGGTCTGAGCCTTGTGGCCTGTGGCGGTAACACCGCCTCAGAATCAAGTGGCACGGAGACAAGTGGGGCAGAAGATACTGCCGTTGCTATTGAGCTACAGATCTTCGCGGCCAACTCTCTTGAGAAGGCCCTTCCCGAGATTCAGGCTCTTTACACCGAGCAGAATCCCACTATCACCTTTCTTGACACCCAGTTCAAGGGCTCGGGCGATCTTGTGACCGAGCTGCAGGGCGGCGCTCCGGCAGATATCCTCATCACTGCTTCTACAGGAACGATGGATACCGCGTCAGAGAATGGCAACATTGATGACGCAACCCGCGTTAACATGTTCCAGAATGACCTCATTATTGTGAGGCAGGCAGGCTCCGATGTTATTATCAATGATCTTGCCGACGTCAATAGCAGCGACATTACCAAAGTAGCCATCGGTGATGCTGATGCAGTACCCGCTGGCGCCTATGCCAATCAGAGCCTTTTCTCGATCGGACTCTATACGGATGACTCCGGCAAGGGTGGACAGTATGAGGCAGGATTTGGCGACAAGGTCATCCCTCAGTCTAGCGTAGGCAATGTGGCACAAACTGTTGCCACGGGCGATGCTCAGATAGGATTTGTCTACACCAGCGATCTGTATCGCTACGAGGGCATTGAAGAGGCTTTTGTTGTGCCCGCCGACTCCCATAAAAAGATCATCTACCCGGGTGCGGTGGTATCTGGCTCAGAGTATGCTGACGAAGCTGCTGAATTCATTGACTTTTGCCTCAATGATCCTGATGCGCTAAAGATCTGGACAGCTTATGGTTTTGAGGTTACGTCTTGAGAAAGACGGTGAGGCAGAGTCTATCGAGTATTCTTGCTCAAAGCAAAAATACAAGGTGAACTATAATGCCCTATTAATATGCTGAGGCGACTGAGGACAGTTGTAAGTACAATGATGGTGCTCACCCTGTTGGTGGGCACCATGCTCATTATGCCTCGTTCTGCACTAGCCTCTGAGGAGGTCACGCTTGATGCCAGCGGCACCGCTGCCGCAATCGAAGGGGTAAGTTTTGCAATCGAGGACTTTGCCCGCAACAACAAAGGCACCGCCCGCGCTTATGAAGGAGAGGACATCGGCTACCGCTATCCTCTTGCAGGTAAAACAGCTTTTGCAGCGGTGGCTTTTGAAAATGAGATCCTCGTCTACATCCCTGATGAAGTGAGCTCGGAGTTTGGCCTGGACTTTACTGATGACGAAGCAGCCCAGGAGCAATTCCTGAAAATGCTCGTCTCGCTTGATGAATTCAACTCCAAGGGAGGCGTTACCCTCAAGCAGTTGGACCTACCTGTGGTGTTCACCAGTTCTGATACGGTTGTTCATGAGAATTGTGCAATTCAGTTTGGCGTAGAAGTAGAGCCAGGCTATTACTATGCTGTTGTTACCGCCGATCCAAATGCGCCGACTAAGCCTGACATCAGCAGACAAGCCTCCTTTGTGGAGACAGGTAACCTCATACCTGCCAATGAGGTCGCTATCCAGACCGCGCCCGAAGGCTGGGAGGCTTTTGGGGACTTCCTTACCAACATGGATTATCGACCCTTCTGGGTCTCACTTCGTACTTCACTTACGGCGATGATATTCGTATTTGTGCTCGGGCTTGCCGCTGCGCGATACTCCCTCAAGGCCTCCGATCGTGTTAAAGATGTCCTTGATGCTCTCTTTACCATCCCTTTGGTGCTGCCGCCCACGGTCATAGGCTTTTTACTTCTGGTGATGTTTGGCAATTCAACAGCTTTTGGTCGCTGGCTTATCGATCACGGCATAGAGTTGGTTTTCTCCTGGCCGGCAGCAGTGATAGCAGCCACAGTGGTAGCCTTCCCCCTCATGTATCGTACAGTTCGCGGTGCTTTTGAAGCCCAGGACCCTGATATGCTTGACGCGGCTCGCACGCTCGGTTGGAAGGAATCCCGCATTTTCTTCAGGCTGATGATGCCGCTTGCCTGGCCCTCTATCGCGGCCGGCACGGTCCTGGCATTTGCACGAGCGATGGGTGAATTTGGTGCCACACTTTTTGTTGCCGGCAACTATGCTGGCGTTACCCAGACGATGCCCATAGCTATTTATTTTCAGTGGATGGGCGGACGCACCGATGTAGCCACGTTCTGGGTTTTTGTAGTTGTACTCATCTCCTTTGTGGTTATTCTCTTTATAAATCTCTATGCCCGTCATACGCAGAAGTTCCGTGAGGGCGGCGCGCCCGACAAGGAAAAAGCAAAGTGGCAATCCGGCTCACATGAGAGGAGTAGAGAGTAGATAATGAGTATTGAGGTTGCTATCAAAAAGAAGTATCCGGCCTTTGATTTGGATATTATCTTCTCGGCCGAGGATGAGACCCTGGGTTTTCTGGGGGCTTCTGGTTGCGGCAAGAGCCTGACCATGCGCTGTATTGCCGGTCTCGTTACTCCCGATGAAGGACGCATTGTTGTCAACGATGAGGTGTTCTTTGACTCGTCCGAGCACATCAACCTCAAACCTCAGCAGCGTAAAACGGCCCTGTTGTTTCAAGACTACAAACTCTTTCCCAACCTTACCGTGGCGCAGAATATTGCTGCCGGGTTACCTCGCGACCTGAGCAAGAGCGAGACCCATAACCGGGTAAGCGCCCAATTGGAGCGGTTTAAGCTCAAAGGTTATGGATCACGTTATCCGGTGCGTCTCTCCGGTGGGCAGCAGCAGAGAGTAGCCCTGGCAAGGATGCTTGCGGCGGAGCCAGGGATATTGATGCTTGACGAGCCGTTCTCAGCGCTCGATTCACATCTCAAGGCAGGTCTCGAAGAGGATCTGATAGACCTCTTCGAGCGTTTTGAAGGTACGGTGCTGTATGTGTCCCACGACATCGATGAGGCCTTCCGCTTCTGTGACCGTATCTCGGTTGTTGATGAGGGAAGAATAGTACAGAGTGCTCCCTCGGCCGAGCTGGTCTCCTCACCCAGTACACTTGCCAGCATCAAAGTATCTGGAGTCAAGAACATCAGCCAGGCGCGCAAAGTAGATGAGCATTCTGTTGAGGCGCTCGATTGGGACATGACGCTCACGACAGTCGATACTGTTCCCAACGACGCTGCCTGGCTTGCTGTGAGGGCATCCTATCTCCGTCCTGCTCGCGCAGGTGATACGGTAAATACCAGTGATCTTAAGGTACGCTTTACCACTGATTCCCGTTTTGAACGAACAGCAGTCTTTGAGCCAGGAATCATTCGCTGGAACGCCGACAAACTCATGCTTGCTCCCGAGGAGCTTCCCGTCAAAGGGCAGACACTCCGTATGCATATCCCTCCCGAACACCTCTACATCGTCGAAGGGTAACCTTAGCTGCAGCTGTGTTATTACCCACTTCTCTTGAGAAAGCAACCCACAAGTAAACCCGATAGCTCATTCACCCCTCTGTCCCGCATTATCGGTACTTAAAGTCTACGCGAGGGCAAGGGGCACGTATTATTCCTGGCTCATACGCTACATAAACGCGGTTTGCTCTGCGCGTTGCAGCTTCAGAAGCTCGCCTCT
>JAVBUQ010000157.1:0-18532 GCA_031555185.1 Coriobacteriales bacterium
CGCCATCGGGCAAGTTCACAGCTTCAACCGTTCCATCGTGAGAGTCCACAATTGCCTTAACAATAGTCAGGCCCAGTCCCGTGCCACCTGTAGTGCGCGCACGACTCGCGTCTCCCCGGTAAAAGCGATCAAAGAGACGAGCGGGGTCTACGTCTCCAAATCCTTTTCCGTTATCGCGCACAGCAAGTATGCTATGTCCTTTGATACCTGAAAGCTCAACCCATATGTGCCCGTGTTCGGGATTGGTAAAGCGGCTGGCGTTCTCAATAAGGTTAACGGTGACCTGTTGGAGGCGATCGGTGTCGCCGAGCACATCTGGCGCCTCACCGTTGATCGTAAGCTCAACATTGCGTTCTTCCAACAGGGGGGCAAGGCTTCTTGCCGCATACTCGACTACTTTATGGAGATTGACACGTTCAAGTACGATCTCTCCTCCGCCATCGATGCGCTGGAGGGTCAGTAATTCATTGGCAAGGCGCGTAAGGCGCGCGCTCTCCCTGACAATACTCTCACAGAACAGCCTTCTATCCTCATAGGAGATATCTTCATCCATCATCGTCTCAGCTGCACCCCGTATGGCAGTAAGCGGCGTACGCAATTCATGTGAGACATCGCTGACAAACTGATGCTGCCGCTTACTCTCTGCCGCCGCCTCGGCCACCTGCGTGCGCATGCGCGAGGCTACCAGATCCATCTCGGTGGCCAGCTCCTGAACCCCCAGCGGCGCACGCCGCATACTCTCATCCATAAAGCGCACACTGAGCTGCCCATCGGACAGTTGTTTTACCCGCAGCATGACCTTGCCGAGTGGACCGAGATAAAAACCCGTGGCAGCATAAGCACAGAAGAAGGCTATCAGACCCAGAGGAAGTGTGAGGGTAAGAACCCAGACCTCACTTTCTATCCTCGCAAAAGCAAGCGCAGCAATGCCAAGAGAAATAATCATGGCAAAAGCTGCGGCGATAAAGGCGAGCAGTATTCTCAGTGTTTTGTAGTGCAAGGACGCGCTCCCTTACCCAGATGCAGATGTGACAGAGGAGACGGCACTTCTGCCACATCCTTATCACACACGTTAGAGCACTTTGAACCTGTATCCATAACCACGGACGGTCTCTATCAGACCAGGGTCGACCTTGGCCGCCTCAAGCTTGTCACGCAACCGCTTGACATGGGTGTCCACTGTCTTGGTCTCTACCAGATATTCCCATCCCCACGCGTCATGCAAAAGCTGATCACGTGAGAGTACCTTTCCGGCGTGGCGCATCAAAGCAGCAAGCAGCTCAAATTCACGGGGAGTAAGCTCAATAGGACCTTTGTCGCTTACGGCAACGTGGGTGCCTTCATCCAACTTGATGCCACTGACCTCGATGACCTCATCAAAGTCGTCTCCGAGGCCACCGTTCTCCTGACTGGCAGAACGTCTCAGGAGCGCCTTGGCACGAGCGATGAGCTCGCGTACTCCAAACGGCTTGGCGAGATAATCATCTCCACCTATTTCCAGGCCAACGACCTTATCAAGCTCCGTGTCACGAGCACTCAAAAAGAGTACCGGCATCGTGTAGTTAGCACGAATGCGACGAACAACCTCGTAGCCGTCCATATTGGGCAGCATCACGTCCATGATGACAAGGTCAAAGTTCTGAGAGTTAACGAGTTCCAGAGCCGTGGCACCATCGGCAGCAACGCTGACTTCGTAACCCTCCTTACGTAAGTTATAACTTACAAACTCAGTTATTGAAGGCTCGTCATCAACAACGAGGATATGTGCAGGTGTATCAGTCATTTTGTCTCCCTTCGGCGATTTCGCTAATGATACCACTCAGCTGCGCTACAATGATTGCTCAGAGCCGTTCGTTGCCGCTTTGTTGGAGGTCTTTATGCTGTTGGTTGCTGATGTTGGTAATACTCAAACTCACTTAGGTGTCTATGAAGACAAAAAGTTGGTGTGCAGCTGGCGTCTTTCAACACGAGCACATGATACCGCCGATGAATTGCTCTCCAGTCTGCGCGCCCTCCTCATGGGAAGTGTGATACCTGTATCGATTGATTTTGTTGCGATTGCTTCGGTGGTGCCATCGCTCAGTGGTGAGTGGGTCGCTGCGGCTCGTCAGCTTTGTGGCTCAGAACCTTTGTTGCTCTCATACAAAACGGCCGTCGGGTTTACCTGCCATTATGAGACTCCCGAAGAAATCGGCGCTGATCGTATAGCCGATGCCCTGGCAGCAATAGAGCTCTATGGAGCGCCCGTCATCGTTGTAGACTTTGGTACGGCCACTAATATCGAAATCATCGATAAAGAGGGGGCTTTTGTAGGCGGCATCATTGCTCCAGGCCTGCTCACTTCTGCCAATGCCCTCTTTACGGCAGCCGCGCGCTTACCCCGCATTGACATTGAGACACCTCCTCAGGTAATAGGCACCTCTACCAAGACGGCCGTACAAAGTGGCCTTACCTATGGAGAGATCGACCGTATCGACGGGCTGGTACGACGGGTCTTTGCAGAATTAGGCTACGAAAGCCCGGTCATAGCAACCGGAGGTCTTTCGAGACGCGTCTTGGACATCTCCTCAACCATAACCGATGTCAATGACTGTCTGACTCTCGAAGGCCTGCGTCTGGTATGTGAGAGAAGCACGGCACCGAACGCCTGAAAGCCTGAGGCTCTCCCGCTCACATCCCGCTGATCCTCGTGTCTTATCTGAATGCTGCCCTGCCTGAGGTGTCCTCCGGTAGTGGCGCAAAGGAACTCTCGGATGAGCGATCTTCTCCGTATATGCCCGCCTGGGCGCCACTGAGCAGCGCAATAACAGAATATCGTCCGCTCACTGACTCAGGGTGGGTCACACAACTCAGGCCATTCTCACTGGCAATGATATCCATGGAGTCAGTAAGATAGCTGGGCTGGATCAAGAGTGTATAGTAGTTTGGCAGTGGCACATCGCCGCTTGAAGATTTAGGGATGCTCGCCCTTAACCATATGGGATAGGTGAGGTCATAGGAAGTGCCGGCTTCCTGAAAGCGTAATGTCACCTGGAGCCCCACCTCCGCCTGTGCTTGCGCTTCATCCTCCTGCTGCGCCAGTCCGCTGATCACACCGTTGACGTCGTAGGGTAATTGCCAGACGGTCGCAATATGATAAGCAGCCTGCTGGTCAGAGGGAGGAGAGGGATCAACGTGCTCTGCCAGAAGGGAGTAGTCGGCATTGATGCTGATGATGCCAAACGTGAGCAGTGCCCGGGTAAGCGGATACTGGTCAAAGAATAGCTTTTGAAATGCCGTCTGAGGCTGCAGGCCGCCATCAGCAGTAAGCGTTGGAGCTTCATCCTCGGTTGTGGGTGTTATATCCTCCGTTGGCGCCCTTCCACTCTGAGCATCTTCTTCGGTAGTGCGTTCTCCGCCGGCGTTCTCGATGGCAGATAACTCATCAGTGATCTGGGTATAGCTGTGATAAGGCAGGTCAAAGTCTTCCTGAGTGGGCTCAGTAGAGGAGGTGGTGTAGGAGTAGCTCCACTCCTCTTCCAGACGGTTTGCGAGCGTCTCTGTATAGGGCTCACCAGGCACCTCTGCGACGATCTCTTCAAGAGCAGTACTGAGAGCCTCATCATCGAGACCAAAATCAGGCCTGAGTACGGTTACATTTACAACAGACCCACCTGCCTGGTTGATGGAATCCGTAATATCTGTCTGTAGACTTCTGTCATCCAAGGTATTACCGAGCATCAAGACGACTGTCCTGCCATCGAGACGTTCTTGCGACCAATAGCCCGTAAGATCTGCTGCTAAAGCGGAGTTGCTCTCCAGCTCCTGTCCCAGACGCGCATTTTCATCGACGAGTGTCTCATACCGCGACATCATACTTTCTACCATGTCGTCAGAGGTGGACCGAACCAGGCTGCTGGACGCAATAGCAGCACCCACCAGCAGACCTAAGGCAAGTGCCACAAAGATCGCACAGATCGTCACAAGATGATAGCGAAAACTATACATGACTCGATTATACACATAGAGAGAGAGGGGTGTGAGGGTTGAGATACCCCAACCGTCTCAGAAGGATCAGAAGAGAAGCCTTTGCTTTCTGCGTGGCCAGTAACCCGAGCGGAAACCCTTGAAAAGACAGTAGGCCACCCGGCCAGGTGGGGTAAAACCAGCTCCGGGTGGCCCTTTGAATCCTTCGCTTGGCGGGGTAGCACCAGAACGAAGGGCGATATGGCATTACATGGAGACGATCCCCTGCCCCCTTGAAGTAACACTACTACGGGGATCGTCTCTTTGAGTAGGTGCTTACGCAGTTTCCTGTGCTGTGTCTTCGTCTTCTTCTTTCTCTCTTTTCTTGCGACTGACAGCAACGGTGCCGATTATCAGCGTAGCAATCAACACAATGGCCTGGAGTATGGTCCAGATATCAACCCATACCATAGGCAAGGTGATATCCTCGGTGAGAATAAAGAGGATCACGCCGCAGACGGCAAGAACGATCATGCCTAAAAGCCACCCGATAGCACGACGACGGTGAATTTTATCCTGCCGCTCCTCGGCGGGGGTGTCATAGCGCACTCCTGGCTCAGGCTGCTTCTCGTTTTCTTCAGCGTCTTCATCATCTTTCTTTCGCATGAAGCGAATGATCGTAAACACCAGTGCCAGAATCACGCCAATGATCATCAGGATAAGATTAAGGAGCGCCCAGGCGGCAAAACCAACAGGAGCGGCCAGCGGTACACCAATGGAGGGGATGCCCTGTTCCGCAGCTGCCTCATTCAAGCCCTCCTGGCCGCCTGTTGGAGGAGGAGTAGGATCTGTGGTAGTAATGCCCGGTGTGACAGTGAAAGTCTCATCATCCCACCTGGCAGTTATCGTCGCGTCCGCTCTCACATTGGTCCAGGCACTCGCATCCCTGTCCCAGCCGACAAACCTGAAGCCTGAACGCGTTGGGTCTGTAGGAGGCAAGACCGTGCCACCGTAACCAACGGTCTCGGTCTTAAGGGTGTTGCCCTGTCCATCAACAAAGGTGATGGTAAAAACGAGTGGTGCCCAACTCGCTGTGAGTACGACATTGGAAGCCGGCATGGTAAAACTCGAACCTGCCTGATAGACACCGCCCCGCGAAGACATCCAGCCAGTGAAGTTATATCCGATGCGTGAAGGGACTCCGCCTACAACGACTGTCGTGCCCTGCGTGAGGCCGCTCTGATTTGCAGGTAGGCCAATGACATTGTCTCCACCAGGGGCATATAAGACAGAATAGGTAGAGACGGGCGGCACAGGAACTGCGGTCCATACCGCATAGAGGCTCACGTTGCTGAGCAGTTGGAGAGAGGCGTTAGCGCCATAGATCACTGGCCCTGTTGCGCTTGTTGCCCAGCCAGAGAAGGTGTAGCCACTGCGCACAAGGGAGCCTTGCCCAGACACAGTGACATAACTTCCCTGTGTTGCGGTAACAGAGGCTGGAGCAACTCCTCCTGTATTTCCATTACCATAGTAGGTGAGCGTACGATTGGCTATCCAGACAGCGTACAGTGTTACTTCTTTTTTGGTGTCATTGGCATAAAGTGCGTCGATGCGCGCTGCGTCCAGGGTAAAGCCGGTAGTAGTAGCTGTATAGTCGGTATCTGCCTGGGATGCCGTAGGACTAAGTGACCAGCCCAGGAAGGTATAACCCTGTCGGGTCTGGTTGGCAGGCACCGTAATCGTGTCACCGATATGCCTGTTAGTCTGTGTTGCCGAGGTTATGAGCCCGGTTGTATCATTCCTGTCAAAGAAAATGGAATAGGTATTGGTGTCAAAAGTTGCCCAATAGGTGGTGTCGATCCAGCCATAGAGCCCCGCGGAGCCAAACGGTCCGCTCAACCCCAGGAGAGGATCGGCAGCACCCGTATCTGTCTTCGACCATCCCGAGTGAGTATATCCGGTAAGCGCGGTAACTCCCGGAGCACCCGTAATGGTATCGGAAGCACTTCCCTTGAGGATAACAACTCCCTGAGCATCTGCTCCGTTGATGGTACCCCTGGAAGTATCCTGACTCTTAAAGGTGAGTGCGGTGAGATTTGCCTTGACGCCGATGTTTGCTATCGAAAGCACTGTGCCCGAGCTATCGGGTATCAAGGGCGAGATAACGGCCGTACCAATGGTGTGGTTGGCGTTGCCCGCAAATTGGTTTCCCTCAGAGGTCGCCACAACATCACAGAAACGATACGCCGCGCTCGAATTCTCTACCACAAATTGATAGTTGCCCTCACCCTCCAGGAGATACTCTACCTGATAACTGCCATCAGCAGCAGTCTGTACTGTCCGTAACGGAGTGGTCAGATCATCCTTGTGGTATACAGCGATGTCCCATACCTCAGAAAGTTCTTCACCCGCGTCCAGCGAGTTATTAGCGTTCTCATCGAGGAAGAGCTGCCCCTTAACCGAGCCGAGCAGTGCCTTAAGGCCAATGGGAGAACCGTGGAACCAGCCATCAAAGCGCTGTCCTTTTGAGTTAATGAGACTTTGAAAATAGTACGCGTTCCACTGATTGATACGGTTACTTGAGATGTCCGTCTGGGAGGTATCGGCCACCAGGTCAAGGACAAAGTCCGCGACTTCTCCTTCTGGTACATCTGACGCCAGGATCCTTATGCAATTAACCTTTGACCAGTCGGAGGGAGCAGCTTTCCAGTCTGCGCCTCGAAGCGTCAGACCATTATCAGACGCGGCGATGCCCTCACCATATGAGATGATATAACTTCCCCCAACTCCAACAGGCGCACTTACCGCTCCCGTAAGTCTCAGGGAAAACTCCGTAGAATCGGCAAGGCTTCCCCAGTTATCCCCCACCTGAGGGATAGGTATATACAGGTCAACCGGACCTTTGACATCCACACCTGAGTTATTGGTAATACGTTCTTTAACCTGAACAGAAGTAGTTTCCAGGCTTCCCACGTCAACGGGGTCACTGTCTTGAAGCCACTGTGTATACGTACTCTCACTCTTTTTCTTTATGAACGTCTCAACGATAATGGAACTCATCTCGGCGATCTTGTAGTAATTGTTTGCAAGGGTTCCTGTCAGACCGGCGAGTGTGCCCACTGCGCCAAGTTCTGTTGCTCTTGCTGAGTTAGTTAAATCCGTAAGTGAGGCTGCATTGGTGTCGAGCGTTGTGGCTGCCGGGTCTCCGATAAAGACCATGTCCCCATAGTAGAAGGATCCACCTGGAGTACGAAGCGTGGAGTTAATGGTGTAGCTGAGCTGCAGCGTTGTTGGAACGACGTTGGTTGCCGTAACATAATCACCCCCTAAAAAGACCGATCCGTCCGTGATGTTCCTGGTATCAAGCGTGATGATGCGCACCTGCTTACCTGCGTCTGAAACAATCTCATCGGAGATCACAAGATCGGAGGTAATGTCCTGAGAACCTCGTGAGGCTCCATTGTCCAAGTGGATATCGGATACCTCAAGAGGAGTCCCCGTCTCATCAACTGCCTCTATCCTCAGGTAGATAACGGGGTTTTCTGTCATATAAGGAGATGTTGTGCCTGTAAACGTCACGCTCATCGGTATCTTGCTTCCTGCGGTATGTGTCTGCTGAGGAGAAGTTGTCTCAAAGCACGTTCGTGCATAGGTTTTTGGAGGCCAGGTCACAGAGGTCTTGCTCACTCCGGAAGTAATCCCACCTGCCTGTTGGTCAACGATCTCTACCGTTGATGTAGCTGGTTCACTGGTAAGACGGGTACCGTAGTAACCAAGTGTTGCCGAACGAGACCCGGTTACGCCGCCCATGAACGAAATGGCCGGAATGCTCTCCAGGTCATATTCAAGTGAGGCAATGGCAACACTACGGCTGAGGCCCAGCATTGCATAGGTCACAAGTATGCGATTATTTCTGTCGCCTACAAAATCAACTGCCCTCTGCACCCCATTGACCTTTATAGAGGAAACGGTCTGTCCTTGAGGAACAGGAAGCTGGAGTGCCATGACGCGAGCGTTGGTCGTGTCAAACGTTATCTTTACGGTCTTTGGAACACTATCGTCGCTACCCGCGTTGCCCACGGTATAGTAGCCGATTCTACCCGACTCCTCGTCAAGGGGCTGAAGATAGCTGGATAGCGTGTTGTCTGCATGGGTCTCAGTGGCTGCCATAGCAGAGGATATGGTTGGAAATCCCACGAACACCTTCTCGCCCGCAGGAGCGACCCTGAAGACACGCGCAAAGATGTCCATACCGCTTGCCGCCTGCGGAACACTCACGGTTACACCCGGATAGCTTGCATACGTCAGCTCAGTGTCTTCGATCGTAAGACTTACTGCCTCACCGCTTTTCCAGGATGCCCCTGTAGCGGGCGGCTGAGGACAGGTTATTTCCAGTGGTACCGTAAGATAGTATTCGTGTATCGTTGGCCCCTTATAGGTAACTACATAGTCTCCATTGCCCTGATCTGCAATCGTCCACCCTGCCGCAGCTGCGGCGCTCTCAAGCGTAAGGACAGCGCGTGCATCGTCCAGATGGATCAAAGCTTCCACACCACTGATGAGCCTGGAGGCTGCTGCTCCGTTAGTTGACAGTCTCAAGACTACCCCGGCAGTGTTGTTGGCGACCTTGTAACTCTCATTCAAACGAATCGCGGACTCATAACTGTTTGCGTTGAAAAGTGCGACCGTAGGGGTATAACTGACAGAGATGGTCTCAAGTGCCACACGCTCTACTGTTTCTCCTATCGTAAGGGATGCAGTGAGGGCATTGGCGATGTGTGTGGCGGCGACCTTGGAGTCTGCCGCAACTTTGATCTCAAGGACCAGAGCGGTAATAGATCCTTTGACTGTGTAGGTCATGGTGCCGCCTGCAAAGTTCTGGCCGCCATCTGAGGCAGGATTCAGAGAGCTTGTCGTTTTAACAGGCTCCGCAACAAGCATACTGGGAATATTCCCACTGTACCCATTGTTATTCCATGCCATCCCAACAGGAAGGGCGATGTCAAGCACCTTGGTTGGTCCATCGGGCATACCTGCCAGACTGACCTCGACATCATATACGCGGGAAGCTGTACCGTTGTAGCTGATGCTTGCGGTGTCTCCGGAGCCGTCGGTTATAGGCTTCCAGCCCGTATCATCATGGATACGTGCGGTGAGATATGTGGTCGCAAGAGGCTGTATCTCGTTTCCGAGGGGTACTATGACCGGTGTCTCAAGTGCCGTACTCGGGGATGTTTCTGAAGGATCGCCGCTGGACCCATCGTATCCACCGGACCCATCTGAATCATGTGAGGTATTCTCAGGGTGTCCTGAATCTGTTTCTCCGCTACCATCTCCGGCTTCTGTGTCAGGGCCTGTGCCAGGAGTTGAGCCATTTCCTGCGTCCGCGCTCTCCCCGGTTTCACCGTCAATGCCCGCACCGGCTCCCTCCTCACTCCCTTCTGTACTCTGCTCGCTACCTTGAGCTGTAATTGCTTCTTCAGTGTCGCTTGCAAAAGCAAACACCGGCACCATAGTGGCCACCAGGAGCATTGCTAAAAACAGGCTTATTGGTCTTGTACTTTTTTTAGTCTTTCTTTTTGCGCCCATCGCACTCACCCTTACGCTTTCTTTTTATCTTTGTCGGCTGGTGTGCTACTAGTTAAGAAAAGCTTGCGGAAGTCTGTGAATTGTTCTTTGCCCCACATAGTGCTGCCCACGTAGATACCCTCTTTTACCTGTACCCACTTTGAGGGAACTGCTCAGGTGCTCCAGGGAGCCTACACTGTTCCACTCATATAGGTATGGGCGTAGCAATCCGAAGTTTTATTGCGTTTTGGCGAATTTTTCTGAAGTTCCGCATTTTCATGCTCAAAACAGCCACTCGCTTCAACCAAAAACCCCGACACTCCTCAGGGTCTGGTAAATGAACGACTGAGGTTTGCAGTGGCACCCTTGGTATCGGTAAAAGTGTAGTTAACCTTATAGGTGCCGAAAGGCAGGGGGGCAAGGGTATCCTGGTCTATAACCGGGCCATGACCTTGGAGCACGATTTGTCCTGCCTCATTTGAGACAACCCAGTTGATGGTTTCGGCATTGCCGCTATCTTCAACAGCAACGATTGATATAACCCCCACGCTCTCATTACCTCCTGAGGCGTCAGTAAACTCAATATGAGCCCTGCCTTCATACACAAAAACTTGACGCTCCTCGTCCACAGACGAAGACACCTCTCCAGAAATCCTCGACCAATTACCCTGGCTGATAAATGCGAAGACGCCCAGGACAATGGCAACAAGAGCAAGCACCGTCACGACTGTCAGAATATACGGCAAAACAGATGAGCCTTTAGCTTTGAGCACAATACCCAGATTGTGAGAGAGCCAGGGAAGATTGGAGCGGAACTCCGCTGAAAAACTTTCTATCGTACTTTGAGGCACAGCTTGAGAGATGCCAAAGCCAAGGCTTTCGGTTATTCCTGCGGCATTGACTCCCACCAGGCCTGCAGCAGCCGAAGAGGTTGCTCCCCTCCCGGGGTTGTGTGGTCCAGGGTTGTGTGATCCGGGGTTCTGTGGTCCAGGATTCTGTGTCTCTGCGCTCATGTTTTCTTCCTTCGCACGTGACTCAAGAATACCTCTCAGGCTTTCTGTGGCACGCTTAAGGTTGGTACCTACCGTTGAAGTTGTTATTCCTTGAACCTGTGCGATCTCCTTATAGCTGAGCTCATCGTAAAAACGTAATACCATGGCCTCCCGGTATGCATCCGGCAGGCACTGGATAGCCTCAAAGAGTTCTTCACGTGAGACTAAGGCCATGACGCTTGCTTCCGGGTCTCCATCGCTACCTGGTTCCTCAAGGTAGTTCAGGACTACTTCACAATCTTCTTTGCTACGGTGCGCCTCTTCGCTCATCAGGCTTCGGTTGTGGTCATAACAGGTGGTACGAACTATTCGGTGCATCCATCCACGAAAAGCGGCAGGTTCCTTCAACTTACCGATATCACGTAGCATTTCCAAAGCAACATCCTGTGCCACATCACGATAGTTTTGTTTGTCCACAATCAGACTTCGAACATGAAAGAGGATAGACCGCGCATGCTCCAGGTAGAGACTCTCAAAAGCGTGGAGGTCTCCGGCTTGCGCGCGTTTGACCCGCGCACGAAGTTTTTTTTCATCCATCACCATTTTCCTATACCTGTAGCAGCAGCTGCAGCCACGCACTTTCTATAGGCGAACAGGATTACTCAATTATTGCGTTAAGTCGCACTTCTTTTTATAGAGTGGCTTCTTTCTTCATAATCAGTCAGTGCAAAACCGCGAGCGAAGTGTAGCGGGACGTGGTAATCCATTGCACAATGGATACGTTTACTTCGTAGTCTCCTCTGTCGTCCAGATTGCCGCGCTACGTTCAGCGGCTCGCGCTGACGGACTATGACTCAACGGATCCTGTAATTCTTTTTTAGGTAGCGGTCACTCGATTGAAAAAACGGAAAACTCTGCCCAGAAATAATGGTTCCAACATAACTAAGAGAAGTTGCCCTTACAACCCAAAGGTGCGACGTTTATCAAAGGCACCTACACCATTGATAATACCCACTACGCACCTTTTTGTATACATGCTGTGGAGATACTGTTGCTCCTTCCCCGCAACTCGTTACAGGTCACACCCCTCTGAGGCGGTCAGGGTATTGAAAGCCGATTTGGCGAGCAGCGAGGAGATCCGCTCGCTTTCTACTGGTTTTCAGTGCTGGCGAAAGCTATTCGAGCTGGCTCCGAGCGATAGCGAGCTGTGAGGGTCGAAATACCCTGGCCGCCTCAGAGGGGTGTGACTAGCAACCGCAACTCCTCTTTGCAGAGTGATCAGCGGGATCGACCCGTGCGTCAAGCCCTGGGGTATGCTCAGCGGTGCGTGTGCAGGGTGCCTGTGGAGTGTTAGCGGGGTGCTTTGCCACATGCTTCCTGTCTGGAAAGCAGCTACCTGTGCACAAAAAAGAGACCGTCCCCTTAAGAGGCGACGGTCCCTCCATACTACGGAAAGGTGTGGTTCAGCGTCAGGTTTCGGCACCATCTGCCAAGTCAGCGGCAGAACCTATGGTTATTTCCTCAACAACGGGGACATCCCCACTCATCCAATAGGCAAGCGTCACGGTTTGCCCAGGCTCCACCTGCAATACGGTAAGAAGCGCTGGCAGAGCACAGTCGTACAAGCGAGTATCGCCTTCCAGCACCAGATAGAAGTGCGAATTGCCATCAATGACCGCGGTGGCAATACGTTCCACAACGCCGGTGACCTCCTCATACTCGGTAGACTCTTCCTCTTCTTCCATCTCAACGCCATTAGCAAGGAGCAGGGCTTTGTAGGCCTGTTCTGTTTCTCCCAGCGTGTTGCCTACTGCCACATTCTGATATCGCTGGATGTCCAACATGGCATACATCTTTACAAGACCGGCGGCATCCTTGAGAGCCATAAAGTAGGTAGGCACATCGTTAACATTAATAAGTATAGGGAAGGTAGCCCGGTAGTTAAGGTGCTGGACCTGCCCTTCAGCCGAGTTCATGGCGGAGTCCTCCGTGGCCCCCGCGATAGTGTAGTAATGCCCTTCGGCCGTACGTTGGTTGATGAGCATAAACCCAACGATGGAGTTGTCTGCCGTAGCTGAAGTCACGCCTGAGTACACCCAGACGTCATCATCCTTGGCAAGATAGTTATAACCTATCATACCGTCAGTACCGGGCGTGGTCTGTACCACGCCTTCCTGTCCAAGGAAAGAGTTAAGCCACCCGTTATGATAGGCACCGTACCAGTTGTACTGTTCGATAAGCAGGTTTGCCGGATAAGCCCTGTCCACCCACTGTGGTACCTCGTCAATGGGGAGATCGGTTGTTTCTCCTGTTGTCGCATCGCACATGATAACGCGTTGGATGGTCGTGCCACCAAAGAGACCGATGCTACGCAACTGCACCGGACAGATCCACCAGGGATTGCCCTCATCATCTATCTCAAAAGAGAACTCATCAAACATATAGAAGGGGTATGAGAGTTGCACGTGGCGATAGATGTTGCGGTCAAGCACCTCGGACTCAGAATAGCGGATAGGCTCCTCCAGGCGTATGATCTCGGTATCCTGGGTGGTCATGTCTACCTTGACATAGGCGGGCAGGCCGTTGTTCATGTTGGTAAACCACTTGATAAGGTCGGCATAGAGCAGGGGGCTCACCCGCACCGGATGGCCCTGATAGTTAATCTGACTATAGAGCGAGCTGATCTCAAACTGGCTGACATACTCTGGAATCGCGCCGATAACACGGTTACCCAACATGACAGCTGTATCCCTGTCGATAACAGGGATTTCCTCATAATTGACCTGCTGGATATCACTGGTAAAATCCAGATCCTGTATCTGCAGGATGGAGGAGTAACGCTCGGCATTACCTGGCCAGAACACCGCTGAGGTCAGACCGCCGATAAGCCCTATGACTACTACACCTACGGGAATGAGAAGAAGTCGCTTATTGAGCTTGGCCTTCTTAGGGTTCTTGGGATGCTTTTTTGTGCCGGTCTGATACATCTTGTAACGGACATAAAAAACGAGGAACAGCGGAAGCAGCACAAAGAATCCCACAAAAAGCCAGCAATCGACACTTTGGATATTGATAGGCGGATGGTATGCCCAGTAGCAGAAGAGGATGATAGGCACGAGCAGGATCAGCAGGATCTTCCATAGTCTGCTCAGGAACTTCTTGTTTTTCTCAGTGAGCTGGTCGGTATTAAATGACCAGTTGGCGCCAGAGCCGCCCTTGCCTGAACCGCCAGTACCACGACCGGACCCGCCACCGGACCCGCCAGATCCTGAGCCGGAACCACCGGAACCTGAGCTGCCGTCCGCTCCGCCACTGCCGCCGCGGGCGCCGGAGTTCATCTGATCAAAGAGTTCTTGCCAATTCATTTTTGGTGCAGGCATGTTGTATCACAACCTATTCGCCGGTAAACAAGTTAAGGAACTTGTCCCATATCGAGGACTCTGTGGATGGGTCTTCTGCTTCTTCGGTTTCTTCGGGCAATTCAATTGCAGGGGTAGTAATAACGAACTGTACTAACACCACGTTACCATTTTTTGGCGAGAGATACGAGTGGGGCTCAAATCCTGAGTAGTCATACTCGGATGCAAATTCGTCAATACGGCTTTGCATTTCCTGTGGCATGGTCTGTACGCCACTCGAAAGCTGGGAGGCTCCGGAGCTGAGCTGGCTCACCCCGTTACTGAGCTGGCGTACACCCGAGGCACTCTGGCTGATACCGTTATTGATACCAGAGTATTGGGACGCCAGAGCGTCTACGCCACCGGTGTATTGTTGAAGGCCTGCGTCAAGGCCAGCGTAACCTTCTGAGATAGGGCTGAGGTAGGTATCGATATAGTTATTGAGAGCGTTTTGTTGTGCTGGAAGCAAACCCAGTTCTGGGTTGCTAATTGTCATTTTTAAACCGTCAAGTGCCGCTGCCAGCCCACCACTCAACGCATAAGAACTATCTCTGATCCCTTGTGAGCCAGCGCTGAGCTGCGTAAGTCCCGTGTTGTACAGAGCAGACCCACTCGCTAAAGTCTCAAGACCGGAGGCTGCCTGAGCCGCTCCGGTGTTGAGCTGGTACGCGCCATATGTGAGCTGATCAATGGCACTGACGAGAGAACTGAGTTCGCTGGACATGCCGCTGGTATCAGGAATAGCAAAGTCCATACCAAAGGGAACGCCGGCAATAGATATTCCCGGCATGTTGATACCTTCGAAGTCCACCTCCAGATCGTAGCTCTCGTCGCTGCCAGGCAGCACCATATAGTTGACCTGGGTATTGGAACCGGCTGAGGCGACGGTGGCTCCCTCGGCACTCAGGTTAGAAATGTTCTCTGTGGGCAAGGTGATACCTACCTGCAAGGTGTAGTGCTCATAAAAGCTACTGTCTACCGCTGAGTTCTGACCGGTAGCAATGTGAATGCCCAGACGCCCGCTCTGACCACCGAGCGAGACGATCTTACTGGCAGGTATTTTCTCGCCATCAAGAGTGTAACTCACTGAGAACTGCCAGGGTAATACAGGGCTGGTCATAGTTCCCTGATAATAGAACTCACCCTCGGCTGCAGCAAGATCAACTTCATCACCCTTCATATCAAGGGGTTCTGTGTTGGTAAGGTTTTCTACGGCACTATAGGTGCCATAGTCCTTAAAGGATCCCTCCGAGGTAACGCTGAAGCGGTTGACCACATAGGCGGTGTCCAGGGCACCATCATAACCAAGCATGCCATAGATGATTTCACTCTTGCTTTTGATCTCGGCCTGCGCAGAGGTATTGATACCGGAATCAAGTGCAGGAAGTCCATCTGTGTCCGTTTCGGACACAGACAGAGGAGCCGCAAAGGCAGCAGCAGGGCTCATCAAAAGTACACAACTCATGGTAAAGGCCAGTAAACCGGCTGCTATTCTTTTCCAGGGCTTTTGTTTTTCTTGAAACACGTTCATAGTTCTTTTTCCTTAGCAACATAGAAGTTTGACTTGTACATGGTCTTTGCAATCGGTTTGTCGAGGACAATGAGCATGGCAGGCAAAAAACACAGCACCATGATCGCAGAAAGTATGGTTCCTCGGCACAGAAGAACGCCGATATCAGCCACGGCTGCGTTGGTAGTGGTTATGCTGAGAGCAAAACCGCAGATAGCCAGCACCGTTGCCGACACCAGAATGGATTTGAAGCTTGTACCCAGGGCTTTGGTAACTGCCGGGCGTGCGGGCATTTCTTTTCTATAACGTCTGTACGTAGTCGTAAGTAAAATGGCATAGTCCACCGTTGCACCGAGTTGTACGCTCGAAAGCACCAGATAGCCGATGAAATTGATGGGCTCGCCCATGAAGTACGGAATAGCCAGATTGATCCAGATGGCACTCTCAATGGTAAGCACCAGGATAAAGGGCAGGAGCAGTGAGCGAAAGGTGATAAGCAAAACCAGAAAAATAGCTGCTATTGCCAACAGATTCACACGCAGGGTATCGCTGCTCACCGTGTCTTTCATATCCAGTAGTGTTGCTGCCTGCCCGGCTGTATAAGCGGAATCTCCGTAGTATTCGGAAGAGACTGCCTGTATTTCCTGCACAGTGCCAAAGGCAATATCGCCCTCTGCGCCGTTGTCGGTATTGATGATGATACGAGCATAGTTCTCAGAATAGAACTGATTGGTTATATCCTCATTTAAAAAGTCCACAGGAATCGATGCGCCTACCGTTGTTGCATAGGACGTAACCGAGGTAACGTGCGAAATAGCCTCAATACTGTCTGCCAGCTCAAGCTCCCTGCCGGTGTCGCCACGGGGCACCAGCTCTACCAAGGTCGTATTCTTGCCAAAGATATCTGCGATCTCGTTGGCGGCTCTGCCTACATCGCTGTTCTCCGCAATGCTGTCCTTGCCATATAAGAACTCCGTCTTCTGCTGCCCCAGAAAAGCGGGCACAACAGCAAGGATAACTACAATGGCAACCACCGGAGAGATCTTTACAAAGAAACGTCCGGCTCCGGCAAAACTCGGGGTGAACTCACGATGTTTGGTCTTATCAAGCGCCTTGAGCAGGGCAAGCGTAAGAGCAGGCAACAACACGACCACCGAGATAAAGCTGAAGATGATACCCTTGGCCAGGTTGATACCCAGATCGGCACCAATAAGGAACTGCATGGCTAAGAGTGCCAAAAAGCCAAAGAGTGTTGTGGAGGCGCTGGCTGCAATAGAAGAGAACGACTCCTTGACAGCCTCTTTCATGGCCAGCTCGGGTGTTGGCTGCACTTTACGGTGTCGCGCAAAGGCATGCATGAGAAAGATCGTATAGTCCAGACTCACCGCCAACTGAAGGATAGGGCTGACCGAATTGGTCATGAAGGAGACCTCTCCAAAAACGACATTGGTGCCCATGTTTAAGATGACGGCAAAACCAATGGCGAGCAGGAAGAGGAGTGGTTCGATCCATGCCGAGGTTGTCAAGATGAGGATAATCAAAATTGCGGGGAGGATAATGCCAAAGGCGCCCAGTACCTCAGACACCGCAGCCTCCTGCATGGCCACGCTTGCTGCGGCATCTCCGGCAACAGCCCCGTTGCTGCCAACCAGCGCGCGTATTGCCGGAATCGTATCCTTCTCGGCGCCCTCTGCCACGCTGACCTGAAGAAGCGCATAACCGTCCTTGTAATAACCTTCAACTGTAGAGGAATCCAGAGTTTCCAGTGGTTCATGAATATCTGCCACATCGTCAAGCCAGAGGACCAGATTAACACCGGGTACTTCATTCAGGGCTTCTTTATAACCCAGGGCTTCGGGAATGCTGACATCATAGAGCAGGACCTGTGTATTAGGGAGGGCCTGGTCAAATTCCTCGCTCATGATATCTATAGCCTGCGTGGATCGTGCCTCAACAGGCAGATAATCCGCAAGATCATAATTGACTTTGACGGTTGTGGCGAGCGGTATGCAAATGAGCGCGGCTATTACAAAAACTATGATGACGATCTTGCGATGTTTGACAATACCACCAGCAAATGAATCGAGTATATGCAACTGTTTTTTCATCAGACTTTATTAAGAGCGCTTTGCCACTCGGCCCCGCTTTGCTGATAACCCGGCAACCGGCATCTGTGCTCTATGTATCCCCTTTTTCGATTGTCTTGACGTTATCCGTTTTGTTGGTATCCGAACCTTCTGTCTCGGGCACTTTCGAATTCGCTGTTTCTTCTTTATCCGGGTTTGCCTCAGTGGTACCCGCCGTGCTTGCCGACTCTTCTGCAGTTGTGGTTGTTACGGTATCTGACGTTGCCTCTTTGCTCACAGCAACTTTTTTGCCTTCATCCGCATCGGCGGCTGCATCTGCCGCTGCTGTTGGTAAGCCCTCCTGCGGATGCTTGGTCATTCCCGCGTAGATGAGCACCACGATGCCTATGAGGATCATGGGTAAACTCAGCACCATGCCCATGGTGAGCCAGTCACCAGCCAGATAACCCAGCTGTACGTCAGGTTCTCTGACAAATTCAACTGCTATACGGGACACACCGTAAAGAATCATAAAAACACCAATGTAGCTTCCTCTGGGCAGCGGTTTTTTACGCCAGGCAAGTATCATCATGACGATAAAGAGCACCAGGCCTTCAAGAAAAGCTTCATAGAGTTGAGAAGGATGGCGTGCAATGCCTCCTCCACTCTCAAACTCCACGCCCCAGGGCAGGTCGGTTGGGGCCCCCCAGAGCTCTCCATTGATAAAGTTTGCACAACGACCTAGAAAAAGACCGATGGGCGCCACGATAACGACCAGGTCACCCAGACTGGCAAAGGGCATCTTGAGTATACGGCTTGCGATAAACATGGCGATGACCATACCGATAACACCACCATGAAAACTCAGGCCACCCGTGTTGATTGCAAAGATTGCTGCAGGGTTCTCAAAATAGTAGCCTACACCATAAAAGAGGATATAACCCAGCCGCGCTCCAACGACAATACCGAGAATGGCAGCGATAAAGAGCGTAAGCATGGCATCCAACGTAAAACGGATACGCCATTTTTTGCACACACGCATGAAAACAAAGC
>JAVBUQ010000007.1:0-8764 GCA_031555185.1 Coriobacteriales bacterium
GCTCTTCATGGGAGAAAAGGATACCTTGAATCAGAAGTTATCCACGCTTTTGAATGGCAGCGAGGTTCACTTGCATGCCGCGCAAACCAAATGCCTTGACATGCTTGATCAACGTAAATCCACCTTGGCCATTATGGCCACAGGAAGGGGCAAATCCCTGATCTTCCATACGCATGCGGCTAAATTAGCACTGAAACACAAACAACCCAGTCTCTTTGTTTACCCACTACGCTCTCTTATCAATGATCAGGAGTACTTCCTAACAGGCGCTCTCAGCAGACTCGGGCTCGCCTGCGCCAGCCTTACCGGCTCAACCTCTCAACAGGAAAGAGAGCGTATTGCGCGCGGCCTTGATGAGAAGACGCTGCACGTAGTACTTACCACTCCAGAATTTATACGGGCAAATGCGAGCACCTATGAGTTCTGGAGCAGCTTTGGTTTTGTCGCTGTGGATGAGGCGCATCATATCGCTACCTCAAGTAAAGACTTCAGGCCGGACTATACCAGCCTTGAATACCTGCGCTCGCTCGCACCGAATGCTGTTTTCATGGGTCTCTCAGCTACGTCCGACAAAACGACTACCGATAGTATTGTGCAGAGTCTTGGAATTGAACAGATCGTTGTGGACACCAGCAAACGGTATAATCTGACCTTGATGGATAAAAGGGAGAGTTCGTGCCGGGAGACAGACCTTAT
Organism: Coriobacteriales bacterium; assembly: GCA_031555185.1. Taxonomy (GTDB): domain Bacteria; phylum Actinomycetota; class Coriobacteriia; order Coriobacteriales; family UBA8131; genus WQXH01. The sequence continues at coordinate 697 of JAVBUQ010000007.1, forward strand.
CGAGGTTGTGGCAGAGAGCACAAAGTCGCTTGTCTATGTTTCTACCCGAGCGAGGACCCTTGAACTCTGCAAACTGTTGCGGAAGGAGTTGAGAAAACAGGCTCCGCGTATTGCGTTTTATAATGCAGCGCTTACACCAGACGATCGCCAGAGTGTCGAAAGGGCGTTTCGAAAGGGAGAACTTGCCTGCATTATAGCGACCTCTGCTTTTGGTGAAGGTATCAATATTCCCGATGTTCGCGATGTAGTCCTTTATGACCTGCCTTACAGTATCATTGACTTCAATCAGATGGCTGGACGTGCTGGGCGTGATGGACAGCAATCATTCATCCATATACTTGCGCAGACCTCAGACCTGCTTCATATGATTCGTCAGACGAGGGAGGATGAGGGGCTCAAACACGACTCAGCGCAGGATGAGATCATACAAAATGAGCAGGCTTCTACACTGCGTCACGTGGAACTGTTTGCAGATTGGTTATTCAAGACGAGTTCACATGGGCTATCATCAGTTATTCAAAAGCCCTTAACACCTCTGGCAGAACAGGAACATGTGTGAGCGACTTGCACGACAAGGACTATAAAGACATCTCCTCCGAGTTTAACACGGTAGGGTTTGCTTCGACAGAAGACCAGGAATCGGGAGATCAGGACCCCCTGCATATCTCTGCTCCTACGGCCTATGAGCCTTTGTATGCCGACTTTGCCTCGGTACTGGAAAAGGCTGCCTCGTACATGGGCGAAGCGGAGATAGCTCAATTATGGCGCGCCTTTGCCTATGCCGAAGAAGCACATCAGGGGCAGACCCGTAAGACCGGAGAGGCCTTTATCACCCATCCTGTTCAGGTAACCATGATTCTCGCAGAACTGCGTATGGATGTGGACACCCTCACCGCGGCTATCTTGCACGACACGGTTGAAGACTCTTCTCGTTCGCTGGAGGATATAGAAAGAGAGTTCTCCTCAGATGTCATGGTGCTTGTCGACGGCGTTACCAAGATCACCCGTATAGAGATAGAGTCCCTAGGTGAGCAACAAGCCAAGAACATGCGCAAGATGCTTGTTGCCATGAGTCGTGACATCAGGGTCATAGTCATCAAACTTGCTGACCGTTTACATAACATGCGTACACTGCAGGCCCTGCGAGAAGACAGACGTATTTTCAAAGCGCGCGAGACCATGGAGATATACGCGCCGTTAGCTCACAGGCTGGGTATCAATTCCATTAAATGGGAACTCGAGGATCTTTCCTTTTACTATCTTGAGCCGATTCGGTTCAGTCAGATTCAACGTATGGTTGCCGAATCTCGCGGAGCGCGAGAGGAGTACCTGCACAACACCATAGAACTTCTTGAAGGTGAGCTCCAGAATAGCAATATCACCGCTCGTATTACCGGCCGACCAAAGCACCTCTATTCTATCTATCAAAAAATGGCAGAAAAAGGCAAGGACTTCTCCGAGATCTATGACCTTATCGCCTTACGCGTGATCGTGGATACCATTGCCGAGTGTTATTCCTGTCTGGGGTCTGTCCATACGCTCTGGAGCCCTATGCCCGGTCGATTCAAAGACTATATAGCCATGCCCAAGTTCAATATGTACCAGAGTCTGCACACAACCGTCATCGGTCCCGCCGCGCGACCCCTTGAGATACAGATACGCACACGAGAGATGCACCGTACCAGTGAATACGGCGTGGCAGCTCATTGGCGTTACAAGGATAGCGGCGATAGCTATGACGCGATTTCTGATGATCAACTCATGTGGCTTCACCAGATGCTCGACTGGGCAGACGACACAACCGACCCCAGCGAATTCCTTGATGCGCTCAGACTGGATCTTGATTACACCGAAGTCTTCGTCTTTACCCCCCAAGGTGAGGTTATCAATCTTCGCGCGGGCTCCACTCCCATCGACTTTGCCTATGCCATCCACACAGAAGTAGGCAACCAGTGTGTTGGTGCCAAAGTCAACGGATCAATCGTACCTCTGAGTTATGAGCTGCAAACAGGGGATCGTGTCGAAGTCCTTACGCAAAAGGGATCAGGGCCTTCACGCGACTGGCTTTCTATCGTTAAAACTCCTTCTGCCAGACAGAAGATACGGAGCTATTTTTCTAAGATCACCCGTTCCGACGACATTATCAAAGGTCGCGAACTTCTGGCAAGGGAAATGCGCAAACACGGACTGGGTATTTCTTCTGCCCGCTCTACCCGAGCTATCAATAAGATATGCGAGGAGCTCAGTTACACGGATAGCGACTACCTTATGGCCCAGATCGGGGCCGGCAAGCTGAGCCAACGCATGATAGCAAACAAACTCTTAAAGATCCTCGTTCAGCCCGAAGCAAGTCCTGAACTCTGGCCGGATGTCAATCTTATAGCTGGCTTGGATAAAAAGACCCAGATGGTCATGGAATCCAAGAAGAAGCATGAGAAGAAGTCTCAAAGTGGCGTTTTGGTCAAAGGCCTTGAAGACGTCTTAGTGCGCCTTGCGCAATGCTGTAACCCTGTACCCGGCGATGACATCATCGGTTTTGTGACACGCGGCAGAGGGGTCAGCGTACACAGAGCAAACTGCCCAAATGCCGAAAGCCTTAAGAAGTCCCCCGAACGTATGATTGAAGTAAGCTGGCAACAGGCTGCCAAACAGGAGAATACCTTTAACGTCGAGGTATTCATTGAGGCAATCGACCGCCTCAAGCTCTTGCAGGATGTCATCGTTGCCCTGGCAAATAACGGCGTCAACGTACTCGGGTCTTCTTCTGTCACACACCCCGACGGTATCGTCGAGATGAGTTTTTTGTTTGAGGTGAGCAGCACGCAACAGATACATAAGATCCTTGAAGATATAGGTAACGTAAATGGTGTCATCGACGCGCAACGAAGCCTCCCCGGCCAGGTTGTCAAGAAGCACAAGGAAAAGAGCAAGTAATGAACATTGAGACCGTCCCTGTAAAGATCGCCGGAGATCCGTTCTTTACTGCGAATTGTTATATCGTATCTTCATCACCCAAAAGTGATTGTGTTGTGGTTATCGACCCCGGTGACGAGCCCGACCTTATCAAAAGGCATATAGGCAAACGAACCCTGGAGGCAATTATCATCACACATGGACACTACGACCACATCGGCGGAGTAGCCGCACTCGCCGGAACAAGTGATGTCAAGGTGTATGCACACGAAAATGACGCCGCATGGATCGAGGAAAGTTATGAGGCTATAAGACGAGGGTATGCCCGTTTTCTGGAACATAGAAATGAAAGACGTGGCACAGACGAAGCTATCCCTGATCTTGTTTCGGATGCGCCCGCAGTTGACTTTGTGCTAGTTGGTGGAGACAAGCTGGAGGTCTGTGGGCTGAGTTTTCTTGTGATCCACACTCCTGGGCACAGTCCCGGTTCCCTGTGTCTTTACAATGAAGATGAGGGTGTCCTGTTCAGCGGGGATACGCTGTTCAAGGGCACCTGCGGCCGCACAGACTTCATCGGTGGCGATCCATCGTACATGCACGATTCCCTGGCAACATTAGCACAGCTTCCGCCGGAGACAGTCGTATACCCCGGACATAATGACACAACTACTATTGGCGAAGAGCTCTGCCGTGGTCTTCGTGAATACTAGGAGCTTTCTATGTTCGTAGCCGTTGTTCAATTCAATCCTAAGGTTGGTGCCTTAAGGGAAAACTGCGAGCGTGCTTTGACAGTAATCGATGAACTCGCTGGCTTGGCCTATCCTCCCGACCTGGTGATCTTTCCTGCCTTTGCTCTTTCAGGCGCAGAACTTGGTGGCATGGTAACCCACAATGCCTTTGCAGCAGAAGCACTGGATGTGGCTCAGCTTTTCATACAAAAAGCAGCGCTGCCTACCTTAATAGGTACCGTCTTACCTCGACCGGCCATGGCTCACACGCGTTTTGTATGCGAGGAAGAGGTACTTTTTGCCATGAATGGCAAGGGAAGTGCGCTGGGCTTTCTTGACATGAACTCCACATCTGAGATGCAGGAGTATGTTGAGAGCATTCAACTCAGACTCAGCGGCTTTTCTGTTACGGTTGTTTTAGATGATTTTGTTGACCCCGACGCACGGTACAACGATTCCGATGTCATCATCTCCATGATAGCGCGCCCATATCAGGAAACCAATGGCCTGCTTACTGCCTCTAATCAGATTGACAGCCTGCGTGCAGACGCTCTCTCCAACGAAGCTTGGATAGTGGTTGCCAGCCTCTGCGGTGGTGAGGACGCCTTTGTATATGAGGGCGCCAGTCTTGTTATGGCTCCGGATGGCACCGTCGTGGATTCTGCTCCCCCTTTTGAGGAAGCAAGCTTTACGGTTAATCTGACAAAAACGGGAGAGGCCTACAGTCAAACCCCACAGAACCCGGAGCGTTCTCCTGCAGCGGAGGCCGGAGAGAAACTGACCCCCTCAGAGGCACGTAAACAGGACAAGAAGCGGATCTTGCCACTTTTACCCTATGAGGCAAACTGGCGTGCCTTGAGTGTTGGAGTGCGAGATTATGTACGCAAGAACGGCTTTGAAGATGTGGTGCTTGGTCTCTCCGGCGGCATAGATTCGGCAGTGGTTGCAACACTGGCAGCAGATGCACTTGGCCCGGAGCATGTCCACGCGGTGCTGATGCCCTCACCGTACTCCTCGAACGCTTCAGCACAGGATGCTGAGGCGCTGGCTGCTCATCTTGGGCTCGATACCAAGACCTTTCCCATTACCGAACTTTTCAGTGGCTTTCTCTCAGAATCAAAGGCTGTTCTGGACACGGAAGGCACCGCTTTGGCTCAGGAGAATCTGCAGGCCCGTATCAGAACCGTGGTGCTCATGCATCTTTCCAACACCTACGGCTGGCTCCTTTTGAATACGGGAAACAAATCTGAGGCTGCGGTAGGTTATTCCACGCTGTATGGAGATACTGCGGGAGCCATATCGCCCCTGGGCGCTTTTTACAAGACTGATGTGGTAGGCCTGGCAAACTGGCGTAATAGTCGCTCGCCTGTCATTCCTCAGTCAATCATCACAAAAGAGCCCACGGCAGAACTTTCCGCTGGCCAAAAGGATACTGACAGTCTGCCACCCTATGATCTACTTGATCAGATCCTACGTCTGCATATTGAGGAGAATCTTGGCGTTGATGAGATCCTGGAATTCTTCAGCAGTTATCCCATAAAGACTGATATCGATACCAAAACCATTCTGGATGTCCTGGAAAAGGTCCGTCGCGCGGAATATAAACGACGTCAGGAGCCCATGATCTTTCAATTTGACGGCATTCACATAACCGAACATCGTGCCTGGCCCGTTACCAATGGTTTTGAGGATCACAGCAGGGACATCATCGCGCCTACTGAGATTCTCAAGTACCTGAGCCTTATGTATCGTGAGTCCGACTCAGGTGATTTCAATTTCCTGGACAATTGATCAATGGAACACCGTTCTCCGCGTTTTAAACAGATAACTTCAACAGGTATTCTGCTCCTCGCCGCCATTATATGGGGTATGTGTTTTGTGGCGCAGCGCTCGGGTATGGAGCACATCGGGCCCTTTCTCTTTAACGGAATCCGAGAAATGCTGGGAGCGGTGGCGCTTACGATTGTGCTTGCCGTAGTCTGGTTTATCGCGCGGATTCGCCGGTCAAACATCTCCAGAGAAGTGACCGCTTCTCCTGATAGTGTCTCTGAAGAGTATGGAGTCATCGTTGAGCCTGGTTTTCAGGCTCAACCTGAGGAAGATGCCCTTTCAAGGCAGCGTACCCCTCAAATCAACAGCAAGTACATTCTCATAGCGGGGCTCTTGTGCGGGATCGCCCTTTATTTTGCCTCCAACCTGCAGCAGATAGGTATGGTCTATGTAACTGCTTCCAAGGCAGCCTTCATAACCACACTGTATATCGTGCTCGTACCAATACTAGGTCTCCTTTTTAAGCACAAAGCACACTGGAATACCTGGGTAAGCGTGGGCATAGCGGTTTTTGGACTTTATCTTCTCTGTATGGGAGATACATTCTCTCTGGAACTGGGCGACATCGCTCTTTTGGCAAGTGCGCTTTTCTGGGCTATTCATATCCTGGCAGTAGGACATTATGCTCCGCGCTTGTCTCTTATCCAACTCTTTGGAATGTGTAGTATACAATTTGCCGTTGCCGGTGTGCTTTCCCTTGCCACCGCTCCTTTTGTCGACCACTTCTTTGTCTCGACCTCGGTAAGCATGGCAGCTATTGTCTTTGTTGCCCCCGAATTGCTCTATGCCGGTATCTTGTCTACAGCAGGAGGATTTACACTCGCGGCGATAGGGCAGAGGTACGCAAAACCTACGCCTGCAGCCATCGTTATGAGCACTGAGAGTGTTTTTGGGCTCCTGGGCGGGGTACTTTTATTGGGAGAGGTCCTTACCGTGCAGGAGGGGATCGGCTGCCTTTTAATGCTTGTTGCCGTCGTTCTCACCCAACTCGACTTTGGCAGACATAAAGGCACACGTAAACGAGGTGATCCTCAAAAGCAGCCATCTGCCACAGAGAGCTCTACCGGCTGATGTAGCCGATAAACAGGCACCCGTATGCTAAAATCCTAAAGAATGAATGCTTGAGACAAGGAGGCTCCCATGCCACAAATATATGCTGAAGATGTCAAGATTCCGGTAGATGTACTGCCTGAAGCACGCGAGATGTATGTTGACAACTATCTTGCCGCTACTCAGAACACCGGTCGCCTTATGCTTTTTGCCTGCGACCAGAAGTTTGAGCACTTGAACGATGACTTCTTTGGTGAGGGCATTGACCCAGCAGACAACGACCCCGAACATCTCTTCAGGATAGCATCTGAGGGCGTTATTGGTGTCATGGCTGCACAGCGGGGCCTTATTGCCCGCTATGCCAACGATTACCCTTATATCAATTACCTGGTTAAAATGAATTCCAAGACGCACCTTATAAAAACCAAACAGGACGATCCTTATTCTCCTCAACTTACCTCTCTGGATGCCGTTTTAGCCATGCGAGAAGCAGGTGTGAACATCGTAGGACTGGGCTACACCATCTACCTTGGTTCGGAATATGAATCCACCATGCTTGCTGAGGCAGGCGAACTCATTGCCGAAGCACATGCCCAGGGGCTCATTGTCGTACTTTGGATCTATCCTCGCGGCAAAGCGGTGGAGGATGAAAAAGATGCAAACCTTATTGCAGGTGCCGCCGGAGCAGCACTCTGTCTGGGAGCGGATTTTGTCAAGGTCAATCCTCCTCAGCCTTCCGGTGATCTCGGCTCTGCTGAGTTGCTTGCACGTGCCTCAGAGGCTGCAGGCAGGACAGGTCTGGTATGCGCAGGAGGATCAACCGTTGATGCCTCAGCCTTTCTCTCCCAACTGTATGACCAGATACACATTGGTGGCGCTTCTGGTAATGCCACCGGACGAAACATACACCAACGCTCACTTGATGAGGCAGTCAGGCTCACCAAAGCTATCAGTGCTATCACTCTTGCCGATTTTGATGCAGAAGAGGCGCTTGATGTGTTTGAGGGCAAGGAGAACTTCAATCTGAGCGTTGGGAACTAATCACTCATTAATCCGTACATATCGTTTATTCCAAGCGAGGCTGTTTTCGCACGAAAACAGCCTCGCTCTTTTTGCGCTGTATGAGAACAAGGTACCTGCCATCTGAGAACAGGAGTAAACTCGGATCCCTGGAATCTCTTCACAGTCTTGGAGTGGTGTGCCAGACAATTGAGAAACACGTTTAGAGCCCTCTCCTTTCTGAGGGAAGAGGGATACAACGAATCACGTGTGCTTTCTGCCCCTTGCGGGGAGATATTTGACACCGCTGCTATTCCGTGTATAGTACTTGAAGAAGTGGACAAAGGCGTCCGCAAAGGTATGACAACCAAGTCATGCGTTTTGCGGGCGCCTTTCTGCATGTGGGAAGGACATGTCATGGATAAGCACCTACAACCTGCAAAACAAGGATTATATGATCCTCGGTTTGAGCATGATGCATGTGGTATCGGACTCCTGGCAGATATCAAAGGGGTACAGAGCCATCGTTTGGTCACCAACGCTATTGA
>JAVBUQ010000078.1:0-20110 GCA_031555185.1 Coriobacteriales bacterium
TAGCGGAAGAGATGTACGTAAGCGCATAAAAATACCCCGCGCTCATGCCATAGGCGCAGATGCTTACCAGCAGAAGACCCAGAAAGTCCCTGCCCTTGATACCGCTCAGGCCTTTGCGTTGCTTCGCAGAGAACAACACGATAGGCAAGAGTATGAGAGCCGCCAGAAGGTTGTGTAATACCATGCCATTTGCGGGATTAAAACCTAATTGATAGGCAAAATGCACCAGCGGTATCATCGCCCCGTAAAGTGCGCCGCCAATACATACCATCAGCGCGTATTTGAGAGATGAGGGCATAGTCAACTTGATCCTAGTGTCTGGCAAAATCCAATGAGACGAGCAGAAACGAGCAAGGAACGGCCGGGGTTGGGAGTCCCGGCCGTTCTGAGTACTTCTTTCTGCTACTTAATGTACTTCTGGATCATTTCCTCGCCATATTCGTTAGCCTTGTAATAGACATGCAGGGTACTTTTATCATCAAGCTCATAACGTGTTGCATCAAGTAGACCATTCTTTTCTGCAGACATCAGTGACTCGTTAACGCCAGCAGGTTTGAAAGCACGAAAGGTGCCGTAGTCGTTCTTAAGCTTTCCCATGACTTGCTCAACATCGTACTCATCGCCATGTTCAAAGAGTTTGAGAATTGCATAATTGAGTGGCAGCATCTTAATCCACCTCTTTCTTCTTCCTGAACCAATCCAACGGATTCACCGCTATCAGGAAGATACCGATGACCATGACGATGGCCGCCGCCCATTGGATCGGATAGAGAACATAGCCGGTGGTGGGGTCCAAAACGCCGTCAACATAACCCCAACCCAGATAGATACCGCAGATCAGGAAGCTGAAGAAAGGAACCCAGAAGGAGAACCCGCCGTTACAGGCCATACCTAAAGCAGCGCCACACATGCTGTTGCCCTTATACCAAAAACCAAAGGACAGACCGGCAGCCAGACCGGAGATCAGGAAGAAGATCAACGGGTTGGCAAGCTGTATGGTTCCTTCATAGAAAAGCGGCCCCTGCAATGCTTCAACGAGCATGGTGGGATAGAGGCCGAGTTGACCGGCGATTATGAACAAGGTTGGCACCAGGATAAAGAGTGTGAAGATTCCCGATGTGGTCTGACGTATGGTAATGGATATCTCATAATCCATGACTGACGTGCCAAAGCCTGCTACTGCGCCTTCAATACCCCAGCCCAATGCAGAGATCAAGGCGATGGCCAGGCCGAGCAGGAACTGGGTGTCAACCTCTACGCCGCTGAAGGCGGTCGAACCGATCATGAATGTTGCAACGATACAGATGAGGATACCGCAGACCATACGGAAATTGAGGTTTTGCTTAAAGAGCACTCTGCCTATAATGGCACCGATAGCCGGGCAGAGTGCGCTGATAGGCGTGGCTATGGGACCCGCCATTATCAACGCTATCAAATACGCGGTTGATGCTATAGGGCCTCCGATCAGCGCACAGACGACCATGACCGCTCCGGGCTTGGACTTGAAGCAACGCAGGAAGTCCATGAATTTACCTCTGACTCCAGCCTTGCCTACCATCCAGATGGCACTGATGAAGTCGTTGATGCCCGAACCCAGGGCTCCCAGAAGCACCACAGCCAGGAAAAAGGTCATCGGTACCGCATAGGCACCAATGCTGTCGGTGATGATGGCATCGGTACCATCGGCGTACCAACCATACCCGGGCAGACCCTCTACCGCGCCATACCACACACTCCATTCGCCAGAACCAGTCGCTGCCAGAAGGCATGAGGAGTATATACCGTAGAGGATACCTGAGAAGACCGCTATAAGAACACCCTTTTTGAAAAAGCTTGCAATGCGCGCTCGTTTTGCAGCTTGCAATTGTGCAGAATCATTCATGTACCTTACCTCCTTGTCTTTTCCATCTCCTTGTTTGTCATACAGGTTATGTGCATATTGAGGCTCTGGATTAACGCTTTCTCCTTATGCCTCCACTCCTCCCTTCATGGCTAGGCGTTCTCTTCTACCTGTTTGATATAGCTCGTCAGTTCCTTGTCCAACTCATCACTGATGATGCTCTCCGGCGCATCAGCGATGATCTGCTGCACCCGTTCATACGCACGCTCAGAGACATCAAGAGAGCCTTTTGCCTCCCACTCGTCGGGATTGGTCCAGTCGCTTACGGTAGGCTCATAGAAATCACGGAAGTGATCGATGGTGGAATCAGTGGTGAGAAAATCGTCGTTGGGCTCTGCGGCCATGAGGTCTTCCATGCCAAACTGCTCTTCATTGACCTCGATACCCTTCATCAACCAGCGTACCCTGCCGATGATCTCGTCGTCAAGTACCGTCTTGACGAGCGAGGAGGTGAGCAGATTAGCGAGCGACCCTACGGTCTGACTGGTGATGTTCACACCCGCCAAGGCTGTGTAGAGCAGACTTTGCATGGTCTCCATGCCTGCCTGAAAATCGGTGGTCTTTGACGAAGTCACGCCGGTCTGAGCACGTGATGGCAGACCGTAAAAATCGCGCTGCATCTGTACGTGTGCGGCAAGCATCAGTGAGGTGTCAGGGCTGGCGCACTCCCAGGTTGCCGAGCGCATGTATCCATAGGTAAGCGACGCTGAGCAGATGACCGGCAGACCGGGGTGAATGAGTTGTGCCAATACCAGACCGGCCAGGTCTTCTGCAAGTGCCAGCACAACCGTGGACAGCAGGAAGACCGGGCTTGTTATACCCGACATGGGTGCCGATACGATCAATACCGGTTGATTGTGCTCAGCATAGACCTTGATACAGTCGCACGCGTAGTTTGAATAGAACCAGGGGCTGTTGGGGCACAGGCACTGCCAGGCAACATAGTTGTTGTCGATGAAGTCTTTGCCGTGTACGATCTCGTACATCTTCATGACTTCTTCCATCTTTTGGATGGTGTCCGGCTCCATAGGAGGCAAAACCGGCTTATCCGCATGCTTCCATGAGCCGTAGAGACACCAGAGTCCACGCGAACGAGCGGGTTTGTCCAGTGGTCCAACCGGCTGATACCCGGCGATGTTGACGTTATCGAGTACCTGATAGAGCATCTGCAGCTCTTCAAAGTCACGGAATGTAGGCATACGACGTTCGCCCTTGTAATCCTGAACGGAGATCTCTCCGCCTTCGGGGTGAATGATGAGTCCTGCGTCTTTGGCGATCCTTACGTTTTTTGCAGGATCAACACCGTGCACGGTCCATTCCCTCGGCACCTGCGCCAGAGCATTTTCTATCTCTCCCTTCTTGAAGTACACCGTATGACCCTCGACCTTAAAACCATGTGCCTTGAACACTTCTATGGAATGGTCCGCCTCAAAGACGATACCCTTCTCGGCGAGGATCTGGCAGGCTTTTTCATGCACCTCCTGCATTTGGTCCTGGGTCAGTTGTTTGAGCTGTCCAGCAACGTTCATGTTCTCTCCTTTCTCATAGCTTTCTCGAGTCTGGCGACCCGTGTTGTTAATCGAAGTGCGTAGTCACGCTCCTCTCAGGGCCCGCAAAACCTTGGGTTTTGTGGGTGGAGGTCGTAGACTCGCTGCTCCAAAAACAGTCCAGTGAACTGTTTTTTCTTTCATTCTGGATGGGTCGACGTTTCCTACAGGCGTAATCCCAACTCTCTTACTTCAGCTTCATGCGCCTGCAACCACTCCATGGAGTGTTGGAAGTGCTCTGCGTAATAGAGATATTCGAAGGGGTCAACGCTCATGTCACCATGGATGGAACCGTTTGCCCAACCATAGACGTAGATGGGCGCCTGAAGCATGGCCTCAAAGAAGTATTCCTTTTCGGTCTGGTTCAAAGGCCCGATAATACCGATTTTCTCACAGGCTTCGTTGTATGCCTTGATAAAACGCTCAACGCGATCCATACAGAGTTCGCCGTCTCGCTCGAGCTTCCAGGAGGCAAAGGTGTAGTGCATACCAAGGGCAATATCAAAAAGACGCGAATCTACCATGGCCATATCGTAATCAAAGGAACCTGAGACGGTTCCGTCCGGATGATATTTGAAGTTACCACCATGAAAGTCCAGATGGCACGCAGTCAATACCATGTCCTTATAGGGTTCTGCAGGAATGTTACTCTGCTCGCAGGCATGGGCATAATAGTCATGGAAGGTATCCAGATACTCCGTGTATTTGTTGATGAATCCGTTTGCCTTGAAGTGCTCCGACCAGGTCTTCATGCGTTCGGGGAAGGAAGCGATAAGCTGATTTACATTGAGGTCTTCGTTGGTTCCAAAAAGGTTGTCACCAATGAGGCCGCCGGCATCAAAGGTCGTTGTGGATGAGTGAAATTCTGCCAGAGAGAGCGCTGCCGAACGTAGGGTAGTATCCTGAAAACCCTCTTCAGCCCAGTTAGGCATCCAGTCGTACTGACGCTCACCTTCGATATAGTTGAAGATAGCAAAGTAGAACTCTTCGTTTCCTTCTGCGTATTCCACGTCTTCTACAACGTAGGTTTTACCATCCCTTGTCTCGATGGGTACGGCACAGAAGGTAAACCCGTGCTCATGGGCATGTTTGAGGAGCTTGTGCTCAAACTGAACAGCGCCTGCAGTTTTTCCCCGACGATACTTGCGCATGATCCAGGTATATTTCTGTCCGTCCTTCTCAGTGTAAAGCCCAAAGGTGATATTCACATAACCACCATAGATCTGATAGATGTCGAGCAATTTGCCGATGTCATAACGCTCTTCGACGATCTCTCGTACCAGGGCATAATAGAACTGCATGCGGGTGGATTCAATGATCTCCTGTAATTCTTCAATCGAAGCCTCTGCGCCCAGCTCCAGCTTGCGTATGCGCTTGGGAGTGCTTGGCTCATAGTGGGTCATTTCCTCTACGGCCATCTCGACATACCTACCACTTTCTACCATATGTGCTCCTTTCATTTGTTGGATACAGTGGCACAATGACAACCGTGCCCCTCAAGGGATTTATCCAGATTCCTGCTCTGTCACCTTTTTTACGCGTATACAGGTAAGACAATAGACCCTTCGTTGGTGTCAATAATAGCCCTCAAAATCTGAAATAAGCATCATTTTCTTACTTTTTTCGTGCAGATAATGATATTCTCTTGATGAAAGGGGGCTATAATGGGCTTGCTGCCAACGTGCAGCCTCGTCGTCAAGGAGAAGACCCCCCATGCAGGTTCCAGTTTCTGTGTTAAGGCAACGGCAAACGGCAGTACGGTACAACTGGGGATTTCGTTTTGCGCTTTGGTGCGCGATTCTCTGGGCAGTTGGGTACCAGGGCCTTGATCTTATCGTGCATAACGAGTCGCTCCTGGGTAGGGAGTTTGCCGATGCTGATCCTTATCTCGTAGGGCTTGCCATTGCGGTGATCTTTACCGTCCTGCTCACTGTAGTGAGCCTGATATGGGTAGGCGCTAACCACGGTCTGCGTGACTGGTTCAGTACTATAACCACGTTCAACAGCAGTAACCTGCTCCTTCTGGCATCCGCGGTTATCGGTGGAGGAGTTGCGCTCGTCTCCTATGTCATCACCTTTCAGATGAACAGCGGCTTTGCTGTTGCCATGGTGATGTTCTACTCCAGCATCGGCACGATCATGGCGCACGTCTGGTACCGCGAAAAGGTGAGTCGCAGGGGCATTATCGGACTCGCCATCATAGCTTTGGGTTGTCTGTTTCTCTATTTATCTGAGACCAGGGCTTCCGGCGATGAATGGCTGGCCGTACTGGGTATGGGCATTTTTGCGGGTTTAGGCTGGGGCATAGAAGGGGCACTTGCAACACGGGCAATGGACGTGGTGGATAGCAACATCGCCCTGTCGGTACGGTTTACCTATGAGGCGTTTATCTGGTTACTCGTCTTTGCCTTGAGCCTGATCATGGGACAGGGTTCAGAATTGGCTGCGACAATAGGAACACTTCTTTTTTCTCCCGGAGCGTTTTTGATGTTGATACTGTCTGCCTTTTGCATTCACTTTGACTATCTCGGCTGGTATAAGAGTTTTTTGTATTGTGGCGTGAGTCGTGGTTTAGCCGTAAGCACCATCTCTTCGGCTATCACTGTTGTTATCGGTCTTGCCCTCGTAACCATCATGCCAGGCTATTTGACTGTTGTTGCCTTTGTTTTGATGACCATAGGTATCTTTTTGGTCTTTTCGGGGCAAGACAACCGCTCTGCCGCACTACGTGACGTTGATTTGAAACCTTCATCTACAATTCTCTGGGGTTTGCGCCGACCAGGCAGCCTGGCATTCAAAGCTCGCGTGTTGGTTGAAGTTGCTGAACGCGGACGCTGTTGGGACTATGAACTGGCTGCATCGCTGGTAAGGGAACGAACTACTCGTCGAGGACGCCATCTCACCAATAAGCTCCGTCTCTACCTGGTTGAGGCGCAGGCAGCGGGATTAATCATTGCCTTGGACGAGCGGGTGGATGACGGTAAACGATTTGCTCAGGGCAAGCTACTCAGCAACTATGCGCTCACTGAGTTTGGCTCCGAACGCCTGCAGTCGATGCAACTGGTGACTATGGTAGAACCCGTACAGAGACTATCAGAAGAGAGAGTGGAGCAGCCATGGAACCGATCCTGACCGATGTCTTCTCACTCATGATATATGTCCTTGTGGCGCTGCTTCTCCTGGGCGCCTGCATATATCAATGTTATACCTATATCAACCGTTTCTAGCGAGAGGTGGCGACAGGTGTGTCACCTTTGACCTTCTCTATTCGAAGGAGCTGCAATCATGACGCTTAAACCACGTAGTCTCAACCTCACTCGTCCTCGTTGGCAATGGTATCTCAGTGGCGCGTTGGTCATTGTTGGCGCTCTGATGCTTTTTGCCTATATAGTGTTCATTCAGGCATCGGCAGCATTTGTCGAAGGCAGTATGTCTCTGGAAACCTTTCAGCTCTCATTAGGCGAGCGCATGATAAAAGTCTTACTGCTGGTGCTCACCATGGGGCTCTTTCTCTTCTTCTTCAGCGTGCAGGATTATCGCGTGACCTTCTCCAACCTTTTGGAGCGACTTTCTTTTATCAGTCAATTTGGGACTGGCACACAGGGATTTACCAAAGAAGGTACAGAAGGCGCTGGAACGCTCACCGTTGCCGGGGCTGACTACAGCGACCTTGCACTTATCGAGAGCTCGGTTGAATCCATGCTGAGCCAGAATCGGGACTACAGGAACCGTCTTGACGCCCAGCGCGACGAGCAGCGCGACTACTTTCTGCTGCAAATGATGAAGGGATGGATGGAGGACACAACAGTTGCCCGTCGCATTTGTAGATCTTTTGACCTTGAACTGATGGACTCTGAGTTTCTGGTTTTTGTTACCGGTGCCGCGCATATGGATGAAGGCAGCAGAGTACAGGAAGAGATTGCTTCCATGGCGTATCTGCGGGCAAAGCGGCTGCTGGAGCAGATGCTCACTCAGTTATTCAGCGTGTCCGCGCTCAAGGTAGACGGCAAGCTGGTATGTTTGATCACACCGGTAGAAGGCGAAGAGTTTGACACTCCCAATTTTGCCGAGTTGACCAGTGCTATCAAACTTACTCATCAATTGGTGTACGACGAGACCCGCATTACGTTTCAAACCGCACTGGGAAGCATCGAAAACGGACTCCCTGGTGTTCACCGTTCCTATGCGGAGGCGGAGGAGAACTACGAATATGCGCTCCTTGTAGGCATTGGGAGCAAAGTGGCCATGAGCCGAAACACTGTCGCACATGATGAGGATGAACAGCTGACTCGCTTGTGGTTTGAATTGGAAAGAAGGCTCTTCAATTGCATTGAGACTGAAATGTATCTGGAAGCAGAAACACTCTTCAATGAGGCGCTGGAATGTGGCTATATCAGCAAGGCTCCTTCGTTTGCACTCGCTAAAAGCCGTATGCTTGATCTCACTAACATACTTCTTAACACACTGGAGCAGACCAGTGCGCTGGTTAACTGGGACACTGCTAAAATGCAGTCAACACGCACGAAGGTGCTCTCCTGCACCTCGCTTGCTGAGCTTAAGAATGCAGCCGCAGACATATTTGACACGTTGAACTATCAGTCCTCGGCAAAGCGCAGACAATCCTCTTATCTGCGCATAATGGAGGTTATCGACTATATAGAGGCTAACTATCGAGACGCCAACCTCAGTGTCAATCAGATTGCCTCGAACTTTGGAATGAACCCCTCCTATCTCTCTCGCAACTTTAAAAACCTCATGGCCATGGGACTCTCAGACTACATCCGACGTTTTCGCATTCAAAAAGCCAAAGAGCTCATGCGCGATAACGCTGTAAGCGTAAAGCAGGCGGCTGAGCTTGTTGGTTTTACGAATGCCCTTACCATGAACAGAGCCTTTCGTAAACAGGAAGGCACCACGGCCGGTCGTCTTCGAAAGACTCAGCAGGAACCGGAATAAAGTGGGAACTGCAGCGAAGGGGGAGCAAACTCCTCTCTACGCAGAAGATTGACAACTATCCCGAGTCTCTCGATGATGCAGTCGATCTCTTCAATAGTGTTGTGCTCGCTCAGTGTAATGCGCAGTGAGGCGGTTGCCAGGTCCTCAAGGTAGCCCGCTGCCAGCAACACACGCGAAGGCTCCTCAGAACTGGAGCTGCACGAACTGCCGGAACTCACACATATGCCCTGCTCATTGAGCCGTGTGATGAGTGGCTTTTTTCCCAGGCCTTCAATGACAAAGGAGGCTGAGCCCGGAAGTCTTTGCCTTGGGTCTCCGGTAAGGTACGTGCCTGGAATTCGAAGCACTCCTTCGATAAGCCTGTCGCGCATACTCGAAATCACGGGCATCGTCGTATCGAGACTCTCCACTGCTTCTTCAAGTGCGACTGCCATGCCAACGATGCCAGCCACGTTGTCGGTGCCCGAGCGCCTCCCCTTTTCCTGTCCGCCTCCTCTGAGAAAAGGTGAAATGGAGGTGCCCAGTCTTATGAACTGTGCGCCCACGCCCTTAGGACCGCCAAACTTATGCCCAGAAAACGAGAACAGGTCTATGCCAAGGTCCCGTACATTGACGGGAATGTGGCCTACTGCCTGCACGGCGTCTGTATGGAATACTGTTCTTCTGTTCCTGTTTTTTACCGCTTGGCACAGATCCTTGACGGGGAGGATCGTACCCATCTCATTATTTGCCAGCATGAGGCTCACGAGGATCGTGTCGTCTCGTACGGCCTTTGCGAGCTGGTCTGGGGTGATCTGTCCCTGCCCGTCAACGTCCAGGTACGTGACCTCATATCCCCGTGTCTCGAGATACTCAGCCGTATGGAAGACAGCGCTGTGCTCTATGGACGAGGTGACAATATGCCTGCCCTGCTTAGTACCCAGTGCATCTACAACCCCCAGGAGTGCCCAGTTGTCGGACTCTGTTCCCCCAGACGTAAAGTAGATCTCATTGACAAAAGCACCGAGGGCATCCGCGACCTTTTTACGTGCACCCTCCAAAGCCCGCTTTGCTTCCTGACCAGGACTGTATATGGCCGAGGCGTTGCCGTATGCCTCAGAAAAATGCGGCAGCATGGCCTCAAGAGCCTTCTCAGATACCGGCATCGTGGCCGCGTTATCGGCATATATCGTCTGTGCCATGCTCATGCTCCTTCTCTACATGGGTAAGAGGACTGTGCTGCTACTCGACGATTTCGCGGAATGCAATGTACTTTTATGCTGCGAAAGTGAGAGGTGTCCTTTATTCCGCTTGTTGAATAATGAGGCAATGAGTTTGCTGAATGAGCGGAATAAGGCTCTCGAACTGCAGTATAGAAGTACATTGCGCTTATAGAGCGTATGAGTCGAGAGCAATATGGTCTCTTAACCATGTGCCAGAAAGCCTCTGCTTACACCGAGGGAAAGAGCGACGTATCGGTATGGGGCAAGAAGCAGGCGGCAACAAAGGCATCCATGTACCCTGGATCACTCGAAAGCTCGAGATAGGTCATACCGGATGCGATTTCTGCAACTTTTTCTCTTACTGAGGCACTCTGTGCCATAGCACGCGCACCAAGGAGTGACGTATTACCAAGATAAACATAACTCTCTCTCGCAATATCAGGAAACAGGCCAATGGTAACCGCGTTGTCTATACTGATACCGCTGCCGATACCTCCTGCAACAAGCACCCTTGAGATATCAGAAGGAGTACATCCCGTTGCATTGAGCATGACACTTATGGCCGAGAATATGGCTCCCTTGGCACGGATGAAATTCTCCAGGTCTACCTCATCAAGAAAAACTGTCCTGCCATCCTCCGTTTCTTCTGCAAAGGCAACGACGTATCTTCTCATATCATGTGTATCTCGAGTGAACCGCTCACCGCTGGCAACAAAGCGACCTCTGCTGTCAAGAGCACCACAGAGGAACAGCTCACTTATCAAATCAATCAGACCCGATCCACAGATGCCGGAAGGTCTGCCTCCTCCAATGACGCCCAGAGTAGGCTCAAACGTTTCTCTGTCAATGGACGCCCTTTCAACAGCTCCGTCAGTCGCACGCATACCGCAGCGTATTCCTCCACCTTCAAAGGCAGGTCCTGCCGAGCAGGCACAGCACATCATAAATTCATTGTTGCCAAAGACCAGTTCTCCATTGGTACCCAGGTCAACAAACAGCTGAAGCTCCTCACTCTGCCACAGGCCACTGGCAAGAACGCCAGCTGTGATGTCACCTCCCACATAACTCCCCACATTGGGAGCCAGATACACAGGCGAGGAGGGAGGGAGGACAAGTGAAAGTTCACCAGCCTTGAGTCCTTCTACCTTGCCAAAACAAGGAACATAAGGCTCCATGCGCAGGGGGTTTGCCTGAACACCGAGGAGCAGGTGATTCATGGTTGTATTACCAACAAGAACCGCATGGGAGATACACTCCTCTAAGACGTGCGCCTTCTCGCAGACTGCCGTGATGAGAGGGTTTATCGTCTGCTCAACTATGGCCTGTTGTAAACGGTCCATACCGCCTGGTTTGGCCTGCTGCATGATACGATTGATAACATCGGCACCATAGCGGATCTGTGCGTTGCCAGCCGAGGCCTGTGCGAGGGCTTTCCCTTCTACCAGGTCTATAAGCTGGACCGATACGCTGGTCGTGCCAATGTCACAGGCCAGGGCACATGGTGTCTGCGAGCTCGTTTGAGATTGCAGGGCAACGAGGCGTGGGGGCTGCTCTTGTTCGTACTGTGGGGATTGTCCCTGCTTGTCTGGATCCTGTCCCTGCTTTTCGCCCTGCCCATCATAGCTCAGCAAGCAGCGCACCTTATAGTTCTGTTCTCTCAGAAATTCTGGAAGCGTCCGCAGGAGAGTCAGGGAGAGCTGCACGTCCTCTCTGCCGGTTGCCACAGCGAGAGCATTTTTCAGCCGGTCGGCGTCAGGAGTATTATCGTCGATCGTAGGAGGTTTTAGCTCAAGGGTGAGCACTTCTCCCCCGCTGCTACTCCACAGACCTGTATCTTTGAGAAGTCGTATAAGAGTAAGCCAGACAGGATCATCTTCGCGCACTTTATCGTTGACCTTGAGGCCACGCTGCCAGGCAAGAGAGCTGTCCGGCAATTCCACCATTACGTCTTCGATGAGCGTGCTTCTACAAGCTAAACGCCATCCTGCAGCCACTTCCTCGGACGTAAGGCCATTTGCCGCGTCATAGTTGAGGGTGCCTCCCTGTAAGCGCACTTTGCATTTACCGCAGGTACCACCGCCACCACAGGGTGCATCAATGGCAACACCGGCACGTTGTGCAATCTCCAAAAGGCTTGAATCTTTACTGGCGGAGACAGTAATGTCTCCGCCAGCGGTTCTAAAGACAACAATAAGGGTATCCACTATTCGTCGTTGTTCCTTACATTATGGCTTCCATAGCAAGAGCGGGATGATTCTTGCTGGCAAGGAATGCCACAACCTCTTCCGGATCTGTGGCGATGGTCTCATCGCAGATCATGTCGATGAAGTTCTCAATACCGTATAGTTCCAGCGCCGTTTTGTTGAGGCGGGTTGCCACGTCATCCTTAAGCTCCTTGGGCATCCAGACAATACGTTCTATGCCACCTTCGGCAGAGGCAAACTTCTTGCTGCTGATAAAGTGACGACCATGACCCATGAAACCGGGTGTCTGCACACCACCACCGGTCATGGAGGCAAGCTCCCCAAAGGTCATCCCGGTAGGCGTGGATCCCACGTACTCACGATTGACCACAGCAACGCCGTTGGCCTCAGGCAAAATACCGCAGATACACTCAAAGCAGCCACAGCTGGTCATTGGGTCTACGAGTATGGAGTAGAGAGAAACGCTCGATACGTTGCCGTGTGAGGCCTCTTCGACCTTGTTGTTGATCTCATCATAAATGCCGAGCTTCTCGTCAACCACACCCTTCTTTTCAATGGGCTGACAGGCGCCGGTGGGCGTGAGTTCCTTGGTAGCCTTGGCATCAAGCCAGGACACCGCCCCACAGAGGCCAAGGCGCTCAGGGGTCACGACACATACATGCGCCGGTGCAAAACTCTGACAGAGGATGCAGGAATAGAAGGTGTCCACACTCTCATCGGTCATGCTTGCAAGGCGTGCGTCACGTGCCTCATAACGCGGCAGGGCAACGTCGTTAAGCAGAGTGGTCACTTTTTCGGGGTCGGTAACGATGGTGATCTGGCATTTGTCTACGACTGTGTCAAATTCGTCCATAACCATGGCATAGATGACCTCTGCAAAGTGTTTGAGTTCAAAGCCCTTCTCATTGGCCTCGTTGCTTATGCGCACGCGAATCAGATTACGCTGTCCGGTGTGCATGATGCCTTCCATATAGTTGAACCAATGGTGGATCCTGCGCTCGATAACCGGCTCAAAATCAACCTGCATATTGGCGCCAGCTACTTCAACAAGCACTCCCATGGCAATCTGATGGGGGCCAACACCCTCAGGAACAGGTCCGTCAATAGTGATCCTGTGATCCTCCACCTCAGACATATCCTTCATGACTACTACCTCAAAGGCAGGGTCCTTGGTTGAGCTGACCTCAAGACACATGTCACCTCTGCGGATAACATCGCCCTCAAAGGCAGAAGCGTAGGCAACAGGAATGGGAATCTCCTTTGCCTTGACTTTGATATTACGCATTTCAAGGGATTTTGCAGCGATCTTGCCTGGATCGGTCTCTGACTCCAGGGCACCCGGCACCTGGATGTCGCCGAGATCAATGTCGGTGATGACCGGAAAGCCGAGGGCAATAGCGCCAGCGCCAGCTGATACGGTGACCTCGTCGAGAGCTCCAAAGGTATCAACAAAAGCCGGCACACGCTCTTTGGTGTAAGCAAGCAGAGCAGGCAAGTCGCCAGGCGTGAGATTGCCAAAGATCAGGGCAGCGCGTACCGCTACGGTCACAACGTGAATAACCGAGGTTACGCCATGGCCAAGCGGGATAACACGATAATCAAGGCCTGCTTTGACGCCTTCGTCAAGAACCTGGTCGATAACGTCGCCCACCATAAAAGTGAGGATACCCTTGGTCTGGTAATCCTTGACGACACCTGCAACAGCAGCAGGGTCATCAGCCTTGCCAAGCACTACGGCAACACCAGGTATATCGCCGGTCACCAGCGGTACGCCTAAAGCGCGGATGATCTTATCGGGCACAAAACCAATACCTGCTTCGTTTGCGTAAGGGTCGGGCTCAAGATACTTGAGTCCTTCAAGGATCTCTGCGCCAACGGCAGTAGCAAGACCGGCGTTGAGGGCGTCGCCCAGGTCTTCCTTATTGGTTATCAGGCTCTTGAGTACGCCTACGCAGGCTGGCAGGTCGCCGAGCTTCTGCACTTTAACGCCGGTAGCGGCATAAATAGTGGGAAAGAAATAAGCGGTATCAGGAAACGCTATTTCTTTGTCCTCGCCATACTTCTCGATGGCATCATTCACGGCTCCCTCTGCGAGGCCGGCAACCGCGTTTGAACCGGTGTAGATCAGGTCAGTCAATGCGCTCATAATAATCCTCCATTACGTTTTCTCTACAGGTACGAATCGGCATACAGGTTATTACCCAGTACAATGTCACAGCTCTTTATCGTCTCCATAAGACGTTGGTCACAAGGATTGATAATGGCGCTGGTGAGGCCGCACTGCATGGCCATAGCCATGACCGCACTGTCCATAATCGGGCGGATTTCCTTTGGCATTCCATTGGATACGTTGGAAAGTCCTCCTGTGGTGTTAAAGCCCATATCGGTGAACATCTTGATTGCTTCCATAGTCTCGGGCATCTTCTCCTGCATACCCTTGATAACGAGGAACAGTGGATCAAACCACATATCCATGGGGTCCATACCCTTTTCCATGCCCCGCTCGAGCATTTCCTGACAATATGCCATACGTTCATCGTTGTCTGAAGGTACACCTTGTTTGCTGCACAGAGCAATAATGATGGCGTCCTGATCTGCCGCAAGATCGATGTTTCCAATGCGGTCGCCCGCGTCGGCCGAATTGACAATTGGTTTACCCTTGCTTCTGTTATAGACCGAGATACCTGCTTCTATGGCTTTTTGATTAGCGGTGTCCAGACACAGAGGCACGTTGTCGAAGTGGGACTGCAGAAGAGTCACTGCCCACTGCATCAGGTCTTCGCCACCCGTTTCTGCGGGGCCTATGTTCACGTCCAGGTACTGCGCACCAGCGTCAAGTTGTTCGCGCGCGCGCTGCAGTATTGGTTCAGGATCACGGGAGCTCATTGCTTCACGGATGACCGGAGAGATACAGTGGATCCTCTCACCAATGATTATGAACTTTGCCATAGTTTCTACCCTTCCTTCTCTTGGAAGTCTCTCATGAACTTAACTAATTCAATTGCCTCATTGGGTGCAACAACGATGGTCCAGCCTGGCAGCTTATCTTCTAACTCACCCTTGAGCACCGCAACCTTACCGGGGAGCATCAGTGTTCTGCTCTTGATCTTATTCTCGATGTCATAGTCTTCAAAGAACTTGGCCAATGACGATGCGGACAGTTTACCGGCTGCCCATGCGGTAAGTACGGAGTATCCTCCGGAATCGCTGATGAGCAGATTGACCGGCACACCGCTCCGCTCCAGCTCGCCGGAAACAACGAAGTAGGTGAGCGCAAAATCAACGGTCGTTACACAGGGTGCATTCTCATCGGCACCATTGATCGGATAGATGCCGGGCTCCACCGTCATGGGCTTTTGCGGGTCGGTGAACATATTCTGTCGCAGGCCATGGAGCGGCAGACTCAGAGGATAGTCCAATTCGTCCACTACAATGATGGATCCGTATTTTGACGTAAAAAGTGACGCCAGAGCTGCCTGCAGGTAGGGGTCTCCCGGGGCAAGAGCAGCAACATTCACAAGTGAAGGATACCCAAAGGTGCGGTCACCATCAGTGATAGCTGTGCGGCGGATCTCCACTGCCGACCTGAAAGCGTCCTTTGCGGAGGCCGTGCCTACATCAAGAACAAACTCCTTTTGGCCGAGCTTTTCAAGCGCTGCAGCGCCGTCGTAAAGAGCTGAGAGATTGTCTGCCCTGAGGCCCAACGCAATACCGTGTTCACTGGCAATGGCTTGCATCTCTTCGAGATTCTCAGGAGTAGCTCCATGCAGCAGGGGACCACTGGCTTTGCCTGCCTGTATCGCGGCACGAACGGTGCTCGGATCGGTGCAGTCGAGTATCACAACACGTCCTGTTGCAACAGCCTTTTCAACCAGTTCAGTGTAGGCACCCACATCACCGGAGACGCTGCTCACAAAGAGAGCATCAACAACCATACGCTCTCCGATACGTTCATAGTCGAGCTGTTGGATCTTGTTGAGCTTTGCATCTCTCTCTGCCTCCTCCATGTCATCGCTCAGACGCACAGCATAAAGACACTTGTTGACAAAAGTTTTGTCATGGCGCATGAGCACCGTTTCGCCACCCAGGGTAGCGGTATAGTCACCCGCGCCCACTGAAAAGGTACGCATGGGCGGCGCCGTGGCTTCGCTCAGCTGATCAATAACATCCTGGGACAGATACGGGCACTTGCCGAGTTCCATGGCTCCCTGCGCGACCTTCATCGAAAAAGCCATACAGGTAGGAACACCACATTCCTTGCAGTTGGTCTTGGGCGTGAGTTTGAAGATATCGAGTCCTTTGAGCGCCATGCTACTCACCTCCTTCGGCCAGAAGGCTAATGAAGGTTCCTATCGTAGAAACAGCCTGTGGATGACGCAGGATAACGGCGTTCGACCCCGCTGCAAGACAGGCTGCCGCAGTGACGATTTCCATATAGATGCCCCGCTTTTCACTCGGGCCCCACTGGGGGTATTCCTCCTCGCTGGCAAGGGTCTCTTTGGTGTTCCAGGCGTCCTTGCCTACCGGTGTGATGATAGGCACCTGCAAAGCCTCATCGTTTTGAGCAAGCGCAGCGGCTTTGACACGTTCCATTGTGCTTGCAACATATTCAAAACCGTAGCCGGCCGCCGCCTCACCAATGTTCATGGCAAAGCTGGAGTTAGGCACCCCAAGCTGACCGAGCAACAGATTAAGCTGCTTGGCCAGGTTGATATCCACTGCGGATTCCGCAACGAGTTTCTGTCCCCAGGCCAGTGCAACGCCAGTTCCTACCGCTTTGTAGTTATCTTCTGTAGCCGAAAGGAAGAGTACGTTCCTGCCCTGCAGGGTTTCTGCAAGTTTCTGGAGCAGCTCTTCGTCTTTTTCGACATTACCGCAGCCGGCGATGCTGAGAGGCAGAGGGCATTTCTCCGCGATCTCCTCGGCAAGAGCAATGCATTCCTCAATGCTTTTGTTCTCACCAATAGGATCGGCACCTTCAAAAGTCAGACAGACGAATTCCGCACCAGGAATGGCAGCGGCTTTTTCTACCATCGAAGCCACATCGGAGCAGTCCGCGTAAGAGCTGTGCAGGCCCTCGTTCCAGTAAGTTGCTCCAAGATCAGTAACCTCAACGCCCACTCGTGGTGGGTTGGTCAAGGGACCGTCAAAGGCGTAGAGTGGCCATACCTTCTCTCCCCCCATCTGGACCGACGGTTCGTTTCCAAACTCCAACACTCCTATTGAAGTGTTGAATTCTTTCTTTTTAGCCTCAAAGGGCATGGGCGACCACTCCTTTCATTGTCAGGGAATACAAAACCCTGCAGGTAAACTACAGGGTGAGTTTCTTGATTATTCCGTCTACAGCAACCCGTACCGGATTGTCGTCTGGCAGTGATACGGTGGGGCGGCCCTCAGCGTCGTATTGATACACCGCTTCGTCAGAGGGAACGACCCCAATAAGATCAAGTTTTTGCAGGCTGATCTCTTCGAGGATGCCAGGGTCCAGCTCCTCGCCTGGCGCCCGATTGATGATGAGCTTTACGACCGTAGGCTTGAGACCGAGTTCGCTCACCATGGCTCCAAGTCTGCCGGCGGCTTGCACGCCACGGCGTGAGCAGTCGCTCACCAGGAGCAGGATGTCCATTTTTGGCAGGACGCCCCTGCTGATGTGCTCCAGACCAGCCTCATTGTCAACCACTATATAGTTATAGTTTTTTGAGAATTTGTCGATCAGCGTTTTGAGCAGACCATTTACATAACAATAGCAGCCTTGACCCTGAGTCCGTCCCATGACAAGCAGGTCATAATCGTCCATCTCCAGGAGCGCGTTACTAAAGGAGAACTCAGCAAAGTCCTGCTTGGACACACCTACGGGGATAGCATTGTCGTCGTCGAGCTCAGCATGGGCGATCATCTCTCTGATTTCGCCCAGAGTTTGATCCACCTCTACTCCGAGTACTTCATTGAGATTTGAATTTGCATCCGCATCAACGGCAAGGATAGGCCCTTTGCCTTCTTTTATGAGTCTGTCAATAAGAAGACCGCAGATTGTTGTCTTCCCTGTGCCGCCTTTGCCGGCGAAAGCGATCGTCTGTGTCATAGAATTCTTCCCTCGTTTTATGCAGACTCGATGATCAACACGCCGTTCGTCAGGTCTGCCGACTTGAGCATGCCAGGTATAACTGTCTCTTTACCCATGATGTCTTTCAGGATCACTGCTCCATCCTGCTGGGAGAGGCTTTCTATGTTCTCAGCCAGAACCGGGCCGGTTTTTTTGTTTTCATACGCTGTTGAAATGCACATACTCTCACCATCTACTTCTGACCGACGTTCTTTGTCTGTAATCATGTACCTTTAACCACCTATGACGTGGTAGACAAGAACAGTAAGCCTGACCGACGTACTTTGCCTGCAGTCACGTACCTTCAATCACCTCTAGCTGCTCAACTGCTGAGGCAAGTTCAACGTTGCCCTGCTCATAGAACTGCAATGCGCGCTCTACTGCCGCTGCTGACTCGATTGAGCCGACCTCTCTGAGTTGTTGCACGAGTTTATGCAACTCCTCGGCATGATGCGTATTATGTTCAAGCATATATTTGAGCAAGAAAGGTGCAGGAGATTCTTCATCCCCGCCTTCATGACTATGGTCATCCCCACTTTCATGACTATGGTCATGCCCACTTTGATGACAGTAGTCATCCCTGCTTTCATTACTATGCTGGTGATTCCGTTCGTTCTGTCTCGTTTGGTCGCTCATGCATACCTCTTGTTTACCGTTCCTCGGGTTAGTGGCCCCCGCCCACCGATTATACAACACCTGTTACAACGTAGCGGAAGTATATACCTATTTTTGGCACAGTGAATATGTTAATGCGCAGACTGCGACAAAAACGCAGAAAAGTAAAGCTTATACAGGTCTTAGAGAAGATAAGGGATTAAAAATCTGACTCGATCTGTTTACGCCAGTCTTTGAGCCAATCCAGCCATTCTGCTTGCAGACGTCGCTCTCCTTGGGCAATAGGTAACCAGGTAGCATCAACCTTGTCCATATCTACATCGCCTTCATTTAGAAAAGAGTAGGAAGCCTCATTGCGTTGGTCCCCAAAACCTGCAAAGAGACTTCCTCGATATGCTAACTCGTTATCAATATGGCGCAGTATCACGTCTTTGGACATCAGAGGAGCAAAGACCATGCGGAGAGTAAAGGTGTGAAAGTCAAGTGTGCCTTCGATGGGCTTATTCAACCATGTTTGCAGATACTCCTCACCGTCTGATGTGAGTGTGTAGTACTTCTTGCTCAGCCTGTTCTTAACAGGCTCTGCCTCGTAATCCACCAATCCTGCAGAATGCAATTTCTTCAGTGCAGGATATATCTGGCTGAACGATGCCATCATCACATAGCCTGTTGACTCCTTAATCACTCGATTGAGTTCATAACCACTTACCTTTGGGTGCAGGCATATAAGTCCCAGCAGGGTATGGTCAAGTTCAGATAATGTGTGCATGCAGTAGTCTTTCTATCTGTCCGTCCGTTTCTATTTGTCCAACTGTTCCAGTACATATTCTGCAGCAATCTGAGCAGAGTTCATCGACCCTTCGGTAGAAGCAATCAAAAACAGGTAGTCGCCCGAGAGATGCAAACCCTCGACATCGTGCAGGTTGTTGGCCTTGAGTTCGTTGACGGCTTCAAACTGTCCCGGCCCTTCAAGATTAACAGCGCGATCCCATCGATACATCTTAATGATCTTTGGGCTCTCAGGAAACTCAGGCAGCATTGTGCGAACAGCGGCGATAACGCGAGCGTTGCGAGCCTCTTCATCAAGGGCAAGTAGTTCTTCCTGATACTCTCCTCGTGTATGTGTAAGGAGTATAGGCTTTTGGTCCTCGCCCGATGCGCCATCGCTGATGCAGTTAAGGATGGTATCGCAGTCCTTTGGAATCATCATAAATGAACGCGACAAGCGTTCAATGGGCTCTTCAAGTCCAAACTCGTAATAAAGTGTTGAACTGTAGCTGCAGGTCTCGAGTGCTTTGCGCATGGTGTCCGGCAGGTCGGGGACGAGTTCAAGCGTACGTTGTGCGTCAAGGCCGACGATGACATGGTCAGCGGCAACGAAGCCTTCGTTGGTCTTTATACCCGTGGCTTTACCGTTTTCGATGACAACTTCCTGTACAGGAGTGTTGAAGAGCACCTGCTCCTTTACCTGCTCATAGAGGCTCTCTGAAATGATGCCCATGCCCCCTTCGAGATTACACATGCCCTGCATAAGGTTAAGCAATAAGACGACATGGCCCATAGCGATAGTGTCGCTCGAGCCA
>JAVBUQ010000106.1:0-5363 GCA_031555185.1 Coriobacteriales bacterium
AGTTGGGCCTTGTTTCTGGACCGCTCAGTGTATACCATCCGCACGAGTGAACCTTAATACACTCCTGCGTTGTACATGTGTTACTCTTCTGCGCTTTCTTCGCCCAGCGCATCCTCTTCTTTGGCGCTCTCCTCAGTCTTCACAGACTTTTTCTTAAGTGGTGCCAGCAGCATGAACATATTGCGTCCCTCGAGCTTGGGCTGTACCTCAACGGTAGCGGTATCCTTAAGATCGGCAGCCAGCTTTTCCAGAATGTTCAGTCCAAGATCGGGGTGAGCCATTTCTCGGCCTCGAAACATAATGGTAATCTTAACCTTGGCGCCTGCATCAAGGAAACGAACAACATGGCGCTTTTTTGTCTCATAGTCACCGGTATCGATCTTAGGACGGAACTTCATCTCTTTGATGTCTACGCGACTTTGTTTCTTCCGTGCCGCTTTGGCTTTTTGAGCTTGCTCGTACTTGAATTTGCTGTAGTCCATGACACGGCAGACCGGCGGAGTGGCATCGGGGGCTATCTCTACCAGATCCATACCCTGTTCGTCGGCAATGTTCTGCGCAGCATCAATACCAAAAATGCCAAGCTGTGATCCGTCGATGCCAATCAATCGACATTCGCTTGCCGGAATGTCTTCGTTGAGCCTTAGCTCAGTTGTAGCGATAGCCATCACCTCTCTTATGTGGGGCGCCCTTGTGCACCCTGGGCATCTCGTTCCTTCGCCCTGTGTTCAATAAAAAACCCGTCAGCACCAGGCGGACGGGTGTACGATACAACTAAGCCACATAGGTTCGCGGGCTTATTCTTGTGGTACAACCCTACAGCAACCTGTGCGCCGTATAGGTGGGGAGCAGGACTCCCACTTTTGCTACCCTTGAAAAGGCAACTTGGGTATTCTAACACACTATCTGTGGCTCGTGTTGAGAATGGCGCACGTGTGATTTTGC
The DNA here is from genome assembly GCA_031555185.1 of Coriobacteriales bacterium. Lineage (GTDB taxonomy): Bacteria > Actinomycetota > Coriobacteriia > Coriobacteriales > UBA8131 > WQXH01. The sequence continues at coordinate 946 of JAVBUQ010000106.1, forward strand.
TTTTTTTCTCAGAGCCGCATTTCTAAAACGATTGGTTGGAAGACTTAACGGAACACAGCAATGAACTATTCGACCTACCACTTTTCCAGGACTGTATCCAGTATCAGCCGTGCCAGATCATCTTTACTCATTACCTCAGACTGCCTGCTGTTTACACCGTCAACGAGCATTACCTGATTATGCGAGCTTTCAAAACCAAGATCAGGCTTGGAGACATTATTGGCAATAATGAGGTCGGCACCCTTTGACACAAGCTTTGCCCGGGCATTTTCAAGGACCTGCTCGGTCTCTGCGGCAAAGCCAACGATGTAGGGAGTCTTGGATTTGGATGCGTTACGACGCGCAGCCAGGGTTGCCAGTACGTCGGGATTTACCGTGAGTGTGAGCTCGTAGGTGCAAGCCTCCCCAATTGGAGTGGGAGCGATCCCTGCCTGTTTAGAAGTGCTCCCCTTTGTTTGCGAACTGTCCCCTTCTGCGTTGCCCTCGTTTTCATGGCTGCCGCACTCGTACATTTTTACCGTAGGAAGATCAACGCCCTTCTTAAGCTTGTGCGCCGCTTTTTCCGCTGGGCGAAAATCAGCGACTGCAGCCGAGAACACGGCGAGGTCTGCCTTATCAAAGAACTCGCTGGCGGCTTCAAGCATTTGCTCGGCGGAGACCACCGACACAAACCTTACTCCTGGAGGACAGAGCATATTAGTGGGCCCGCTCACCAGAGTCACATCCGCGCCACGTTCCTGTGCCTCACGCGCGAGGGCATATCCGGTTCTTCCGCTGGATGGCGATGAGATAAACCGCACGGGGTCGAGATACTCTCGTGTGGGGCCAGCTGTGATGAGCACACGCTTGCCCGTCATACTTTGTCTGCGCACCAGTACCTTCATGGTGGCAGCGAAGATTTCCTCAGGGCTGGACATCCTGCCGCTATCCTCCGCACCACAGGCAAGATAACCCTCGCCAGGTCCAACGATAGTAATACCAGAGGCGTCCAGGAGTTTAAGTGAGTTTTGGGTAGGGGTACTTTGCAGCATATTCACATTCATAGCAGGGGCGAGAACAAGCGGAGCAGTCGCAGCTAATACGGTGGTAGTGAGCAAATCATCTGCGACACCATTTGCTATTTTATTAAGCACATTGGCGGTACACGGCGCGACTACAACAACATCGGCCTCTTCAGCCAAAGAGATATGATTAATGGGATTACCCGGATCTTCAAAGAGGTCAACTGCCACCGGCTCCCCGCTGAGCGCTCTGAACGTTGCCGCGCCCACCAGTTCCTGTGCATGCTCGGTCATCACGACCTTGACCCGTAAGCCTGCCTTTTGAAAAAGGCGCAGCAGCTCGCACGCTTTATAAGCAGCAATCGAGCCGGTAACGCCCAGTAAAACTGTCTGTTGAGTCTGTTTCATCCCGCTTATTATACCCCGAGATCTTCAGAGTTCTCAGCTTGTGTTACTACGATCGCAATGGCAGTTTGATGGTGTAAGGAGTTGCTACAGTTCTGTTGTTTGAAATCCTAAGCGCCGGGGACACGTAGGATTTCAAACAACCGCTGGTACGGTTCGCTCACATGTGCCTGGAAGCGACAAGCATCCAGGCACACGATCTTTTCATGTGTATGTTGTATGTTTGATATAAATATGCTCAGAATGTGCTCTGTGTTGCTGCATATTCTGTGCGGTTCTTATCTTACACGCCAAGTTCGTCAATGGCGGTGTCAACTGCGATCTGGCCGAAAACGTAACCCTGTGAAAGGCCGGAGGTGTAGAGGAGACCCTCCCGTTTTTCTGTGGAGACACAGACCTCACCACAGGCAAAGAGTCCCGTGATCGGCTCGCCGGATGTATCAAGCACATGTGCCTGCGTGTCAATATCAAGGCCGCCGTAGGTGTAATAGATGCAGGCTTCCATGGGGATGGAGTAGTAGTTTGGCCCTGCAATGGGCTCAAGGAAAAACTCACGTCCGTAATCCGCGTCAACACCTGTAGCCATCATCTCATTGTAATGCGTGAGTGTGGCGGCAAGGTTGGGAGTGCCCAGGTCCTCAGCAAGTTTGTCGATGGCTACCGGGCCACTTACCACTCCCATCTCAAAATAGGCATCCAAGACCTCGGCATAGTTGGTCTTGATGTTATCGTCAAAGATAAAGAAGGCCTTGTGCTCAGGCTGTTCGATACCATGTTTGCCGGCGGTGTCGTAGTGTTCCTCCTCGTTATGGAAACGATCGCCTTCTATATTGACATCTATACCTGGGGTGGATGAACCGGGAATCGACATATCAGCCAGGTTATCCGGACAGATGAAGTAAGAATGCGCACCCGACTCAAGCAACAGGTCTGCCGCTCCGATATCCTGCGCCATGACCAACCCGTCACCCGTGACCCCCATGCTGCAAACTACCAGTACTCCGTCATAGAACGGTATGTACTCATGAACCAGCTCTTCGCTTCTCGTAAAACCGCCGGTAGCCAATATAACTGCCTTTGCCTTGTACTGCGTGTTTCCAGCCATAACGCCTACAACCTGGCCATTGTCTGTGACCAGAGAATCAACCTGTGTAGAGGTCTCGATCTGAGCGCCAGCCTCAACGGCGAGATCCTCCACAAAGGCTACGAGAGCAGCGCCCTTTCCCTCCACAAAGTGTGCCTGTGGGTCCCAGTCCTCAAGTGGTACGAATTCTAGGCCACGAGCATGCAGGTCCTCCACCATCACGAGCGCGCCATCATACAGAACATGCGAAAGCGGCTCTCCGGGATTACTGGATACCGGATCTGGCTCAAGTGACTTTCTGAGCTCGATATAACTGTCGGTGGTGTCTCCGCCATAACCTTGCTCCTCCTGCAGGGTGGTTCCAGCGGCGTGGATGGTACCATCGCTGAGGGCAGAGTCTCCTCCTACGTTTGACTCCTTCTCAAGCAATATGATGTTCTTTCCCTCTTCGGCAGCACGTAATGCCGCGCCAAGGCCGCCGATGCCACCACCCACCACGATAATGTCAGCCTCGATTGTTTCTGTCGCAGCGCTGTCTGCTTCATTTGCTGTGCATGCCTGTAATGCTCCCCCTGCTGCAATTCCCGCGCTGGCAACTGCGGCCAGCTGTACAAACTTCCGTCTTGTCAACGCGCCTCTTCTGTTCATGCTGTCCATTCCTTTGCTCCTTCTCTTCCGTTTGTCTCTGTTTGTCTCTCCTTAAGATTTCTTCTCCTGGCTCAAAACCCAGGTATCGTATTGATATTGTTCCCTCACACCCTGTGTTTTTCATCCCTAATTGACAGGTAATACCTGATTACACCAGTTTCAGGTATGCTTTTCTCACAGGCGGCCTTCCGTTACAACGCTTTACGCTCCCATAAAGAACAGGTGAGATGAATAAAATGATGCTTCCTTGGTTTATGATTTGCCTATAATGAATGCACACGAACGGCGTAGGACGGTATAGCGCATTGTTGAGGGAATATGCAGTCACTCAAAGCTCACTTAACACTTGAGTCCCTGGGGCTTGGCTTCTTCTGGGCGTGGTGCTACTGCCTTTGGTTTGTTCCGAATATCTACACCAACGAATCCATAGTCTCTCCTGGCGAGAGCTATTCCTGGTTAGTGGTCCTCGGCTCGGCTGCGGTCATCCAGTTTCTTGTGCCAACATTCCTAAGGACTAAGCGTCTCTCATCGTTTCCCTGGCTTTACAGTGCCGTGCCCATGCTACTTTGCCTGGCGACGATAGGGATCCAGCTTTCCAATCAGGCTTTTCCCTCTGAGTTTCTCTATTATGCCTCCGCAATCCTGGCAGGCATCTCTTCTGCCTTTCTCTGGCACCTGTGGGGCGACTACTATGCAGCCACCAGAAATGACAATGCAGTAGGTATTGCCTTGGGGTTTGGTGTGGTCGTGTTGGTCTCCATGCTCATTACCTCTTTGATGCCGTATCTGGTTTCGAATATTTATGTCATAATCATCCCCCTGATTTCGGGAGCACTCCTTGCTGTCGTCAGAAAACGCCGCTCTACCTCGTCGGGAGTGTCCTATCCTACCTTGCTGCCCAAGAGTATTCGTAAGACAAGCAGGGTAGCCATTATCAAAGTATGTCTGATTGCCTTTTTTGCCTGCACTATTTGTACGTTTACCTGGGCCGTCATACCCATTAACGAGCTTGATCTTGGTTTTGACAGCATGGCTTTTGGGGTGATTACAGGAGCTGTGTTCATGATTGCCGCGGCGTTACCCAAATTGACGGTGAAAGAACCCATGGATACCGCACGGATAATGATTTGGATCCTCTTCCTCTCCGCTGTTGCGATTGCGCTCTATTTGACCGGCGCCCCTGAACTCATGGCCGCTGCCTATGTCCTCAGTATGGCTTCGTCTGTTGTGCTCGACGTTTTACTCGCCACCTACTTCGTGGCGCTCGTGGTAAAAGGATA
>JAVBUQ010000105.1:0-5156 GCA_031555185.1 Coriobacteriales bacterium
TCGCCGTTCTCCCCATACAAAGGAAACACAGTCATCTCTACCGGCAAGGTGCTGCCGTCTTTATGCCTGATTGCACTGATGCCCGTCCATGAGCCGTTCTTGAAGACGGAGGGTTGGATCACGCTGGCAGCGAACTCGTCAAAACCCTCTGCATGGAGTTTTTTTGTAGTCCAGATGTCCGGATTTTCGTCAGGAGAATAGCCCATCATCTTATATGCAGCGGGATTATAGTAAATGATCTCGCGGTCGGTGTTGGCAATGGAGATAAAGTCGGTAAAACTGTCGATCATCGACGCTTTAAGACGGTCCATATAATTTTTATCGGGAACAGACATGCTATCTCCTCGCGATTCTGCATTATGCCGCCACCACTTATCCTGCGAGTAAAAAAGACTCAGTGAGGAAGCACGTTTATTAACCCCCTTTTGTTAGAAGCCATTATATATCTTATACAGCATAAGAGAGCGCAGATTGTTCTTGACAAAGCTAATAGATAATAGCTAATATGTCTATAGGCTAATGTATATTAGCTTATTACGAAAGAGCGATAAGCCTCAAAAAGTTCTCGTTAGCAGGAAGTGTTAGAGAAACTTAACAGCTGACAGTGCACGCCGTGTTGAACCATCTTTGACAGAGAGTACGGGTAGTGTTGTTTCAAATTTAGCAGAGAACCAGCGCAGCAAGGCAGCGAAATGAATGCAATACAACACGGCAGATACGAATGGAAATAGCCATGCGAGGACAGAATACAAAAGAACGGATCCTGGATGCAGCCTTGGAACTCTTTGCTTCACAAGGCTATGAACAGGTAACCATGGAGGAGATAGCCCATGCGGTGGACATCAAGGCACCTTCTCTCTATAAGCATTTCTCCGGCAAGCAGGAGATATATGACTCAATAGTAAAGAAGAGCGAGCAGGTCTTTTATAGTTTTAGTTTGAGTTTGGGCATTTCTGAAGATCAAGTTGAGACCATGCACGGCATGTTACAACTTGAACCTGAGGCAATGAAAAGCATTGGCATGATGCTTTTTGAATTCCTGCTTCACGATCCTTTTACCGTGCGTTTTCGCAGGATGCTCTCAATGCGTCAGTACAGCGATCCCACACTGGCAGAGATATACACGCGATTCTATATCGTTCAACCCATGGAGTATCAGGGTGCTGTGGCGGATGCAATGAAAGGTGCCGCAGGAGCGAACAATCCCGACGCTGAGTTGTTGGGACTTGAGTTCTATGCACCGATCTTTCTCCTGATAAATCGTTGCGATATAGACCCCACCTATGAGCAAGCAGCCCGCAGGCTTTTGGTAAAGCATATGGATCATGTCATTCAGGGAAGAACAGATAAAGATGATAAAGGGGAAGCTCGATGAAGACAGAGATAGCACCAGCAAAGGAAGTAACGGTAAGAGCAGTAAGAGAAGAGAGAACAAGAGAGACCACATCTGCGAAGACGGCAGCAAAAGTGCTTGAGAAGTCACCAGCCAAAGCGCCAGAGAAAACAATACAAACGACTCAAGATACAAAGATGCAGACGATTGCCCGGCGTATCATGCTTGGCATCTGCTGGTTCAATGGCATACTTGCGCCTATTTTTGGCATACTGATGATCCTCTCACCCCAGGGAGAACTTCTGCAAATGCAGGAACTTCTGGTAACTATGCAGACCTGGCCGGGAGCGAGCATTTTCTTCCAGGATCTTGTATGGCCGGGTATAGCGCTGCTGTGTGTGAACGGAGTGTCCAACCTTGTCTGCCTCGCGCTTTGGTTGAGTAGGAAACGAGCTTACACAGGTATCGGTATTATCTGTGGACTCTTGCTCATTGCCTGGTGCACCTGGGAAATGATTTTCATTCCAAACGGTGTAACAGTGTTCTATATGCTTTTGGGAATAGTCCAAACTGGTGCTGCAGTGTATTGCACAGCTATGCAACGGGCATGACACTCACGCCCATCACCGAAGCAGTAGCCGCCGGATTCTTTACACCGGCGATACACCTCATCTCTGGCTTCTCTTATCTGGATTCGAATGTTACTTAGACTCGTCTAATCTGGCTTTCAGTCTCTCAGGCTAGTCGCCAAAGAGACCGCCCACCGCACGGGCAACCGCAGTGCTCCCCAGATGCACAGGCCCGTTTATGGCTTCGGCTTCCTGTCGCTCGATATGGCTGAAAACAGTCAGTTCGCCTTTTGCTCCCCTGACAAGAGCTTCCTGTTGTGCTCCAAATTCAGCCTCATCAAGAGCAAACTCCTCGGCGTCTTCCAGCTTGAGGAAAGCTTTATTGCCGTCATTGCCATAGACGACAAATTCGGAGGTTGCCTGTGGCACAATCCTCACCGAGCAGGAGGCTTCGATATTGCCCGTGATAGCGCCAACAGCATTGGCTACCTCATAGTTGTCTGGAATGACAGCTCTGGTACCCAACAGCTGTGCTACCTCATCAAGAAACACGCGTATGGGAGCACCTGTTCCCACCAGAGAGTAGCTTGTGGTAAAGGATGGAGTAACGAGACACGGAGGAGCGGAGCCTTGTAAAGCAGAATCCTGGTCAGTAGAACCCTGCGCATCAGAACCCTGGGAACCAGAGCCCTGGACATTAGGATCATGGGCAGCAGAACCCATTTTATTAGGATCATGGGCAGCTGAACCAATCGAAACAGAATCCCGTGAACCAGAGTCCTTGGCAGCAAAACCCTTAGCATCAAAGCCCTGCGCAGTAAGACCCTGGGTAGCGAGCTCTGCGCTTATCTGCTTCTCGGCGATATCAAAACTCATGTTGATGAATTTTTCTGCTTCATCGGTAAGGCCTTGTATCTTGTAGTGTTTATCCTGGTTCTCCAACAACACGCCAACAATGCCGAGATAGAGCTTTCGTCTTATCTCTCGGTACACCGCAGTGCAGAGTTCATCCACAGTAATTCCCAGATTACGCGCTACGAATTGTGCTCCAAGCTCAGCGGCTTCAGTCGAATACCTCGTAAAGTCCTGTCTGATGTGCATGATATCGGTAGGGGTGAGGCCACATACCTGCACAATGCCTTCCTTTACCAGTCTCGTAACGTTGAACGAGTAGGCGTCTTTACCCACCAGGAGAGCCGCGTCTTCCCATGCCAAAGGCCCCTGTTCCAGGGCGCGGCAGAGGTTCTGCTCCTGGCTGGTATAGCGGTTGTTGCCTTCTATATTCTTGACGAGTATGAGGTGCTCGTGTATGAACTTGGAGTGTTTTCCCTCATCCCTCAGGAGCCTCTCCAGATTATCTTTGATCACAGGAAACGTACCGGCAGCAACGCACAGTGGAACAACACGATATTCCTCAAGGCGCAGGTGTGCCTTATCGTAATGGATAGCACTGTCTCCGCCAAGACCTATAGTTTTGTTGTAGAGCCCGTCAACAAAGGTCTTCCACTTTCCTAAAGAAACACCACCTTCAGCTTCTTTGGGAACACCGTTACTGATAAGAGAGATGTCGGTTGTCGTGCCACCCATATCCACCACTATGCAGTTGGATTCATGGCTGAGGTGCAAGCCACCCGAGATGCTGGCTGCCGGTCCGCAGAGCAGCGTTTCAATGGGATGCAAGGTCGCAAACTCCTCCGACATAACACTGCCATCGCTTCGCATGATTATCAGTTTTGCTTGTATGCCTTTCTTGGTCACCGCAGCTTTTATCGCATCCAGGAACTCTTGGATAACCGGGAATAACCTTGCGTTGAGCAGCGCGCTTGATCCTCTCTGCAGGTAGTTGAGATTCGAGAATAATTCATGCCCACAGATTGCCGGAATGTGCAGCTGCTCCTCAAAAAGTAGCTTTGCCTTTTTCTCTGCCAGGGCACCTGTACGCATCGCATTTATCTCTACGATGCCTATACAGTCAAGGTGCTCATAGCCGGTAGCGATTTCTTTGTTAAAGAGTTCCCAGTTGGGCTCGCGTTTGGTGTCCCCCGCAAACGTGGTAAAGCTCTCCTGAAGATATATATCCTGTGAAGAGGGCAGGCCATATGCTCCACCAAGCTTGTCAATGACCTTACTGTCTCCGCCAAAGATGATCAATTTTGCATTGCCACCCTTGTTCTCTACGCAGGCGTTGGTTGCGAGAGTCGTGGAGAGAGAGAGTATCTCGGCCTTAAATAGAAGCTCCGCTGAGATTCCGTCAAGAGCAGCCAGAATTCCTTCTGAGAGATTCTCTCTTGTAGTGAGCGCCTTGGCACTCTCGAGTATGCTCTTTTCGTCAAGATCAAAGGCAACGGCATCGGTGTAGGTGCCACCCGTGTCTATGCCTAATCCTATTCTCATGTTCCCTCACCATTGAGCATTTCTATGTATAGATCTTCGGTCATGTTCTAGAGCTCTATTTTATATGTTTCTTGAATAGGCGCATATTTCCAGTTGGATCACAGCGGCGGAGCGGCTGTTACAGCGGCATTACTGCGGAAGAAGTGTAGTTATAAAGGAATTACAGTGCCGGAGCGGCAGCCTGGGTGCAACAGGGAGGCTTACACACTTTTTGGGACTTGGCTAATCACAGCTGCGGAGCGGCTGTTACAGCCGCATTACTGCGGCACAGTTGCAGTTAAGGCGCCACTAAAGCGGCATAGTTGTGGCAGTTACAGCGGTATAACTGCGGAAGAGTGCTTGCACAGCCGCATGATACGTTATATCATCAAAAATATATCTAATCCGATATATATTGACAAGGAGGCATGCTATGCAGGAGAACAAGAAGATCGTTATCGTTGGCGCAGGTCTTGCCGGATTATCAGCAGCGTACACCCTCAAGAAAGCTGGCGTGAGTGCCACCATCTATGAGGCCGGGCAGTTCGCTGGCGGCCGATGCCGCAATGACTATACGGACGGATACGAGTTCTTTGTAGGTGCTGGCAGCACAGAGCCACAATGGAAGACCACCTTTGAGTATCTCAACGAGCTAGGAATCATGGATCACGTGCAGGAGCAGGCGGGTGAGGCAGGCATAGGGCTCTATACCAGAGACGCCGTTCATGTACTGCGCCTTGGAGGCAGCAAGGTTGCCATGCTGGGGAGCGCGCTTAAATTCCTTTTTGGCACCATGCCCTTTAAGACCTACAGGCAGGGTCTGGCATTTATGAAACTTATTGGAGAATACAAAAAAGAAATCAATTTTGAAACGGGAGATT
>JAVBUQ010000138.1:0-9980 GCA_031555185.1 Coriobacteriales bacterium
AGATGGCCAGGGTAACACCCTGAAGAGCGAGACCGTTACCTTTGGAGGCTCTACCACACCTCCCCAAACCCCTGTCCGTACGGGTTATCGCTTTACGGGATGGGACAAAGACGCGAGTGCCTGGACTAACGTGAGTGCGGATGCCACTATTACGGCGAGGTGGAGTGATGAAAGTTTTAATACAACCCCGGCAACTGTAACCCCGCCAGATACCACCAACGGCGGAGGAGGAGAGAGAACCCCCACCGAAGTCCTCGCCCTCGCCGCACAGGAGCAGGGTATCCCCTCCATCGGTGTGCCGCTTGCTGCTCCCATAGGGTATGCCGCCTGGGCGCTGGCAAACCTCATTTTGGCCCTGCTGGGTGTAGTGATGGCTGCCATGTTCACCGTCATTCGCTCAGTGCGCAGGAAGGATGAAGACGAAGCACGTGAGGACGAACAGGAACGAAGAAACGCCCATAGTGCGCAGGGCAGTGTTGATGAAGATGACAGCAGGACGACTCGACGTATCCGTGCTCTCGGCTGGATCATTGGAGCCATCGTTCTTGCCGTGATAGGCGTGGTGCTTTTCATCCTTACCGAAGACATCACCCTTCCCATGGTGTGGGTGGATTTCTGGACCATCGCTCAGGCCATACTGCTTATCGCTGCCGTTGTGCTAGGTAATATTGCCGTGGGTCGCAAAAAGCGTACGACGGAAGAAGACAAAGAAGACACAGCTTCTGAGGCCGTGTAAACACTGACTCATTAAAGGAGACGGTTCTTTGCCACATGCTACCCAATGGTGGCAGAGGCCGTCTTCAAGAGCAGGGGCAACTCCCAAGTTAAGCTGAACAGAGACCGCTGCCCAAATCAAGCCATATCGACCTTCGTCCTGGTCTTACCCCGCCAACGAAGGATCCCATAAATGCCCAACGCAGGTCTTACCCCACCTGCGCTGGGCATGTCCGTTTTATGGGGTCTCGTCACAGCGCTATGCCATAGGTGTATCTGGTTACTGAGTGCCAAGGATAAAATTAAGGTTCTGTGGACCTTAATTGAAGCAGCAAGCCTGCGAGTGTGACTACCCGTTCTTTGGTCAGAGGAATAATAATGATCCTGAGTTCCTGCTTCCGTCATAATCCGTCAGTGCGAAAACATCGAGCAAACCGTGCCTTTTCAAGAGATGGCTACACTCGCGAGGGTAGAAAAAGAGAGCTTTTAGGTGAAGATGATCTATGCGATATGAAGGCAAGTGCTGAGCACGGGGATGACTCAGTTGCCTATATCCCTGTGAAAAATAGAGCTTGGGCTCACATGAATAAGTTTTTCAAATGAGGGGAATGCTCACCGAGCGCAGTGCGGTACAGCCGACGTTGACGGCAACAGGCAGCGCAGCAATATGACAGGGGGCACTCTCTATGTGTACTGCAAGCGCTGTTGTGGAGCCGCCCAGTCCTCCCGGGCCAATACCTAAAGCATTGATACGACTAAGGAGCTGTCCTTCCAAGGCAGCGAGCTCCGAGTTTGGATGCATGCTACCTACTTGCCGGAGCAGGGCACGTTTAGCAAGGCTGGCTACCTTATCAAAACTACCTCCTACTCCCACACCGAGCACTAAAGGCGGGCAGGCATTGGCCCCCTTGGCTACTACAGTGTTTACCACAAAGTCCAACACGCCTTTTATGCCAACTCCCGGCGGGAGCATAGCAAGCGCCGATGCGTTGTCTGAGCCCCCGCCCTTGAGCATGATGTGCAAGGTAGCCGCAGGTGTTTTCGCAGTAGCTGAGTCAAACGTATCAGCAAGAGGTGCTTTGTCTGCATTTCCGGCACCCACAGGAGCGCAACCAAGAGGTGCGTCACCAACAGGCACTTCATCATTATCCACAGGGGCGTCACCTAAAGGCATATTGTCAACAGGAACACCGCCAGTGAGCGCATCGCCGGCAGGTAGAGCAGCGGTTTCACCAGTAAATTCGGAGCTTTTCACCAGCACCTCGCAAAAGGCAGGGGTATTGTTCGCTGTATTGGTGCGATCAACGAGGGCGTCCCTCAGCATACTCATGCGCATGCCGGAGGCTACAGCCGCCCGGGCGACAGCAGCATCGACATCGGAGAAAACATCTCCCGGCACGCAGACGGGACCACTCACCTCCAGGCAGACCCATACATAACCTGTATCCTGGCAAAGAGGCAGCCCTTCCGTAGCGGCAATCCGAGCGTTGGCAAGCAGTTGTTCCAGCACTTCGCGTCCGCGCTCGCTCTCTTCTGTAGTAACAGACGCCTCCAGTGCAGCGAGGTAGTCAGGGCGGAGCGTACTTGCCAGCTTGGTTACGTGCTCCTCTACCAAAGCGGCGATTGAAGCGGCATCAAGCGCGCCTGCGGCGGCACCGGCAGAGGCATCAAGTGCGCCTGCGGCGGCAACGGCAGAGGCATCAAGTGTGCACCTGTTAGCGACCGTAGAGGGACCAAGTGCGTCCGCGACAGAGTCAGTATCGGCATCAGGTGTTATGGGAAGACTCTCTCTCATATGCTCATAGTAGCACAGCCCTGTGCTATCATTTGCCTCTACTACTATACCGCGCAATGTGGCAGCAAGGAGCTGCCTGAACAAGGGAGTATTATGGCCAATACCAAGCCAAACGAAATAAACCTTAAGATCACACAAAAAGAACTTGAGGACGGCAAGATCCAACTTACCGTTACGGTTCCGGCCAGTGCCACGGACGACATCCTTAAAGGGGCGCTGTTTGTTCTGGCAATGCAGAACAAACTAGACATGCAAAACATCAAGCTGGAGAACCTCGAAGAGGAGGTCCTCAACGCTGTAGGCGAGCCGCAATACAGAGCATTTGCCAATCATTACGCAATGAATGCCATGGCTCCCTTTGCCATATCGCAGAAGAATATTGAACCTATCATGGAGCCGCAACTCAACTCAGGCATGGAGATCACCCGAGGTAAGGACTTTTCCTTTGTTGCGATAGTAACCCCTAAGCCTCACTACGAACTTTCCTCCTATGATCCTGTAACGGTCAAGATCCCTAAAATTACCATCACCGAAGAAGAGATCGATAATCAGATACTCAACCTGGCAGAACGTTCCGCCACTACCGCAGCGGATGAAGGTGCTGAGGTTGCGGGGGGGAGCGAGATTTCCTTTGGCATCGAGACTTCGTTCAAGGATGACGGTGAGAAGATCCCTCATCTTACCGCCGAAAAGCGTATCTATCAGATTGGCAGTGGGTTTCTGCCCGAGGAGTTTGACGCAAACCTGCTGGGCATGAAGGCCGATGAGAGCAAGACCTTTGATTTTGACATTCCAGGTATTCAAGGTGCTGAAGGAGCCATGGCTGAACCCCGCACGGCAACTACTACGGTCAATATCATCCAGGTCAACAAAAGAGTAGTGCCTGCCATTACTAACGCCTGGGTGGAGGTCAATATGCCCGAAGCCAAGAACGTTGAAGGGCTTCGCAAGATGATGCGAGAGCAGGGCATGGAATATAAGACCAAAGAACGAGAGAACATGAAGTTCTTCATGACAGCCTCTGTGTTGGCCGAGCGCTTTAAAGGTTATATAGCCGACGAGATCTATGAATACACGAGCGGCGATATGGTTGCTAATTTAAAAGAACAGCTTAAACAGAACGGCATGACGCTGCCGCAGTATATTCAGAGCATGGGCATGGAGGAGCAGCAGTTTAATATGCAGATGATGATGCAGGTACGCGAGACCCTGCGTCAAAGCTTTTCCCTGGATGCGCTTGCTCGCCACCTTAAACTTACCGTGAGCGAGGAGGACATCTCAGACACCTTGAGTCGCATGGCACCAGGAAACGAAGAGAGGGCTCGCGCAGACATTGAAGGCTCAGGGCGGAGTTATCTCCTCAGAGAGGCCGCAACAAGGACCAAGGCCAACAAGTGGCTCGTGGAGACAGCCACCTTTGAAGAGTCCGAATAGGTACACAAAAGGAGTTATATCGTACAGAAGGCAACGTGGGGTGTACCACGTTGTGTCTAAGGAGATAGATGAAGGCAATAATTCCTGCAGCCGGTCAGGGCACGAGGTTTTTGCCGGCCAGTAAAGCGGTGCCCAAAGAGATGCTGCCGGTGCTAGAGAAGCCGGCGATCCAATATGTGGTGGAGGAGGCATTGGCAGCCGATGCCAGCGAGGTCGTTATTATCTGCAATGACGACAAGCCGGAGATAGCAGAACATTTCTCGCCTGATCAACGTCTTGTGCGCAGCCTGGAGAACAAGCAAAAAATCGCCTTGGCAGAGAGCGTGCGACACGCGGGTGCCCTCCCTGTTTCTTTTGCCGAACAGCCAGAACCTTTGGGCCTGGGTAATGCGGTTCATTGTGCAGCCGACCTTGTTCGGGACGATCCAGAGGGTTTTTATGTGCTGCTGGGTGATGTGCTGGTGCCGGACAACACGATGCTTAAACGAATGCGTACCGTATCGGAAGAACATGGTAACGCCAGTGTGATAGCGGTCATAAGTGTTCCTGAAGAAGAGGTCAGTCGTTTTGGAGTGATAGACGCTGAACTCATAAGCGGTAGTCAGGAGACAGGCACGGCTGTCTGGCAGGTTAACTCTCTGGTAGAAAAACCTCCTGTAGATAAAGCTCCCAGTAATCTTGCCATTTTTGGCAGATATCTCCTCTCACCGGCTGTAATGCAGATTCTTGCCCACACGGCTCCGGGAGCAGGAGGAGAGATCCAGCTCACTGACGCCCTCGCTGAGTTATTACACAGCGAGAATATGTACGCCATAGAGGTACATGCGGGAGAAGGATTTGACTGTGGTACCGTTGCCGACTGGCTTTCTACCAATATGATATTGGCTGCACGTGATGCCGAGTTGTCAAAAGTGGTGCAGGCAGCATATGATAAAATCACTTCGTAGCCTTATGAGGCTTGTAATCGTATCTACACAACCTGAGAGGTACACATGCTTGCAACTGAAGTAGTAGATCAACCATCGTTACTTGAAGGCCTTATCGGTATCGATATTCCAGACTACGTGCTTTTTATAGTCATTGGTGTTATCGTTCTTGTCGCTATCGGTTTTGTTGCCTGGGGCTTTGTTAAGGAAATGAAAAAAAAGTAAGACCGATGCGCAAGACCGATGACACGGACGAGGCTGTTGTAAAACGCAGTCTGCTTTCGAGGTTGCTGTTAATACTGGGTAGTGTTCTCATGGCGGCGGCGTTGGTTGTCGCAGGCTATATCATCTGGCAGTACGCCGACGCGCAGAACCGCAACAATGCCATACAGTCCGTCGCTGGCCTGGAAGTCAATCTTCCCGAGACCGTAGACGCCGGCTTGCAGCTTGAAGACCTGACGTTTGACTGGGATGCTCTTAAAGCGCTTAACCCTGACACAGTTGGATGGATCATCATTCCCGGCACCAGTGTAAATTATCCTATAGTGCAGGGTTCCGACAATTCCTACTATCTGTATCACCTTTTTGATTCGTCCTCTTCAGGCACGGGAGCTATTTTCGCGGATTATGAGGGGAGTCCCACACTCAATGGGCAGAACAACATCATCTACGGTCACAATATGTTTGATGGCACCATGTTCTCCGACCTGCTTATGTATTCAAGCCAATCCTTCTTTGATGAACATCGCAAGGTCTATCTCTGTACACCCGAGCTTAACTACGAGTTGAGCGCTCTTGCCACTGTTAACGTCCCTGCTGATTTTCCGCTGCGACAGTTTACCTTTGCAGATCAGGCTGCCTTTTCTGCTTTTGTACAAGAGGTGCTTGCTTCAGCAGTGACGATGGCGCCAGACGCTCAGGCGATTGCCGGGCAAACAGAGTCTTTGTATTCGTTTGTAACCTGTGAGACCTTTGACGCCAGCAGGCGTGAGATTCTGTGCGCCGTACCGGTGAGAAGTGTGGTGCCCGCCAATGCCTGAGACAATCAGCGAAGGGCATGTGGCAACGGAGCGACGGACATCTGAGAGCAGTACACCGATCATCTCGTATCAAGTTTCGCCTTGTTCTTTGGACTCGATATATGAAAGCCTGTCGCTTCTCTACGGCATGACATCGCGGCAACGGGAGAGGAGCAAGCTATCAGTTACTCAGTGCTTCTTTCCTACCCTGCCTTTCCAGAGAAAAAACAACGCCAGACAGGAACAGCTACAACATGAATGATCAACAAAAGGAAATCTCCGACAAACCAGAAGAAGCCTGCGGGGTCTTTGGAGTGTATGCCCCTGGTGAGGACGTCAGTCGTCTCACCTACTTTGGGCTTCACGCCCTGCAGCATCGGGGACAGGAAAGCGCCGGTATCGCGGTAGGGGACGGAAGTTCCGTTGTTGCCATAAAGGACATGGGGCTTGTCACACAGGTTTTTGACGAAAGCGCGCTCTCTGCTCTTACCGGGCACGTGGCTATTGGACACACAAGATACTCCACCTCCGGCGGGCACGGCTCCTGGGAAGCAGCCCAGCCACATCTTTCTACGATTACCGATGAGATCATAGCTTTGGCGCACAATGGCACCCTTGTCAATTCCGGTGCGTTGCGCCGGAGGCTCGTGGAGTTGGGTGTTACCTTTCGTTCAAGCGCGGACTCTGAGGTAGCCGCTAAACTTATTGGCTATTTTACGCAGGAAAGCCATCATATGCGTGAGGGTATTCGCCGCACGATGGAGCTCATTGAGGGTGCCTATGCCATGGTGCTCATCACTCAGGACGCATTGTATGCCTTCCGCGACCCACACGGCATTCGTCCCCTGGTCATAGGCCGTTTGCCCGAGGAGCAGGGTTGGGTGGTAGCCTCCGAGACCTGTGGGCTGGATATTGCCGGTGCAGAATACTACCGCGACGTTGAGCCCGGAGAAGTCATCCGTATCAAAGGGACGGGAGAGGACGGGCTTGTCATAGAACAGGCGGTTCCGGAACGCCCCCACGCGCTCTGTATCTTTGAATATGTATATTTTGCTAGACCAGATAGCAATATTGATGGAATGAATGTGTATCAGGCGCGTGATGCCATGGGCAGACGACTGGCTCGAGAGGCGCCCGTGGAGGCAGATGCTGTCATCGGTGTGCCGGACAGCGGGGTGCCTTCAGCTATCGGCTATGCCGGAGAAAGTGGCATTCCCTATATAGAGGGTATTGTCAAAAATCGCTATGTAGGACGAACCTTTATTCAGCCTACGCAAATGTTGCGTCAACGTGGTATCCGGCTCAAGCTCAACCCGTTGACTTCCAGTATCGCCGGTAAGCGACTTGTGGTTGTGGACGACTCTATTGTCCGCGGCAACACATCCAAACAACTGGTGAATATGCTGCGTGAGGCAGGCGCCAGCGAGATACATATGAGGGTTGTTTCCCCACCTGTCTCCTGGCCATGTTTTTATGGTATTGATACTGATACACAGGAGCAGCTAATCTCTTCCAATATGAGCATTGAGGAGATAGCCAAACACATTGGTGTAGACTCACTTGCCTATATCTCGGAAGAAGGTCTGGTGGGATGCATACAGGGAAAACATACGGGTTACTGCACCGCCTGTTTCTCTGGATCCTATCCTGTTAAGATCACCGAAAAACAGCAGCAATCGAGTTTTTGTGACACGATGAAGCCGGAATGGTGGCCACAGGAGTCTCAGGGAATGTGCTCATTGTTCTAGCTGATGGATGGAGAAGCCAAAGGCGAAAGACACCCGACTTCTGAACAATATCTTTGTTATTACGACCCCGTTTTTTAATAACTACTCCTTCGTGAGCAGAACCTTCGGTTGTGGACACTATTTTCGATTATGCGGCCAGCAGGCCTGGGAATACCCACTCCGTGCACAGAAATTTCGATTGTGTGGCCGTTGGTGCCCCTTAGCAGGAGGAAAAGCCCTGCTACTCACCGCATAATCGAAAATTCTGTGCACTAAAGGCGGTAGTGAAGGTTTTGCGACCGCAGAATCGAAGAAACGGTGCAGAGTAGCTATCTTTTATGCATTTTGTGGGTACTACAAAAGCAGAGGTATCGGGGGTCGCTCGATTTTTCATCACAGCTTCACCTTGAGCACGTGCGTCGTCATAACCGGAAGACATCCGGAAGATATCCGGTATAGCAATTGTGGAGATATTATGGAGATTTATCCGTTACCTCTATTTGACGCTATTCTTAATTATGCGAAAAAAGCGAAAGTGACTAGTGTGGGCGGCTCCAGGCGAGTCGAAGATCTTTCGTAAGGGAGTCAGGGACAAAATGAAGACCGCAACGATAACAGGAAGGGAGAGCCAGGGGCGCAGCCGCCCCGTGGTTCTGTTTTTTCTGATCGCCGTGCTGTTGGGTTTTTGCCTGTCTGCCTTTTCGTCACTGCAGGCATATGCAGATGAGCCTCAGAATACAGAGACGCTAGAGCAGCAAGACGCACAGAGCGGCACTGCTTCTCCTCGTTACGAAGTCTATACCTTTGATAGTCAGGATGTCATTGAGGCACAGACCAATCAATCTGGCACAGCTACTCAATCAATGATTCCCGACTCAGAGATCCCTCTCTCGAGCGCTTCACGCTTTGGTCAAACCGCAAACTACACAAATAATGGAAGCTTCTTTAATACAGTGATAGCTCTCGTATGCATTGCTTCTATGATAGTGATGCTTTGGACTCTTGTCTTACGCAGGGCACAAGACTATAGGGTCGTTGCCGTACGCACCATCGCTTCAGCTTTTGGCCTCGTGACCATCGCCACCTGGTCTCTGTTTGATAAGCTGCAGTTTCCTGCGGTAACGTTTAATGATGCATCTGTGTTGATAGCCATACTTTTTACCTTTTATATGGTGATTGCCATAGGTTCTTACGTCTACGAAGCCAGGCTCAAAAAGGTTGCAGCAGAGAAAACGTGAGGTATGCAGGGTACACCTCTAAGCCACTAGTGTCTACTGATTACTTTTTAATGTGCAGGACCGTTTCCCAGCAACATTCCCATTAATGTGTAACCGGGGTCCACAACGAGTCTTGTCTTAGCAGCTTCGGCTTCTGTCAGACGAACACCCGTATTTACTGAAATACCAGGGCCGCTCATAACAAAGGGCACAAGATCCCGAGAGTGACGCTTATGCTCTGCCGGCGTGGGATGGTCAGGCATCACCAGGATACGGAGAGGATGCCTCTCGGCATATTCGCGTAAGCGCGAAAGGATCTCTCGGTCAATTGCCTCTATAGCTGCCACCTTACCAGGAGCATTACCGTCATGACCTTCGGCATCTGGAGCCTCCACATGGCAAATAGCAACATCTTGCTCGTCTAACATAACAAGCGTCCCCTTACCTTGTGCGGCATAATCATTATCTGGACCATCAGTGACGCCCTCAAACTGATAGGTCTTGATATCGGCTAGAAAGGCAATCCCATTAAGAAGGTCAACACCACTCACTATGCCTGCGTGTTTATTGTAAAGAGAGAAAAAGGGCTGCATGTTGGCAGGACGCTGCCCGGGCCAGAACAGAAAAACATCGGTGGCCTCCATCTTGCCCTCGTTTCGACGCTTAGCGTTGACCGGACTAGCAGCCAGGACTTCTTTAGCGCGACGCTCATAGTCTGTGATCAAAGCAGCCTCTGGGCCTTCAGGTGGGTAATCGGCAACAGGCTCGTCGCTTATATTATGAGCGGCGGGACTCCAGGTCTCCATCAAAAGAGGATGTCCCTTTACCACAAGTATTCCCCTGAACCCTGTGCCGATGTGAAGTACAAAGGTATCGTCATCCAGCGCGCTTTTGATCTCAGACAGAAGAGCGTAGCCGTCTTTGGCGGAGATATTGTCGGTGGAATAACTTTTCATGATACCTTCGGGAGAAACGTTGGTGAGATTAAGGCGCAGTGCAATTTCATCATCAGCAAGCCGTATCCCTAAAGCAGCTCCCTCCAAGGCACCACGGCCAATGGGATAAAGCTCTGGGTCGTATCCGCAAATTGAGGTGCAGGCAACATTGGAGGAGGCCTCAAGATCATCAGGTACTGTTTTGGCAAGCCC
>JAVBUQ010000044.1:0-35501 GCA_031555185.1 Coriobacteriales bacterium
TGCGCCTGCAATGCCGCCACCGCAACGGCGCATTGAGCCTCCCAGCCAGTCCTTTTTTTCGATGACAATGACGGTACTACCACCGTCGGCTGCCTCAATTGCCGCAGGAGCGCCACCGGTTCCGCAACCGCATACGATTACATCTGCCTCATCGGTCCATGCAACAGAATCCATTGATTCAGCATTCTGTGTCTCTGCTCCGTTGTTCGGGCTACTCGGCGACGAGCACCCGGCAAGGCCTGCCGTCGCAGCCCCGGCACCGCATACGAGCGCTCCTCTTAGAAAGTTCCGTCTTGACAGATCCTCATTTTTCTCAATCCTGCTTACCATCTTCTCTCTCCTTTCAAGGTGCTTACAGTAAATTTGACGCTCGTTGTACAAGAGTACTCAAGCGACATAACCGAGGAAAAGAATAAGAGGATAAAGAGGGAGACGAAATCTTTATTATTGATACGTGAGCAGTATTTGCATTGGAGAAACCAGTTCTTAAATGCCTGCTAAAAGTGGAGATATTTGTTTAGTACCTTATTCAAAGATTCGGTTCCTATAAAGACGGGAGCTGCTATCGAAATTCGATAGCAGCTCCCGCTCGTTGTTTGCACCAGCGTCTTCCACTCAAAGAAGACGCGATGCGTAAGCACAGCCAGTCAGCAGAGCGTATACGGTGGCGGAGAGGGAGGGATTCGACACGCATTTGCTTGCACCCCACAAAACTCAATCACTTCGTTCCTTCAAGTTTTGCAAGGACCCCGCAATGCGCAAATCCGTACCCTGCTCACTCACTCTGTTCGCTCGCGAGTTCGGCTTAAAACGTGCCACAGGCACGTTTCTTACAGCCTCACCCTTCTCAGGGTTCGAACCCCTCAAAAGGTCAACTCAAGAAACTGGCGGAGAGGGAGGGATTCGAACCCTCGATACCTTGCGGTATACATGATTTCCAATCATGCGCCCTCGGCCGGACTAGGCGACCTCTCCGCGCTGAATGCCCAAAAGGCACGATGTGGATTATAGCGTTTGTTGCCCCGCTAAGAAAGTGTCATGGAGGCTCGACTGGGCCATCTGACAAGGCAGTGTTACCAGATCATGGCATACCCGCCAAGTGCCTAAGCAACTCCGAGTAAGCCGGGCTGTCTCGTCGCTTCGCTTCGTGCAATGAAAAAAGCGAAAAGAGACGCTGGTGCCAGCAACTTGCCGTTCGTTCTCTCTAAGGTATACAAGGGCTACATTGTAAAATTAGCGCAATAGGATGTTATAATCTGTGCGTGCGCAAACAACTCTTTCAGATAAAGCAGCGGGGTTTTGGTGTGTGGAGTCAGACCAGGTGTAGAAAGGGAAGCCAATGGATTCATTTGTGCGTAATTACCAGGACAACTCAACAGAGGCTGGTTTTGCTTTTACGTTTTATTGTGACAATTGCAACGATGGGTTCAAAAGCGACTTTATTGAATCCAGCACGTATAAAAAAGGTAGTTTCATGCGAGCAGTAAGCGGCGGCGCAGGGGCACTGGGAAGCATACTCGGTGGTGCCGCGCAAAACATTGGATGGGGCGCGGAGCGAGCAGGCTCACTGCTGGGAGAGCGGTTTGATAATGCCAGCCCGGAATGGCAACGTGAGCATGAGGCAGCATTTGAGCAGGCTCAGGCGGACGCCCGCCCACATTTTCATCGTTGTCATAATTGCAATACCTACGTGGATGACAATTGCTGGAACAAAGACACGGGACTATGTGTTGCATGCTCACCTCGACAAGAGATCTATGTTGCCCAGGCACATGCCCAGGCTATGAAAAACAATATCGACGAGGCAGCCTCCTCGGCAACTGTCTGGAAAGGCGAGATTGAGGCAAAGACCACCACCTGTCCGAGCTGTGGACAACCAACAGGTGCAGGAAAGTTCTGCAATAACTGCGGTGCCTCGCTTCAGTTAAAGCAATGTCCTTCATGCGGAGCACAAAACGCGCAGAGCGTGAATTTCTGTAACAATTGCGGCTCCAATTTAGCAGAGGCGGCCTTGTCCGCCCCTACGCCCAGAGAAACGGGCATCTGCCCTTCCTGCAACGCACAGAATCAACCGGGAACATCCTTTTGCGGTGAGTGCGGAACAAAACTGGTTTGAGCACTGAGCGATCCGGGAGGTGCCATGAAGGACATGATGGGCATACTTGGTGGTCTCGCCGAGGGCTCCGCAGATGTTGTGTCAAGCACTGTGTTGGGCTCGGCAGAGAGCATTGTTACAGAGAGCGCCGGGGGTAACATCGCAAACACAGAAGAAAGCACGGACGCTCTCAACAGCGAAGAGGCTGCCCCTGAGGCCACCTTTACAGGGGTGGCGCAAATAACCTCTTCTGTTGTTGACGGCGAAGGGGAAGTAGCGGTGTATAAAGAAGGTCTTACCATCACCACTCTCTTTACCGCTTTTTTCCTGTCATGGGCAGAGGTAGTACAACTGGATAGCTCACCGTATGACGTGACCATTGAGACTAAAACGACTCAGTATATATTCAAGAGCATGGGCCAGGACACCGAACCCTTCTATCGTGCTGTATCAGCAGCCTATAATCAAAAAGTCTGCAAGGCACTTTTTGCAGACGGGCCTCCCCTGTTTACCACAACGAGCGGCGGAACACCGGTTGCTGTCTATCCTCAATGCGTACTCCGTTTGCCACCTAATATGCACGCCCAGCGTGTACCCCTGGCTTTTGTAAATAGTTTCAGCGAAGAGGCACAAGAGGTGGTTTTGGGAGTACAAGATGGCAGTACCTACACCTTTGCCCGGCTAGGCAGCGATAAAGGACCTTTTACAAAGACAATACAGAAAGCTATAAAAACATTGAGAGAAAAAAGCAGGGAGGCCATATTTGAGCTTGACCCCAGCCTCAACGCCGAGCAGACCGCGGCACTCACAAATATTCTGCCCTATGGCACCGCTGCCCCAGTTGACATTCTGCAATCTATCGCTCCTGGTTTTGTTGCAGCTCTTGAGAGCCGTATTGCATCCAGCCGTGCCACGCATAGTTATGAGTTCTTTAAGAGTCTCGATACCCGCGAGGCTGTATGCATAGGGTTTAAGAAGAAGGAGGGAGGGGGAGCATCAACGGCAGCGGTGGAAGGATCAGCAGAGCCTGGCACAAAACAACCAGGCATAAGGCAAGCAACCGTGGAACAAGAAGCAGCAGAACAAGAAGACGCGAGACAAGAGGGAGTGAGACAAGAGGGAGTGAGTCCAGGGGGAGTGAGTCCAGAAGTCGTAACACAAGAAGTTGGTACACAAGCAACTGCAGCACAAGCAACCGCAGCACAAAAAGGTTTCTCTGAAACTCAGAACACATCCTCACGGGAGCCAACAGCTCTTCATGACGAACCCTACACTATATGGATGATAGCGCCCGCTCCAAGGAAAAAGGTCTGCGCTGTTGAGTTTGCAGGTGAGACAGAAGAGGCTGCCGCGACATTTGTCTACCAGTATGAGCAGTCCTGGGAGGAGTTTGTACTCGAACTCAACATGGCTTTGGACGCCATAGACTTTAAACGACAGATCATCACTATGAGTGAGGAAGACCTTGCCAAGCCGGAGAATATTGATGCCCGCATGGCGGTTGAGCGCAACAAGAATCTTCAGAGAGTGCGAAACAGTTGTATTGGCAGAGTCATTCACAGCAACCAGTCAGCCTGGCAAAAGAAGATAGCAGGACTCTTTGAACTGAACAACCAATCACTGTAGAAACAAATTACAGAGGTACGAGTGATAAGCGGTATGCTTGAGAAACCTCGTGTGAGGTGACTCGCTCACACGAGCATAGCCTGATCTAACGTCAATGGAGTAGGGTAATTTGGCACGCATAGCCACAATAACACTGGATATCGAAGGTATGACGTGTGCCTCCTGTAGCGCACGCATTGAGCGTGTGCTCAATAAAAAGGAAGGCGTAAAAAAGGCCAACGTCAACCTTACTACTGAAAAGGCACAGGTAAGCTACGACTCCGGCATCATATCGGTGGCTGATCTGATCGCTGCCATCGAGAAAGTCGGCTTCAAAGCTGCTCTTCCTAAGGAAGACCCGGCCGAGGCAGCCGCAAAACAAAAGCGCAAACAGCATGACATGCGTGTGCTTTGGACAAAGTTTATCGTTTCTGCCTGCTTCTCGATTCCCCTGCTCTACCTTGCTATGGCTCCCATGCTTACAAGCTGGATAGAGCTGCCTTTTCCTTCTTTCCTCCAACCTATGGAGCATCCGCTTGCCTACGCTCTTACACAACTCGCTCTGGTGCTGCCGATTGTAGGTGCAGGATATCGCTTTTATTATGTAGGGTTTAAAGCACTCTTTCATTTAAGCCCTAACATGGACAGTCTCATCGCTATCGGCACCAGTGCGGCACTGGTGTATTCCCTCTATAACACTATCCTTATTGCTCTGGGCAACTCAACGGCGGTGCACGCACTTTACTATGAGACCGCCGGAGTCATCATCACATTGATCCTCCTGGGCAAATGTCTGGAAGCGCGCGCCAAGAGTAGGACCTCCGGAGCCATCATGAAACTAATGGGTCTGGCACCCAAAACAGCCATTGTGCTCAGGCGCCAAAAGCAGACCACAGAGGAAGCGGATCAGAGGAAGCAGTATCTAAAGAAGCCAGAATTAAGGGCAGAACTGCGGGAGCAGACCCTGGAGAAGCCCTCAGAGACTGACGAAACGAGCAATGACATTGATATTTCAAGCGCTCTGCTTGAGAGTGAGATCCCAGTAGAGGACGTACAGGTGGGGGATCTCATTCTGGTCAAGCCAGGCGCAAGGATACCTGTGGACGGAGAAGTGATACGAGGACAAAGCGCCATTGATGAATCGATGCTTACGGGCGAGAGCATGCCAGTAGAGAAGCAAGCTGGAGATAAAGTGTACGCCGCATCAATAAACACCACCGGTACGCTCACTTTCAAGGCTACCAAGATAGGAGCGGACACTGCACTGGCACAGATCATCCGTTTGGTTGAGGAAGCCCAGAGCACCAAAGCCCCTATTGCTCAGTTGGCCGATAAGGTGGCCGGTATCTTTGTTCCTGTTGTGTGCGGCATCGCAGTGGTGGCGGGAGTTGCCTGGTTTATAGCAACAGGAGGCAACCTGCCCTTTGCGCTCACCATATTTATCAGTGTATTGGTTATCGCGTGCCCGTGCGCGCTCGGTCTTGCTACGCCTACCGCCATCATGGTTGGCACCGGCAAGGGCGCGGAGCTAGGCATCCTTATCAAAGGAGGCGACGCGCTGGAAACAGCCGGAAAGACCCAGACGGTAGTGTTGGACAAAACAGGAACTATTACAGAAGGTCGCCCGGAGGTAACAGGCACGCTTACAGAAGGTCGCCCGGAGGCAGCAGACACTCTTACAGAAGGTCGCCAGGAGGCAACAGGCAACGTTGATCTTGAGCTACTCCAGTTAGCAGCCTCACTCGAGCGCTATTCCGAACATCCCATTGCCCGGGCGGTTGTTGACGCTTACGAGGGAGAATATTTGCCTGTAGAGGACTTTAACGCAAACATTGGACAAGGCGTAGAAGGAATCGTTGAGGGAAAAAAGGTGGTCATAGGACGCGGCGTACAGATATTCGTAGACGGTGAATACAAAGGGCAGATCACTGTGAGCGACAAGACCAAACCCAGTAGTGCAGAAGCCATTGCAGAACTACACAAAATGGATATCAAGGTAGCTATGCTCACCGGCGACAATGTCAACACCGCTGAGACTATAGCCAAGGAGGTGGGAGTAGACAGCGTCCTGGCTGAGGTTTTGCCCGGGGACAAAGCCGCTGAAGTCAAAGCTTTACAGAAAAGCGGCAAGATCGTAGCAATGGTGGGGGATGGCATCAATGATGCTCCGGCACTGGTACAGGCTGATGTAGGTATGGCCATTGGCACGGGCACCGACGTAGCGATGGAGTCAGCTGATATCGTTTTGATGCACTCAGACCTCAGAGATGTGGCTACGGCCATCAAGCTCAGCCGCCGTACTATGCGCAACATAAAGCAGAATCTCTTCTGGGCTTTTGGTTATAACGTGGTGGGTATTCCTGTTGCGGCAGGGATTCTCTATATATTCGGTGGCCCACTCTTGAGTCCTATGTTGGCAGCAGCAGCAATGAGCCTCTCTTCGGTCTCGGTGCTTGCGAACGCACTCAGGCTCAAGGCAATCAAACTTTAAGCCAAACGAGCCATCTAGCAAAAGCAGATATGGCCATGATTCGGCCGAAGCCTCCTGCATCTTATTCGTGGGCAGCGGTTAGTTTTCCCTTTGCTGCAGCATCCCGTCTTGGGAGCAAGCCTCTCAATAAATCCTTTTGCTCGCTATAGCGCAGCGAACGAATATAGATACGTTTCTCCAGACGTTTCGCAATGACCTGCGCGACCTCATTAAATGCTTGATCGTTGTAAAGCTGTTCAGTGTTAATTGTGAGTACTCTATATCCATTGTTTTCTAATGTGGCGAGTCGCCTCGCATCTTTTATCCAAGAGCTCATATTGTTGTGAAATGCATAACTGTCATATTCCACGATGAGTTTAGCCTTCTCCCAGTAAAGATCCGCATAGAGCGTCCCCATCTTTTGGTCGCAGCCCTTCTTCCTGATCTTGATCTCTTGATTGAGCGCGGCGCCCGAAAACCCTAAACCGCCAAACTTATAAGGAAGCGTTAATTGCATAAACAACAAAGACTCCATCACCGACCACGAGTTATCGGCAATATACTGCACCGCTTGAATTGCAGCCTTGCGTCCATGATGTCCGTGACACTTATCAAGAAAGCTTTGCAGCCTTTGCACTGTGGTTAGCGACTCTCTGTTGCCTGGTTTAGATGAACATAGTTGCATACCCAAAAGCACCGTACGATGAAAGCCAAGTTGGCGTGCAGAATCCAGAAAGGCGAGCTCTGGAGAGGCCACTGCTTCCCCTCTATGACGCACTACAGCACCTTTTGGAAAAGGAAGCACAGAAGAGTGTGCTTCTAAAGAGGAAGATTTGGCTCTTTTGCCTACCTCGAGATACCTTTGTTGTACATTCAGTCTGCTCTCTCTTTGTAACTGTTCATCTGAAGAGTATCCTAAAACAACATGAAGGTATGGGACATCCCAAAGGTGTAGTGCGGAAGTATGGGTAAGATATGATTTCATTATGCAAATATAATAATATGAAATAGTAAGAAATGCAATGGACAGTTTTTTCGTTAGTGCGGCAGCGGGAATGACCTCCTTCTTCTTTAATGGACAGTCTTTTCGATACTGCGACGATTTTCAGGTTAACAAGACAGAATGCGTCGCAGAATCGAACTTTTGGTCCATGACGGAGAAGAATCCAGGCTTAAACATCGCAGTATCGAAAAAACTGTCCATAGGGTTTGCTACGCTGGCAGTAGTGTTGTTATAGGATTTGGCCTTTTGGGAGACCTTATCGAGAATCCTATAAGAAGAATCAAGTGGCAATAGTGGTCTTACAGGATTTATCAGTCCCTAAGACTTCTAAACAGCCACGACATTCAGGGTACCGCTACTGGAAACGACCATGGGTGATTTATACTCCACCTGATATGACTGGTTAGGCTGTAGAAAAACCACTGCTTGTGCGGCTCCGCTTTTGCCCATGTAGTTCAAATAGCAATCGATCTGGACATTTCCGGCGGGCGCCTGAAGGACGATCGGCTGATTGAATTTAGCCTGATAGGACACTCCGTTTATCGCTATGGTTGCACTCGAGACCAGGAATTGACCAGGCATCTTTTTAGCTAAGAAGATGATACTGGAGGTTTCAGGTAGTGTCTGAGCCGAAAGAGAAGGCGTACCAGGTTGAACGGAAGGCGTTTGATGGGCGGGCTGTGAAGACGCAGCGGGAGTTCCGCAGTTCACGCAAAATAACTGTCCAGGAGCAAGCGCCATATTACAAGAACGACATTGGGCAGAACCGGTTTGGAAAGCAACAGGATGGTCTGAATCGGTTTGGTAAGCGACAGAATGAGCCGAACTTGCTTGGCGAGCGACAGAAGAGAGCGGCCGGACCTGTTGGCTGTTTGGCTGAGGTGAGGCCTGCTGGCTGTAATTCGATGCGCTTAACGGTACGCCATTTTGCGTATATGAAAGGGGTTGACCTTGCACTTGGACATTTCCGGATTTAGCAATGAAGTAAGAGGCGGTTCCTCCGCCGGCAGCAAACAACAAGGCTGCAATATAGACAGGCGGACTCATTTCCCCACCATTTGCCGCAATTCCAATAAGGACCCCGAGTAGTTCACCGCCAAACCATAGACCAAGTGTATAGGCTATCGCTGCACCACCACTTCTTCCGCGAGCCTTGGCGTTTGAAGAGTTCTTGTTACATAAAAGGATTACCGCAATAATTTCCAACATAGCTGGCCTCTCTCGATACATGAAAGCTGATAGGCTCAGTGTAAATGCCATTCTATGCACAACGGTCTGCACCAAGCAGACAGTTGTGGAACCAGGCACACCTCAAGACAGCGATCGTTCTGTGAAGAGAGCTTAAAAAACGGCAATATGACGAAAGTCTCACCGCTCCGCTATTGCATCTCTTCTTGGTAGCAAGCCTCTCAACAGAGCGTTCTGTACAACATAACGAGGAGAACGAATCTGAATGCGTTTACCAAGACATTTAGCAATGACTTGGACTACCTCTCCTAAAGCCTGGTTATTGTAAAGCTGCTCAGTGTTTATTGAGATAACCCTGTATCCACCTTTTTCCAGCGTAGCAAGTCGCCTCGCGTCCTTTATCCAAGAATCCATGCTGTTATGAAATGCGTAGCTGTCATACTCAATCGGAATAGTTGTGCAGAGAAGAGACATTTGGGCCTTGTCAGCATACTATATCGAAATAGCTGCTCAGAGGGCTGGTGGAACACATTGCAAAGTGGCGGAGAGAGGGGGATTTGAACCCCCGTGCCCGGGGTTGCCGGACAAACGGTTTTCGAGACCGCCGCTTTCAGCCGCTCAGCCATCTCTCCGCGAGTAGACAGTAGGATACCAGAAATGCTCATTTGCACAATCGTCTGAAGATTTATATGACGTATGGGGGGAGAGGGGGAGGGGGAGAGAGGGGGGAGAGGGGGAGAGGGGGAGGGGGAGAGGGGGAGTGGAGCTCAGAATGTTATAGATGCAAGTATCTATCGCTGCAACTTCTGAGGTTGCCGATAGGCGCGTTGCCCTGTATCCTCAGCCGCCCACTTGAGTTGAGCCTCAATAGCCAGCTCCATTGCAGGTGCCGATGGGCGCGCCGCCCTTCGTCCTCAGCAGACTATTCGAGCTGATCTTCAATATCCAACTCCATCAACGCCACGTTGTCACGCAGCATCTTGGCGGTCTCGCTGGAGATACTGCCTTCCTCATACGCTTCTTTGATAGCCTCGCGTTCCAGATCAAGTGCGCGGGCTTCAACGAGGATCTGCTCTTCTTCGGCTCTCTTTCTCCCCCCTCTGGTGATGCCGTTGCGATCCCAGCGGGCTTCAAGGCGCAGGAGGCGCTGCTCCAGCTCAACACGGATAATATCAACGGTGTGTGCTGGAAGATCGTCGGTAGGCTCATGGCCGGAGAGCCGCTTGATTGCGTAACGATAATTGTCTATCTGCAGAGCATGAATATCATACCTGCGTATTAACCTTTCATCAGCACCAGGGCTGGTGCGTCCGCGTAGAGAACGTATCATCTTCCATCGATGCGAGAACTGTCTGATGAATGCCTTGAGCTCCCAAAGAACGGTATTGTGATGCTCGGCCCTCGCCAACTGGTGGCTCAGAGAATTGATGTAAAGCAAGGCAGTAAGATTGTTGATCCTGTCGTCATCGGTGAGACGCTGAGTGTTCTCCAGTTGCAGTTCAATTACATACCTGCGTACCTTTGCCTCGTTTGGAAGTTCCAGGCAATTGTTTGCCTTGAGCGTGTTAATTCTGTAGTGGTATTGTCGCACCACTTCACCCACTGCGGAGCTTTCTTCAGGCTCGCTGCCTGCTGTCAGGTCTGTAATGACCTTGCGGTAGATTTTAAGGATCGCCTTGAGCTCAGAGGCAGGCTGCGGTGCCTGCTTTTTAAGGGGAGCAATAAGTGGCACAACGATATTGGCAACAAGCAGGGAAAGCACAATGACACCGCTGGCGAGAAACACAAGCAGATTGCGCTCAGGAAAAGGCTCCAGGCCACTGATTGTCAGGGGAATCGAAAGGATGATAGCGAGCGTGATAGAACCCTTAACGCCCGAGAGAGAGAGCAACAGGGCGTCGTAGAGATGGTGCTTCCAATACTGAGGGTCTGAGCGTGCCGCCTCTCTCTCTGCCACAACCGCCTTACGGTGGATCTTGCGTCGCTTAGCCCGAGCCTCGTTCATTTGCAGCCTGTCAAAGGCAACCATTCTCTCCAATGCCTCTTCACGTTTTTCTGCATTAAGCAGATCAAAGTCCGGACCGAGCAGCTCAAGTTCTTCTTTGCTCTCGTCCACAAGCGGCACCGGCGTGTCTTCGTCCACCGTAAGCTCCACCTTGCCGCTGGCTACGTTAACGTTGCGATTCATCACCAGTATCCACAAAAAGCGCAAACCAAGGATAACCAGGAGAATGAGAACAACAAGCAGGATGAGGAAGTTGGTGTCTACCGCCGTCTCTGTCCAGACGCGTTCGGCCACATAGGGTAGCTGGGTTCCCAGCATAAGAAAAACAAGTCCGTTCAATGTAAAGGAAATGACAGACCAGACGCTGGTAGATACAACGTTAAGGCGCGCGGAAGAAGGCGTTACCAAGCGTGGCGCAAAGCTGTGCGCAATTCCTGCGGCCACTACGGCGATGATGCCGCTTACGTGGAGCAGCTCTGCCAGTAGGTAGATAAGAAAGGGCGTGATGATCTCAAAGAGAACAAAAAACGAGATGCTTGCCACACCCCGGGCACGGAGAAAATACAACGAAGCATTACGAAAAAGCATCAGCACAACGCCCAGGGCAAGTCCTCCAAAAAACATAAGGAGGAACGTACCGCCTGCCTCCCAAAGAGAGAACGCACCGGTAATAGCGGCAGCAACGGCAAAGTTAAAAGAGACAATGGAAGAGGCGTCATTCAAAAGAGCCTCGCCCTGGAGTAATTTACTCTGCGCGTTTGAGATAGTGGCATTCTTCTTGACCGAGTCAACAGAGACAGCATCCGTTGGGGCGAGGGCGGCAGCAAGGGCAAAGGCGGCGGCCAACGGAATGGAGGGAGCAAAGAAATTCACCGCAAATCCCAGCACCAACACGGTACAGAAAACCAACCCCAGGGCCAGACAGAGAACAGGATACTTGTAGCGCCAGAGCGAGGTCTTGTCCATTTTCTTGGCGTCATCAAAAAGCAGCGGCGCAACAAATAACACCATAAAGAGTTCCGGCTCAAAAGACATCTCAAAACTGATAGGCAGGAGCGTGAGAGCAATACCAGTGGCAATCTGTAAAAGCGGCGTAGGAACCCGAGGAAAACGAGCGCCAACAAAGCTGGACGCAAGCACGGCAGCAAGCATAATGAGGATATATTCAAAAAAGTGCATGTGAAAATTGTACCCCAGCAGAGAGAAAAGAGGGTGCACGTGCCTTTATCTTATCCAGCAGGAAAGAATGAGGGTGTGCGCACCAGGTCTTAGCCAGCAGAAAGACTTTGTACCATCTTATTTGAATAAAGCAGTAAAGGATGAAACAGGCGCCGAAAACACTGCAAACACTAGCCTCCGGCGGCAAGAGGAAAGAACCCTACAACGTCACCATTGTTCAGACGCGTTTTATAACGATGCTCCATTTGTATGCTCAGTCCATTAACCGTAATTAGCATCGCCTTTGCAAGCTTGTAAAGTTCTTTGCCATGAAGCTCCTTGATTTGTCTGAGCACGTCTTTAACGGTGTCCGCCTCGTAATGTTCAGACTTTGTGCCCAGGCGTTCGGCCAGTATGTGCTTATATGTCGTGGTTATCTGTGCCATTTTATGCCCCGACCTTTAATTTTGCCAACTTCTTTGGCTTGGGTACTCCGTGTTCATCCCAGCCGCGTAATCTGTAGTACTTCTTGAGCATCTTCTTCAAAGGCACAACGGTCTTTGGGTCCTTTGGATCTTGAGGCTCATCGGTAAGGCGCTTTGGAAGACTGTCGTCTGCCGAGGTGAGTCCTTCTCTCACGCTGAAAAGGCGCTCCATATTAAAGCAGCGCTCTCCCAAGAGCGTAAAAGTGCCCGTATAAAGCGGCAGGCCGCTTGCGAGGCGCGCAGCCTCGGCATGCGGAAAGAGAAAAAGCGTGTTAAAGCGCAGGACAGGCAGTATTTTGAGCGTCAGGCTGATCACGGGGCCAGTGGCAAGCAGTATCTTATTGACCGCCCTGATGAACCAGTGGTTGGGACCTAGAGCATAAAAGCCGGAGGGGATAAAGGTCATTGCTGAGAACAAGCAGCAACCAGCGGAGGCCACCGCGTCCATGGCATCTTGGATAAAGATAGTCCACTGAGGTTTGGCTTTGGGGCTCGTGGGACCCATGGCAAGGACGCTGATGCTTTCCAGAAGCGAAAGGTAACCACCGTTGAGGTGGCAGCCACCACGGTTGGAGGTGGCGTAACCCAGGCCCATGCCTACACTGCGGCGGGGTTCATAGGAAGCCAGCTCTAAACCCTTAGAGTGGATGGCATAATCCTCACCACCATATTTTGCGGCGAGCCATTTGCTGCCATTTGCCAGCTCACTCGCGTCGCCTTCGCGCCGGGCAATCTTAGGGATAATGTCGAGGACGCCTTGGGCATCACCAAAGCGCACACCAAAGTCCTTGCCGCCTTTTTCGTAGAGTTCCATGGCATAGGCTAGTGTGCCTCCCAGACTGATAGTGTCCATACCCAGCTCATCACACAGGTGGTTGATCTTAAGAATGATCTCCATGTCGCTGTTCTCGATATTGGGACCAAAGAGCCCCAGGGTCTCATACTCAGGGCCCTTGACCACGTTGTGAGGATTGTTTTCCAGGCGCACCCGTCGTTCGCAGCGAATGGGACAGCTTACACATCCCTTGTTAGTCTCAAGTGCCTTTTCTGCCATGGTCTCGCCGCTTACCTCGTCTGCCTCGGCATAAAAACCGCGGGAGAAATTACGGGTAGGAAGGCTCTTGGTGGCATTGGCCTTGTTGATGATACCGGCACTGCCATAATGGGGAAGCGATTCACCGGTCATGGGATGTTTCTTAACAAAGGCACTCCATTTGGCCACATATTTTTTAAAGCCTTCCCTGTCGTAAACGGGGATCGTGCCCTTGCCCTTACAGATGAGCCCCTTGAGGTTCTTTGAGCCAAAAACGGCACCGCCGCCACACCTGCCGGCAATACGCTCGCCGGAGGCTACGCCGGCGTAACTTACCTGGCTCTCTCCCGCCGGACCAATGACAAAGCCCTGATAACCCTTTCCCAGGTTCTCATTCAGAGCATTCTGTGTTTCCAAAATCTCCATGCCCCAGTATTCTGCAGCGTCACGCAGGCTTATCTCACCTTCGTTGATCTCTACAAAGACTGGCGTGGGAGAGGCGCCTCGCACGACAATGCCTTCATAGCCGGCCTTGCGCATACTAAAACCAAAAGGACCGCCACAGTTGGTGGAGGCAATACCTCCGGTGAGCACGTTTTTAAAGCTCATGTTGAACCTGCTGGTAGAAGGCGCGCCGGTTCCATTAAGAGGTCCGGTGTTGATGATGCAGAGCGCTTCTGCGCCTAAAGGATCAAACCCCGGCTCGGTAAGATCAAGAAGCAGGCGGGCGGCCAGGGTCTTTCCTCCCACATACATACGATAATATTCCTCACTGATGGGCAGTTGTTTTACCTCGCCGGTGGTGAGATCGACGATGGCATAGCGCGGAAGCGACAACGCTGGGCCAGCATCAGATACTCCCTTAGGGGAGGTAGCCTCTGCTTTAGGGGAGGTGGCCTCTGTCGTAGCGGCACTCCTCTCTTTTTGGGGGCTGTCTTTGGAAACAGTAGTTTCCTCAGCAGTTTTGCTGCTTGCGGAGGTTTTGTTTGCCTCAGTGGCTGTGTTTTCTTTTATCTCATCAGACACGGATCTTCTCAATCACTCGTTTACATCGTGTGCGATCATAGATTACCGGCACCGGATAGAGAGGGTTAGCCTCTTTAAGCGCCCAGGTAACCATCTGTTCAATATCGTCTTCTTTGATAAAGTCAAAACCTGCGGGGATACCCATACGCTCGTTAGTCTCGCGAATGTGTGCTATAAAGGCCTTGGCTGCCTCTTCATCTGGAGTAGACCCATCTGCAATCAGGGAGACACGAGCCAGGGTGGCAAGCTTGGCAGAGACCTTCTCACCGTAATCCTCCAGGACTATAGGCAAGATAACTGCATTGGCAAGGCCGTGGGGAGTGTTATAGAGCCCTCCCAGCGTGTGAGCTATGGCGTGCACGTTTCCTACGCCGGCGCGTGTGAACGCAAACCCAGCTTTGTAGGCAGCATCCAGCATAGCTTCCCGACCCGTTACATTATTACCATCGTCATAAACCACCTTGAGATAAGTGGCGATCTCTGATGTGGCATCAAGGGCAAACTGTTTGCTCTCAGCGGTGTTATAGGTCCAGCACAGGTACGCCTCAACAGCGTGGGTAAGAGCGTCCATACCAGTAGTGGAGGTGATGTGTGGAGGCAGGCCAAGGGTAAGCTCCGGGTCGAGAATGGCATAGTGTGGGATAAGACTGAGGTCCATGATGCTGTACTTATGATGCGTTGCCGAGTCGGTTATGAGAGCCGCAATAGTAGTCTCAGAGCCAGTACCTGCAGTAGTAGGCACCGCAATAAAAGGAGCAATACGACCCATAATCTTAAAGAGGCCCTTAAGCTGTTGAACCGTCTTCTTTGGTCGCTTAGCTCGGCCCGCGGCCGCTTTTGCGGCATCCATGGAAGAACCGCCACCTATGGCGACAAAACCATTGCAGCCACTGGTGTAGTAGAGCTCATAGATAGCATTGACGGTGTCTATGGTAGGATTGGGCTGTACTTCACTATAGAGCTCATAGGACATACCGGCTTCTTCAAGTACCTCGGTGACCCGTGGAGCGACCCCTGCTGCCATGAGGCCGGGATCGGTGACCACCATGGCTTTAGTTACGCCTTCTTGCGCAAGAATGGTGGGGATTTGCTTTATAGCGCCAGGACCTTTAACAGGCTTTGCCTTACGCCAGGGCAGCACACGAGCACCTATATTAAAGACGAACTGAAAGGTGCGATACCACGCGTTAACAGCGGGCATGCTCCCTCCCTTCTTTCTCGGCTATTGACAAAAAGTATAGCACGGCGCACGCACATTGCGCTATTTAGCTGGCAGGGGTAAGCGATAGCATTTACTTATTGGTTCCTGTTCACACCCCTCTGAGGCGGTTAGGGTGCTCCGAGCCGATGTGGCGTCTCGGGGTCCCCACAACACTCGAGCGAACGAGTGAGCGAGTGTTGTGGGGTGGGAGCAGCGAGGAGATCCGCTCGCTTTCTACTGGTTTTCTGTGCTAGCGAAAAAAGGTATGCGAGCTAGCTCCGAGCGATAGCGAGCTGTGAGGATCGGGGCACCCTAACCGCCTCAGAGGGGTGTGAACAGGAACGTTTATTGGTCTCAGAGGGGTGTGAACAGGAACGTTTATTGGTCTCAGAAGGGTTGTGACCTGTAATGCTTATAGTCTAGTTGCTGAGCACTCGGGCAACAGCCTGCTTCCAGCCATCAAGGTGATCCTGTCGCTGTTGCTCATTCATATGAGGAGAGAAGACCGTGCTTTCCCCTGCGTTAGAAAGAGCGCACAGCTCCTCGAGGTTCTGCCATAGGCCGCAGGTGAGACCGGCCAGAAAGGCAGCCCCGAGGGCAGTGGTCTCCGTATTGGCAGGACGTACGATCTCTGTATTCAGTATATCGCTTTGAAACTGGAGCAAAAAATCATTGGATGCTGCACCGCCGTCCACCTTGAGTCGTTCGAGGCGTAACGAGGTATCAGCCTGCACCGCCTCAACCAGATCGCTGAGTTGAAAAGCCATTGCCTCCAGCGCTGCGCGAACGAGATGAACTTTGGTGGTTCCTCGTGTGAGCCCGAAAATAGCCCCACGCGCTTCCATGTCCCAGTAGGGCGCACCCAGGCCGGTAAAAGCAGGCACAACATAGACGCCTGCCGTATCGGGTACCGACGCTGCAAGGTCCTGGGTCTCCTCTGCGGTAGCGATAAGTCCCAGTTCGTCCCGGAGCCACTGGATGAGTGCCCCTGAGACAAACACACTGCCCTCAATGGCATACTCCAGTTGAGACGTACCGGGTGCAGAGGCCGCGATAGTGGTAATAAGCTGGTTTTGTGAGAGCGGGGCCTCAGTACCCGTATGCACCAACATAAAGCAGCCCGTGCCATACGTATTCTTAGCCTCGCCAGGACCCAGGCAGCACTGGCCAAAGAGCGCGGCCTGTTGGTCACCAGCTACGCCACAGAGAGGGACTCCGCCTGGAAGAGAGGGGTGTGCGGTAACACCGTAGTGGGCTGCCGAAGGGCGTACGTCAGGTAAAAGCGCAACCGGCACGTCAAAGAGGTCAAGGAGTTTTGTGTCCCAACATCCCTTATGAATGTCAAAGAGCATGGTTCTGCTGGCGTTAGTGTAGTCTGTTGCGTGTGTTGCGCCATCGGTGAGCTGCCAGATGAGCCAGCTATCCACTGTGCCAAAGGCCAGCTCACCTTGCTCGGCCTGCTCACGAGCACCGGGTATGGTGTTGAGCAGCCAGGTGATCTTGGAAGCAGAGAAGTAAGCGTCGGGCACCAAGCCGGTCGTTTGACGGATGTATTCGTGGGTTTGAGGATCGGCTACGAGCTCGTCCACCATGTCTGCCGTTCGGCGACACTGCCAGACAATAGCCGGAGCAATAGGTGTTCCGGTAGTACGATCCCAGATCACGGTAGTCTCACGTTGATTAGTGATGCCTATGCCTTTTATATGCGCAGCGTCTATCTCTCCTACAACAAGAGCTTCGGTAATAGCAGCCAGCTGACTCGATAGTATCTCAAGGGCGTCGTGCTCTACCCAGCCGGGGTGAGGATAATATTGATTAAAAGGGGTTTGCCCTATGGCACGAACCTGTGCACGTTTATCAAAGACAAGCGCGCGAGAGGTTGTGGTGCCTTGATCAAGTGCCAGGATAAGACCTTGTGAGTCGGACATGGGTGCTCCCTAGATTGTTTTTGTGGCTATGAGGCCTACGCCGGTTTGAGCCACGTTTTCTATCAGTAAGGTGCCTTCTGTAACGGGCGCCTCCAAGGTAAGTTCATGAGCCTCTGCTAAAACGGCAAAGACCTTATCGCGCGGGACTGGCGCAGTTGTCTTAACACTCAAGGGTTCAAGTGAACGAGCTGCCGAAAGAGACGCAGTCACGATACGCTTGGGGGCAACAACCTCCTCTGCAGCATATTCAAGACCAAGTTTACATCCTTCACCGGTAACCTTTTCCAAAGCGCCGTCTGAAGCCAGAAAAACAGAAAGCGTACAGCCCTTTGGACAACGCACGCAGGTGTACTCGTCGTAGTCCGCTTCGCCGGATACCGCAGCCGAAAGACCCGTTGTGTCGTTGGCGTCACGGTTACTCTTCTCGCTTGAGGAAGGTTTCTTTTGTACTGATTCTTCCCGTGCCGATTTGTGTGCAGTCACACTTTCGGGCTCATTCTTGACCAAACAATGCATTACCTTGCTTGACTCCAAAGGCCCTTTGTTCTGTTCAGGGTTCTTGGCAACGTCCCCCTGATCGGAGCTCACGCGGCCGTCGTCTGAAGCTACAGAGGGTTGATCAGAAGGAGACTGACCAGGGGAGGGCTGGTCTGAAGAACACCCCATCCCTCTCGTGGATGAGGCTGAGGCCGCAAAGGCTTCTCCTTGTGCGAACTGAGCTGCCCGACGTCCCGCACGCTCTCCCTCTTCAGAGGCATGGTCGGCCAGATCGTGGATATGAAGGGCATTGCCGCACACAAAGATACCGGGAACGGAGGTCTCAAGCCAGGTGTTGACGCGCAGACTACCGGAAGCACTGTCCACTTCAATACCCGCCTCCAGGGCTAGTTCGGTTTCCGGCTCCAGACCAATTGAAAGCAGTAACGTGTCGCATGGCCAGCGCTCTTCGCTTCCTTCTATGACCTGTTTGGTGCCGGGGTCTACCTGCGATACCCACACTGCTTCCAACCGGGCATCCCCTTCCAGTCGGGTGGCGACCCTGTTGCCATAGAAGGGAATACCATAATCATCAAGACATTGCTGTACATTACGGCGCAGACCGCTGGGTTTGGAGGAGCGCGCAAAAACTCCAAGGACCTCTGCGCCGGAATAGAGACAGCGTCGAGCCATGATAAGCCCGATGTCACCAGAGCCTTGGATAAGAACCTTACGCCCCGGCAAACAACCCTCCAGGTTGATCAGCGCTTGTGCACTACCAGCGGAGAACACCCCTGCAGGCCGTGTTCCGGCCAGGTTAAGCGCACCCTGACCGCGCTCCCGTGAGCCGGTAGCCAAAACAACAGATTTTGCCTTCACGTGAAGCAGTCCCTGTTTGTTCGTTGCCAGGATAGAACAGAGGTGGCCTTCTTCTCTCTCTGGCTCGCCTGGCTCAAAGGAGAGGACCGCGGTGCCGAGAAAGAGGTCAATGCCACAGTCTGTAAGATTGGCGGCTTCACGGCTGGCATATTCCGGACCGGTAAGCTCACGCTTGAATCTTGTAAGGCCAAAACCGTTGTGGATACATTGTCGAAGAATACCGCCGAGAAATCTTTCGCGGTCAAAAAGGGCGACCTGCCCAGCGCCTTCCTGCTTTGCTGCCACAGCCGCTGCCATACCTGCTGCTCCAGCGCCGATAACAACCACATCATAGACGAGAAAGTCACGTGATCCATACTCGTTACGGAATGTGTGCGCCTGTGAGGGAGACGTCTCGTCCCCGCTGCTGCACCTCTCGGCATACTCTTTACTGCTGGCCACCACAAAAGGTGAGCCAGGGAGCCGCTTATCCATCTGCTCCGGCAGCAAGCCCGTGTATTCATGAACAATCTGCATAAGCTCCGGCGCGCAGAAACCACCGTGGCAACGACCCATGGTAATGCCGGTGCGCCATTTGAGCGTGTCTAAACTGAGAACCGGCAAAGAGCCCTTGAATTCGTAAGCGAGGTCGCCGCGCGACACCGTGCAGCACCTGCACACTATCTGTCCCTGATCAGGATCTTCGGCAATTGCCGATGATCTCTCCTCCTCGGTCATCAGGGCAAAAAGCTTGCGGCCGCTGCGTTTGCGTCGAGGATTAAAGTCGCCCTTAAGGCCAGCACCTCTAACGCGAGATATGTGTTCTGCCATATCAACAGCTACGGCGGGTGCTGCGGTAAGACCTGGCGACTCAAAGCAGGCGATGTTAAAAAACCCCGGAACGTCGGGAGCCTCACCGATGATAAAGTCGCCACGTTCTCCCTTGGCGCGAAGGCCGGCAAAGTTAGCGATGACACCGTTCTTACTGGCTTCTGGCCAGGTCTTCTGCGCTCTCAATAAAAGAGTCTCCAGACCTGTGGCGGAGGTGGCAACATCAGTCTTACTTGTTTGGGGCAGCGCGTTAGGGCCAACGAGCAGATTGCCATGGATCGTAGGAGTGACCACCACCCCCTTTCCCAAAACACCAGGGGCCTGAAACATGGTGCGGGTAAAGGTTGTTCCAAAAGGCGTGTCATAAAGCAGGTACTCACCACGAACCGGTGTGATCGAAAGCTTCTGTGAAGAAAGCATGTTGTTAAGCTCGTCTGCAAAGACGCCGGCGGCATTGATCACGGTGCGACAGGAGAAAGTCCTATGAGAGGCAGTGCGCACACTAAAACCAGAGGCATCTTTTTTTAACGCCACGACCTGCTCTTCAAAGAAAAATGAGACACCGTTCTCTGCAGCGTTCTCAGCAGCAGCAAAAGTCAGGCCATAAGGATCGCAAATCCCGGAATGGGGTGCATGGAGAGCCCCGATGGCATGTTGGGAGACGGCTGGTTCAAGCTCACGCAGACGTTCTGCATCAAGCAACTCTACTGAGACATCGTTGGCAATAGCCCTCTCCTGAAGAACCCTCAAGGCAGAAAGCTCGTCCTTGGCAAAGGCCAGCACCAGGGAGCCATTTTGCAGATAGCCAAACTCAAGCTCCGCCTGCCACTTTGGAAACAGGCGAGCGCCCTGCACACAATAATGGGCCTTGAGACTGCCGGGCACAGGATCAAATCCCGCATGGACAATACCGGAGTTGGCGCGACTGGTAGCAAACGCAATATCGTTGCCAGCCTCCACAACAGCACAATTCAGATCGTAGCGGGAGAGCTCTCGTGCAAGACAACAGCCTGCCACGCCAGCCCCGATTATGATGCAATCAAACACCGTTGTCTTGTCTGTCATTATGCTCCTTGCCAATATAAAGAACCTTCCCAGACAGAAGTCTGAGAAGGTTCAAAGATACCACAGGATCACCTACATAACGAGCCTGTTTCTGCGTATGCCCAAATACTGCAGAAACCAGCCTCACGTCTTATTTTATGGGGATCTTAAAGGACGTATAGGTTGTTCCTTCTTCATCTACCTCAATGTACATGAGATAGGGTTCTGCCAGACTGGTAGCATACTCAATGACTATGTCATAGGAAGCAGTCTCACCATCAGACAGATTAAACGAGGCAGGCATCATCTCGTCGGTAAAAGGATCCAACGGAAAGATGTAGTCAGGCAGGCTGCTGTCATCAACAAACCAGTCAAAGGTACCAAACGGCTGCGAAGAGCCAGAGGTATTGGTCTCAGTGATATGCGCAACAAGCAGCGTATTGCCTTCGGCGGCAGTGTAATCGCCATAGCTCTGAGCTGTTTCCATAGTGTCAACGGTAAAGGTAAACCACTTGGTAGCATACTCGGTACCAACCACGCCGGTGACATCGCCTTCGATCATCTGAGCCACTGCGTTTGACACATCATTTGCTGCTTGCTCTACTTGATTGCAGGCTGTCAAAGTAAATGTTGACACCATGCAGAGCGCTAACACGAGTGCCAAACCCCTCTTCTTAAGGTTACTCATGCCCTCTCCTTTTCTATGAACAAATTCTTGTATTCCCCTTGTTTGGGTCCTGCTGTTTTGCTAGTTGGGCTGGTGGAGATGATGGGGATCGAACCCACGACCTATAGCTTGCAAAGCTATTGCTCTCCCAGCTGAGCTACATCCCCACACTAGCAAACCAAAACATTCTAGCACATGGTTCTGCTCTCTGTGCGCACATTAGGCTTGAGTTTTATGAGTTACGATAAACGGAAAGTGTTCTATAACCGTTACTTCAGTCAGACAAACCTATCGCTTGTGTTTTTGAGTGGAACGAACACTGAGCTCAGCACCTTCAACAGTATCGCCCATTGAGAAATCATAGACCTTGAAAGTATTCTTACCATTTTTCTTGGCATGATACATCGCGATATCAGCGTATTTGATAAGTTCATCGTAGTCGGTCTGCATACTGGGAAAGAGTGCTACTCCAATGCTCAGGCCCACACCAAAGTTCTCGATGAACTTTCTCAGATCCTGTTCTTTGCCAAAAGCCTCAAGGAGCATACCCGCATATCTTGAAGCGTCTTCTGCCTGAGAAATGCCAGGTATGAGTTGCAGGAATTCGTCCCCACCAATACGAGCGGTAAGAGCTTCCATACCAAAATCGCAAGCGCAGCAGTTCTCTTTTGCATGGGCATCAAGGAAGGAGGCGATCCTGCGCAGGAGCTCATCCCCGGTATCATGACCGGCATGGTCGTTAACCGTTTTAAAGTTATCCAGATCGATGAAAAAGACGGCAAAAGGATGCTCATCCTCTTTGAGGTGATCTATCTCGCACGCCAAAAAGCTAAAGAGGTTGTTTCTGTTGGGAAGACCGGAGATAGGGTCAAAGTTTGCCAGGTCAAAGAGGTGTTGCTGCATTCTTGAATTACGGCGAACAAGCACAAGGAGAATGATCAGCATCACGATTACCGCAACACTCGTTGTCACAATCAAGACAGTGGTATAAAAGGCCGTTGATTCACCATTACGTTTTATGTAGGTGTCAGGAAAGTCCGTGGCGATGATGCCGACCTGAGTGCCGTTCTCGTCGTACAGAGGCACAGCTCCGGAGTTAAAGGATCCCCAGGCATCCCTGACGTTCATGACGTCCGCTGAGGTATTACCTGCAAATGCCTCAGCGTGTACCGGAGAAATCTCATAGGGCTCAAAGACCTGATGCGTTCTTTGCACCTCTGGGTCTATGTCAAATACAAAATAGTAGGTGCCGTCTATTTCCTTGAGTGCATAGATATACTCACTGCCTATCTCATTATTAAGCAGTCTGAGCTCCTCGATAACACTGACCCAGGCATCCCAGTTCTTGTCAATATCCTCCTGGGAGTTGATGCTGACAAAAAGATCCATGTTGTCTTCGACGATTTCACGCGCAGCAGTAGAGCTTGCGATGAGCTGAGACTTAACGCTGTCAACAAGCACGGCTTCTGTTGCGTCATTGTTCTGGAGCGTAAGTGAGATGGT
The DNA here is from genome assembly GCA_031555185.1 of Coriobacteriales bacterium. GTDB lineage: Bacteria > Actinomycetota > Coriobacteriia > Coriobacteriales > UBA8131 > WQXH01. The sequence continues at coordinate 22,578 of JAVBUQ010000044.1, forward strand.
AGTTGCAAGAGCAACAACCAACAAGGTGACTACTGCCGCAACGCCTATAAGTAAGATCTTAGGCGTTACAATCCCCTGCATACTCCTCGTGTTTGTAGATCCCATCTCCACCTCTTTATTGCCAAAAGGCTAAAGATATAGCTGGTTACAGCAAGACAGAGACCCCTCATGCGCATTATCTCTCACCACCACAACCAGTAACCCCTGCAATTTAATAAACGCCCTGGCGGCTACTCGGCTCACGCCAGGGCGTTTATTCCAAAAAACTGGTGGGCCCAACTGGATTCGAACCAGTGACCTCACGGTTATCAGCCGTGCGCTCTAGCCAACTGAGCTATGGGCCCAAAAAGCGCCCGATAACTTTATCCCAGCGGGGCATCCAGGTCAAGAAAATATAGCAAAAAATTATACTTTTGGCAAATTGCGAACACCAACAGCAGTTTTTGGAGCGCAAAAGGGCTTCTATGGTGCTATTAACAGCACGACCTCGCCCTTAAGCGGCCTGCCCTTTTTTATACGCTCGCTAACGCACGAAGCTACTTCCACAGCAGTGCCAGAAAGAAGCTCCTCATGCAGCTTGGTGAGCTCGCGAGCCATTACCACCTGATTTTCTGGCAGCGTCTCAGCTATAAGCCGTAAGGTCTTCTCAGTGCGGTGCACCGACTCATAAAACACGAGGACAGTGTCTTCCAGGCTCGATAAATCCTCAAGCAAGCGTTTACCCGCGCCAGCTTTGCGAGGGAAAAACCCACCAAAGAAATGATTGTGCGCCTTAATACCGCTGGCAGCTAAAGCTGTGGTAAGAGCAGAGGCTCCTGGAAGCACCTCAACGGCATGGCCTGCTGTACGAGCCGCTGCTACAAGCAGGTTTCCAGGATCCGAAACACCAGGCATGCCGGCATCAGTCACATAGGCGAGTCTCTTGCCTTCTTCCAGCTCAGCAAGGAGAGAAGGCACAAGATCAGGAAGTGTATGGGCATCAGCACGGCGCAGAGGGGTTTTGATGTCATATCGGGCAGCAAGCTTGCGGGTAACCCGCGTATCCTCGCAGTAGACTACATCTGCATCGTTCAGTGTCTCTAGGACACGTAAAGTGATATCGCCAAGATTACCTATTGGCGTGGCACAGACAAAGAGGCAGCCAGAAGCTGAGCCAGTCAGCACGACTTCTTCATCCTCAGTTACTATCTCTCCGCAGTCCACCGCATTTCTGTTGACCACTTTGTTATTGGCCAGGACATGACAAGGGCTTATCTCCAGGAGAGGGGTTACAACAAAAGCGCGGTGTAAAGCTTCAGGATGGGGCAAGGTCAGCCGAGGGTCATTCAGTACGATGCCTTCCATATCTATGATATCAAGGTCAAGAGTGCGTGGACCTTTAGGAACAAAAGCCTCCCCTTCACGCACACGTCCAAAAGCGGCTTCGATGTTCTGTAGCGCAGACAACAGCTGCCAGGGTGTGAGGCTCGTTTTTATGAGAATGACGGCATTTTTAAAATCCGGCTGCTCCAGAACAACAGCAGGTTTTGATGTATAGATGCTGCTCATAGCTAAAAACTCAATTCCCGGCGTGGAAGAAATGCGTTCGCAAGCGGAAATGAGCGTGGTCTCACTTTGACCTAGATTGGAGCCTGATGCAATGACTGCCACACGTTCATCCATAGAGTGCATCCATAACCTTAAGAGCTTCAACGGTTGGGCCAATATCATGGACCCGGAGTACACCTGCTCCATGGCAGGCGGCATACACCGCTGCAGCTACAGAGCCGGCTACACGTTTTGAGGGAACGGCTTCTCCGGTGATCTCGCCGATGAACCGCTTGCGAGACCAGGCAGCCATAAGGATAAAGGGAGGTTCTTCCAGGTTTGCTAGAAAGGCAGTGTTTCGTAAGAGCGTCAGGTTCTGCTCCTGGTCTTTGCCAAAACCGGGGCCAGGATCCACGCAGATACGGGTGTTTTCGACGCCGCCCGATCTCAGGAGGTGTGCCTGTGTAAGCAAGAAGTCGCTCACCTCCTCAAGCACATCAACATAGCGGGGGTTATCCTGCATCGTTTGTGGTCTACCCTTCATATGCATGATGACGCAACCAGCGTTGCTTTCAAATGCAAGGCGCTGCATAGCGGGATCAGTAAACCCGGTGATGTCGTTGATAATAGACACGCCTTCATCCAGACACACCCTCACTACCTGAGGATGTCGAGAATCAATAGCTACACAAAAACCTTCATCAACCAGTGTTTTTACAATTGGAAGAACCCTTGCCAATTCTTCATCAGGCGACAGCTCTTCAGAGCCTGGGCGGGTGGACTCTCCGCCAACATCGATGATGTCGGCCCCCAGCTCCTGCATACTCCTGGCATGACGGATTGCATCCGTGGGCGCAAGATAATCGCCACCATCACTGAAAGAGTCCGGTGTAATATTGAGAACACCCATGATCAAAGGCTTTTTTTGCTCAAATCTAACAGAGCCGCACTGCCAGACATGTAGAGGAGTGGCCACGGTTAGTCCAGCACGTCGTTATGTGGCGAGCATGAGATCCAAGGCTTCGGTGCGGGTCTTTTGAGAGAGCTCAAAGGCACCCCTAACTGCCGAGGTCATGGTCTTGGTACCGGGCTTTCTGATCCCTCTCATGCTCATGCAAAGATGCTCGGCTTCTATTACAACGATAACCCCATCCGGCTCCAGGCAATCCACAAGCGTGTTGGCGATCTGACCCGTGAGTCGCTCCTGAACCTGCAACCGTTGGGCAAAGGTGTCAACGGTCCGTGCAAGTTTTGAAAGTCCACAGATCTTTCCGGATGCGCCGGGGAGATAGGCAACATGCGCCTTACCAAAAAACGGGACCATATGATGCTCACACATGGAGTAAAAGGGAATGTCCTTGACCAACACCATCTCTCGATGACCTTCTTCAAAGGTTACGGCAAAATAGTCGGAAGCATCCTGATCCATACCCTGGAGGATTTCGGCGTACATACGAGCCACCCGGGAAGGAGTATCTTGTAGACCAGGTCTGTCTACGTCTTCTCCTACACCCTCAAGGATAAGGCGAACGCCTTGCTCAATCTTAGCGCGATCTATCATCGGAGTCCTTATTGTTGTGCGAATCCTGTTCATCGGATGATCCAAGGGGCGCAGGAGTTTGTTCTCCTTGTACCATAGAACCGTCTGTTGACGACGGGCTCTCCTGGGACGAGTTCTCCTGGGACGATTTCTCTTGGGACGAGTTCTTCTGGCACGAACTCTCTTGAGAGAGAACCTCCTGAGAAGGGCTTTCCTGAGAAGGACTCTCTGCTTGTGCTGCGTGGGGCTGCCCTTTAGCATCTTCCGCCGATTCTGCGGGGGACTGCGTAGTAGCAGGAGGCAACTCAGCTGAGCCCTCTTCGTGTCCAGGCAACTGATTTTGCGGTTGGTTTTGCTGAGTATGACTGCCCATCAGGTCTTCCAGGCGCACTCGTCCGGCAAAGACATCTTCCAGGGTATAGCGCTTGCCATCGGCTTTGACGGGCAGTCCGTCGGGTCCCACAGCTGCATTTCCGCTGCCGCTTACAGGAGCGGCACCTGCGGCTTCCGCCTGTGCCTGTGCGAGCGCTGCCGCCTGAGCCGCCTCAGCCCGCCTACGCTCGTCCTCTTCTTCCTGTTTTCGAAGCTCCTCCGCCTTGCGCGCGAGGAACTCGTCTTCATGCTCTATGTAGACATCCCAGGTATTGTCGAGCAGGGCCTCGAGTGCTTCGCCCTCAATAGTTTCGCGCTCGAGCAAAATGGTCGCCATCAGGTCCATCTGTACGCGACGCTCGTCCAGCACCTTGTAAGCACGATCATGGGCCTTGCGCATGATCTTTGAGACCTCCTCGTCGATACGTCGAGCTGTTTCTTCTGAGTAATCCTGAGAGGCGCCGTAGTCGCGACCCAAAAACACCTCATGATTGGCTTCGCCATATACTTGCGGTCCCAGCTCTTCGGTCATGCCAAAACGAGTGACCATCTGCCGCGCCATCTTGGTAGCGCGCTCCAGGTCATTGGAAGCCCCGGTGGTGATATCGCTGCAGAAGATCTCCTCAGCAACCCGTCCACCTAAGAACACAGCAAGGTCGTCATACATCTCTTCGCGGGAATTAAGGAAACGATCCTCTCCGGGCAGAGAGAGTGTATACCCCAAGGCCTGTCCCCGGCTTATGATGGATATCTTATGCACAGGATCGGAGTTCTCCAGCATATGTCCAACCAGGGCATGGCCACTTTCGTGGTAGGCAATGATGCGCTTTTCCTTATCGGTGATAATGCGGCCTTTGCGCTCAGGTCCAGCTATCTCACGCTCCATTGCCTCAGAGAGTTCGGTCATGGTTATGAGCTTTTTATTCTTACGAGCGGTGAGCAGGGCTGCCTCATTCATGAGGTTTGCCAGGTCGGCTCCGGTAAAGCCGGGAGTGAGCTTTGCCAGCGCCTCCAAATCAACGCTGTGTGCCAGAGGTTTACCTTCAGCATGTACGCGCAGGATCTGCTCGCGGCCTTTAAGGTCAGGACGATCCACCACGATCCGTCGGTCAAATCGGCCGGGACGCAAAAGTGCCGGGTCGAGGATGTCCACACGGTTGGTAGCAGCAATCAGGATGACCGAGGAGTTCTCCTCAAAACCGTCCATTTCAACCAGCAACTGGTTAAGCGTTTGCTCGCGCTCATCATGTCCACCACCCAGGCCGGCGCCACGCTGGCGCCCTACGGCATCAATCTCATCGATAAAGATGATAGAAGGCGCACTTTCCTTGGCTTTTTCAAAAAGGTCTCGCACACGAGAGGCTCCCACGCCTACAAACATCTCCACAAAGTCCGAGCCGGAGATGGAAAAAAACGGAACGCCTGCCTCGCCGGCTACTGCGCGCGCAAGGAGGGTCTTGCCGGTTCCCGGAGGGCCTACCAGCAAAACACCGCGAGGGATCTTTGCGCCCATTTCCTGGAAACGAGCCGGACTGGAGAGAAAGTCCTTGACCTCCTGTAGCTCCTCTACCGCTTCATCGATTCCAGCCACATCTTCAAAACGAGTCTTTGGCCTTTCAGCTATGGCCTTTTTAGCTTTATTCTTGCCAAAGTTCATTTGACTTCTATTGGCTTGGTTGAACTGAGTGTAGACAAACCAGATCAGCAAACCAAAAAGTAAGATAGGGACTCCATAGCTCAGGATCGTCAACCAGAAATTGGGGTCAGAGACACTGACGTTGTAGTTGATCTCGGGATGTGACGACATCAAGTCATTGAGGGAGTCTTCGCCCACATAGGTGGCGGTAAAGGCCTGTTGCTCCCCTTCTTCGCTGCCGTTGTCGACGGTATAGTAGCCGGTAAGTGAGCCGCTCACGGCATTGTAGGTAACCTCGGTTACCGTGTTATTGTCTACGGCACTCACAAACTCACTGGTGGTAAGCGCTTCAGGGCGGGTAGCCTCCTGGCCAGCATTGTTAAGCTGGGAGCCAATGAGGAACACCAGTACCACCAAGAGAAGTCCATAAATGATCCATGTTCTGGTCTTCGGGTTTTTCACTCGTTGTGTCCTTTTCTGTTATGTATGGGGCGTACGGCGTTTACCGCTTTGCTCCACGCTGCCAGGGACGCCTGAGTGTTCTGGCCTCCCCAGGGCAACGTTTCCATCAGTCATATGCTAGGGGATCAAGGACTCCAATATAGGGAAGATTTCGATAATCCTCATTGTAGTCCAGACCGTATCCCACTACGAATTCATCCGGGCAAATAAGGCCTACATACTTGCAATGTACATCAGTTTCCTGCTTACCTTCTTTAAAAAGCAGGGTTGCAACTTCAATAGAAAGCGGCTTACGGCTCTTGAGGTTTTTGAGGAGATATTTGAGTGTAAGGCCACTGTCAAGAATATCCTCCACAATGATGACGTGACGTCCTTCTACCGCAACACTCAGATCCTTGATGATACGAACGACACCAGAGCTCTTGGCGCCATCTCCATAACTCGAAACAGCCATAAAGTCGATTTCTACGTTACCCTCAATGGCGCGCACCAGGTCGGCCATAAAGATGAAGGCCCCCTTTAGAACTGTTACCAGCAGCAGCTTTTGACCTGCATAGTCTTTCGAGATCTCCGCGCCAATTCGTTTGACGACCTCATGTAGCTGGGCTTCATCAAAAAGCACATCTTTTATTTCCGGAGGCAGTGCTGCCGCTCCTTTTTCTGGCATTCTGCTTGAACTCCCTAGGTCTTTTCCTTTAAAGGCCTCTCGCGCCCGACAGGTTTTGTACACTGCAGGGCGGGGGCAGGCCCCAAGCAAAACGGTCATTTATGAGCCAATAGCCCAAACGACTATTGTATCTGTTATTGCTGTATGAGACAGGGGGAGGAGCAAATAAGGTTACAGAAATGTAGTGTGTTTGGGATGTGTTTGTGGCAGGCACGCGCAACGGTGGTGTGCAAAAGGCTTCTGGTTTCGCACTACACCCGAGGATCATGTTTTGGCGGTCGGGCCTTTTTGAACTGGACGCTACCGCGCACTGTGCGCACCTCTATACCACCGGGAATTTGACAGGCAAAACCGTCGTTACCGCCTTCTTTAACAATAAGCTCGATGTGCTCAAAGGTTACTCGAGCACCGGGCGCAAGCAGGTTAATTGCTTCGTTACAAGCAAGATACACAGCACGACGCACAAGAGCCCGGGGAGCGGTAAACGAGTCGCGTGAAAGAGGAAGCAACTTCAGAGCCTCTTCGTTTAACCAGGCGCTTTCATCAGTGAGCACCTCCGCTGTGCGGTTAAGCCCTTCAACAATACGGGGGTTACGTTTGGACAATAGAGGGATGAGTTCATGGCGCACAAAAGCACGCGAATAATCTGTGTCAAAATTGGTGGTGTCCTCACGCCACAGACATCCGTTGATCAGGAGCTTGTTATGGGAGAGCCAGCTGCGCAGCTCCTCACGCGTGTAATCCATGAGGGGACGAACTATGCGCCCGTTACAACGGGGAATGGATGCCAGGGAGCCACCTCCTCCCCCAACTATAACCCGTTGCAGTAAAGTCTCTGCCCGGTCATCAGCAGTATGGGCCGTAAGAATTCGTCCCTGGACAGGGTCAATGCCGTGCTCAGAAGAAAAATCGTCAAGCACAGCTTCTGCGCAGGCATAGCGGTATTTTCGACCTGCCTGCTCAGTTCCTTCACCGGTTCTGGCAGCAAGAACAGCCACATCCATGCGCTTGACTATACAACCAATGCCAAGGCTTGCGCAAAGGTCAGAAACAAACTGTTCGTCACCGTCCGACTCCTCTCCGCGCAACATATGATTGATATGAAGGACGAGCAGTAGAGGGGCAGGGGCTTCAGCAGATGAAACACCAGGCTCTACAGGGCCAGAGAGCTCACTGACAAGGCGTAGCAACGCTACAGAATCTGATCCTCCACTTACCATAAGCAACAGCGGGCGGTCAGGCTCTAAGAGCCCTAAGTTATAAAAACTATGAGCAACCTTGTTTGTGAGGTCTGTTGGTGTACGAAAAGCCATGGTTTCATTATAGAGAAGAAACCGTGTGGGAGAGAGGGCCTGTCGCAAAAGCTGCGTGCTTGATTAATGGGGGCAATCCACCTTTTTAGTATAAGGCGTGTGAACTTGGCTTACCTATGGTGAGGTGTCACGAAGAGCAGGAGGGGGACTGAGAAATAAGCGTATACAGGCAAAAACAGCTTCTCGATCATGCGGTAGCGCGAAGGAAACTGGGGCAAAATGAAAGGGAGACCTTTGCAACTTGGGGGTGGTCTGCAAAAGTCTCCCCTCCTCTGAGAGGGTCGTGGCTGATGAGAGGCTTTGATGGAGGGGGGCCATCAGTATTGGCTTCAACCAGCTAACCCACGATATGGCTTTTAAGACGGCAAAAAGAACCTCCCACAACATTCTATCTGTAATAGTCTATTCCCTAGAGCCGTTCGTAACCCCGCAGGTATTCCTACGCGACCTATTATGGCAGCTTTTGGGGGCAATAGTCAACCGTTTGTGCGTTTCTTTTGGTCTGCGCAACGCAGCCGTTACTAAGGTTGGTTGCAATTCTTACCGCAACACTGCAAGAGTTAATGCAACAGTTGCAGTTTGTCTTGCGAAACCCACCGCTGAGGCTGCCAGGGTAACCAGAGTCAATCACGCCTGGTTCTGATCACGAGTGGAGCTTCCGCTTGGGCGCAAGGGGTCATCCTGGTCTCCTGAAGCCCCGGGTATCTCTGAATCTTCATAGCCCTCAAAAAGATCCACCATCTCATTTTTTGAATGCACATCAAGCTTTCTGTATATATTTGAGATGTGCGTCTTTACCGTACCCTCAGAAAGACCACACTCTGCCTCTATCATAGTGCGTTTTTTTCCTGCAAGCAGAAGCTCAAAGATCTCTGACTCTCGCTTTGAAAGCCGCCACTTCGTCTCAAAACTGTCCAGTTTTCTTTGTCGTATACGTTGTTGGGCATCCTCTTGTATATGCAAAGAAGACAGATTCCCCAGGATCCGTCCACTGAAGACCATGATTAATACTGCCACCAACAAAGCATAGATGATGACCATGACAACGGTGCTGGTCATAAAGGGCAGATCTTCTATGTAGTGAAGCCAGGCAAGAGATATCAAGGCATAGAACGGCCGGGCAATGCTTGCTACAAAGAAGGGAGGAAAATCGGTGTCGCGTATACAGGCAATAACCATCATCCAATACGACAGATGGGCAAAGAGCTCGATGGCCGTTGTCATCGCGTCAAAGACATAGGGCAACTGATGGTCATCGGTTATAGCCAATACCTGCAGCCCTGCCAGAAGAACGATAAAAGAAATGAGGCATCTTGTCACCAGAGAAAAGCGTTTTTGCGGCAGGATAAAAACGAGAAACGATAAGAGCAATACTATTAATGAGATGACAATCAGTTCATCCACAGAGAGCTCGGTCATCCCCGTAAAGTTAGTACGGCTCCTTCCCCATATCCCAATATTGCTTAAAGCTCTGATGAGCACGAGAAGGGATGAGAATATTACTACCTGCACAAGGAGAATATTCTTTGAAAGTCCCGCAACTTTTTTCTGAGGTTCTCCAAGTACCGCTGTTGTATCCTGAAGCGACTTGTCTGAAGAAGACCGACTTAGTCTTTCACCTGAGAAATAGAGGATAATAACAAGGAGAGGCGCAAGGGTAACGATGATAGCTTGTACGGTTGCCGAAAGATAAAGGCTTACCAGTATCGACAATACTGTTTCAAGGATGAGGCTTAATGCAATACAGATGACGACCTGGCTGGTCTGGATTCTCTGGGCAAAGAGGATATAGAAAATCGAAACGAGAAAAATATAACCTCCTCCCGCCACAAAGACTGCGATGGACGAGAATAGGAAGGGATCCAACAAGGTCTGGTGATATGAAAAGATAAGGGTTGCCGTTGCAATGCTCATGGTAACGGCAACTAGTATGGTGAGTGTTGTTTGGATACGGGGGATGAATCGAGCAAAGACAAGGATGACCAGGCCGGTAAAGAATCTCCCCCATAAAAAGGCATCTCCGCTGAACGTGCCTTCTCCTGAGGCGGTGTCCACGACAAACAGGTTTACGCTGTAGCCAACGACATCAGTCCAGATTCCTGCAGTTGTCAACCCAAGGGTAAGCAAGGACAAGGCACAAAACAACCTGCTGGTAAGCATATTCACTTGTCTTCTCCCTAGATGCGTAAAACGATACAAAATATCGACAGCGCTATCGATGTGCTATCGTAGACTAAATGTTATCATCCAACAATCATCTTTTACCTCATCCATTCAAAAATTTATATCATCCAAAAAGAGCTGGTAGGCTTTTCTCAAAAGACGATGATCTAACCGATAGCAATATCGTCACACAGATGCTTAACTATCGAGAGTTTGGTTGGGAGGCAGCCAGAGGCTGCCGTGCGCATTGGAGCGCCAGACCCACAACACCTAACGGAGATGGGAGATGCACATGAGTGAGAAATCAAAGTCAGAAGCCCTATCGAGAAGAGCATTTTTAGCTGGCACGGGTTGTGTGACCGCGGGAGTAGCGTTGGCAGGCCTGGCTGCCTGTAACAGCAGTACTTCCGAAGAGGGCGCTGCAGCTGCCACGGTACCCGCATCATGGACCTATGAAGCAGATGTCGTGGTAGTGGGCACGGGCCCGGCCGGACTGGCCTGTGCGGCCGCCGCAGCCGAAGGTGGCGTGAGTGTCATAGCCATAGACGCAAACGATAAGATCGGCGGCAAGGGAATCCAGGCAGGAGGCAATCTCGGTATAGGAGGAGGCACCAGGCTTCAGATAGAAGCAGGGTTTGATGAAACAGCGGACATCATTTTTGAGGATCGAACCATTCCTAATCTCAGGACAGACAAGACCATGACGGTTGACACGGTTGATGGCAGGGAATACGAGATGGGTCAGTGGCGCAAGATCTCAGGTGCCGAGGATGGCGAGGGCATGTCACGTGCTTTTGCAGACAACAGTCTTGACACTTGGAACTGGCTTGACGGAATGGGCATTCCCTTTATCAAAGCAAACGTGAGCCAAATGGCAGCGGTGTATCGTGGATCACGTTATTACACCACCACCACACCGGAGCTTGTCGATAGAGAAAACGGAAAAGACGGAGACTGGGAGGCCGGAGGCGCTGGCCTTTGCTGGCCTATTTATGATACCGCTGTTGATAATGGCGCTGAGTTCAAACTGAGTTGCAAGATGACCAGGATTATCAGAGAAGAAGGCGAGCGCGCGGGTAGGGTCATAGGCATTGAAGCGGATGAAGACGGTACCCCCGTAACCATTAAGGCCAATAAAGCAGTCTTCCTGGGCACAGGAAGCTGGAAGGGTAGTCAGAGGCTCAAGCAGCTATTCCTGCCCTGGCTTGTTAAGTATCCGCATATCAGCGGTGAGCCCTATGTATGGAATGACGGTAGCGGTATTGAGCTTGCCCTCGATGCAGGGGCATCTCTTTCAACCGATCGTGGCTGCGACTGGCATGGCTGGCATCGTCACGCGGGGTCTCTCTGGCATAGTGTTGAGCCACCTTTTGGACTGCCCGGAACAGCGGAGGAGCCTCTCGACAGCGAGTGTATCTATGTAAATGCAGAAGGAAACCGTTTTATGAATGAGGAAATCGGAGAAGATAACCCTGCTTGGGTTGGCGGAGCAAAACCTTTCTATTTCGCACAGATCTGTGCTTCTCAGACGGTTGATGAGGATGGTCCCGTTGTGTGGATTATTCTTGATGAGGCTTCTCGCGAGAGGCAGGACATGGACCTGACCGTTGGCACGACGGTAGAAGATTTCATGTATGCCACTGCAGATACCATCGATGGCCTGGCGCCTGGCATGGGCGTACCGGCAGACAGCCTTGTTGCGGCAGTAGCGCGGTATAACGAGCTGGTTGGCCAGGGAGTAGACGAAGACTTTCAGAAGGTGCACCTCGACGCAAAGATCGAGACCCCTCCATTCCATGCCATCAAGTGGGGCATTCAGAAGCACAATACACTCGGCGGGGTGACCATTAACCCTAAAGCCCAGGTCCTGGATTGGGACTATGAGCCCATTCCCGGATTCTATGCTGCGGGTGAGTCTGCGGGAGCTATGGACCTTATCGGACTTGCAAAACCAATTGTCTTTGGGCGTATTGCAGGTATGACCATAGCAGAAGAAGAGTAAGGGCTGGAGTGAGCGTTATCATGAGGAGACTGACTGCTCAAAAGAGGAAAAGAGTAAAGTTAAGGGTACTTCTGCTCGGTATTGTCCTGGGGACAGTGATACTTCTGCTTGCCTGCTCTCCGCAACAAGGAGCCTCCAACGGATCAGACGAGGGGAGTGGTCAGGAAAACGGAACAGCTACTCCCATTGAGTGGACGGTTGAGACCGACTGTGGTTCCTGTCATACCAATGAGCAGGTTACTGCAGAGGAGTATCCCTGTGAGGCCGCTGAAGAAACCGGATCAAAGTGTGTAATCTGTCACGTGAGCGATGAAGCCGAGATGCAGAAGATTCATGAAGGTGTTACAACAGAAGACACTGTGCCCAAAAGGTTAAAGGAGACAGAAGTCTCAGACGAAACCTGCCTGGAATGCCACTATGGCACGCGGGAAGCCCTGATAGCTGCGACTGATGGCGTCGCCGTCGTTACAGACACCAACGGTCTTTCTCTCAATCCGCATAATCCAGGTTCGGCAGGAACGACTCATACCACCATTACCTGCGCAAGTTGCCATGACCCACACGATACTGTTGAGGTACAGGAAAAGGCGCAGGCAGAGTGTGAATCGTGTCACCATCAAGGAGTGTTTGAGTGCTACACCTGTCACGACTGACAGACTTCTACTCATAATCGCAGCGTGTCAGCCTGTGAGTTGACACGCTGCCCCTGATGAGCAGAAGCACACCCTGCAGGCATTGTTTTTGCTGACAAGATAGAAATTCCTTCTCCTCTCGCCGCAGGCATCATGATCACACATATGGTGCCTGCTGCGTAGATTACCCACTCTGTTTACCCCGCTGCATAATTGCTAAGAGCTGCCTACCCTACCCTTGCGCCCAAACAATACAGCCGGATGGTAAAATAGCTGTCATGGATACTCATAAACGACTTTTTGGCACCGACGGTGTGCGTGGTGTAGCAAATCACAACCTTACGTGTCAGATGGCTTTTGGCCTTGGTGCAACAGCAATACAACTGCTCGGTCCTACACTTGTTATTGGGCGCGACACACGGATGAGCGGAAGCATGCTCGAAGCTGCCCTTGTGGCAGGCATTACCTCACGGGGCGGCAAGGCACTCCTGGCCGGCATTATTCCCACCCCGGCGGTGGCTCTCCTGACCCGCCAACTGGGCGCAGACGGAGGGGTTGTCATCTCCGCCTCACACAACCCACCGGAGTATAACGGCATCAAGTTCTTTGA
>JAVBUQ010000055.1:0-7388 GCA_031555185.1 Coriobacteriales bacterium
AGTGTATGAGGAATTCCTTTACAGTCAGGGACAGGAGCTGGGCATGAGAAGCTATGGAGCATGCGTTGATCTGCTGGTTTCCTATTATGTTGATGTGGCGCAGCAAGACATCAGATAGGGGACACTTCTGGAAGCAGAGGATGATGAGAGAGGAGAATGAGTGATCCTCATGAAACTTCCATGTTGGGGTCATCTACCTGACCGTCTGTGTTACCTCTATGGAAAAATGAGGGCCAGAGGTCGATGCAGAACATCTTCTCCTGAAGACAGGCTGTCTTAGGGTAATATAGCGGGCATGGCTTTATTCCTACATGTGCTTGCGAGCGGGAGCAAAGGCAATGCCACTATCGTTGAAGACAGCGATTCTGGTAGAGCCTTGCTCATTGACTGCGGCATCTGCAAGCGGGACTTCTTTGAGCGCTGCAACATCGTAGGTTTTGACCCGCTGAGGATAGAAGCGGTCCTCATAACCCATGAGCATACCGATCATACGAAGGGCCTCGGAGTGGTCTTGCGAGGGCTGGCAAAGCAGGGGAGTAGCCCTCAGATATATGCCAGTGTTCCGGTAACACAGGCAAGCTCCGAGCTTTTGGGTTTAAGTGAAAACGTTTGCCTGCAGAATTTTGAAGAGGATGATGAACTCTCGCTTGCCGGGTTAAAGCTCAATCCCTTCCTGACCTCGCATGACGCAGCCCAGTCCTTTGGGTTCAGGATCGAGGACGATAAGGGTGACGCAGTGGGTTATTTGACCGATACCGGCTCCATCCCCGCAACGGCAAAGGAATACCTTGAGGACTGCCGTATCCTTGCTTTGGAAAGCAACTATGACCAGCGCATGCTTGAGCAGGGTTCGTATCCCTACATCGTCAAAAGACGCATCATGTCGGATACCGGCCACCTATCCAATGAACAGGCGGCGGAGGTATTGGAGTCGCTGCTGTCAAATAAGCTTGAACAGGTCATTGCCATGCATATCTCGGAGAATAACAACACCTATCAAATCCCCCGAGAGACCTTATCTCAGATAGTTGCCCGCAACACCCATCCTGCACAGGTTCTCAGCTCATACCAGTATCAGGCAATACGTATATCGTAAGGAATGCACCGTAAGTGTGGTGTGTCTATTCTCGCATTGAAGGAGGGCCATGTCTGTCTCAGCCAGGAAGCAATCACTGTTCGCGCTGCTGCAAAAGCATATCACGTCAACAAACATTGGTGAGACAGCTGTATTGATGGCGTACTATGCACTTCTCTCAATCTTTCCACTTATGCTCGCTCTTGGCAATCTTTTGCCGGTCTTTGATATTGACCCCGCGAGTTTAATGCCTTATCTGGATGAGATAGTCCCGGAAGCGGTTAGATCAATTCTTAACCCAATTCTTGAGCAGCTTCTTACCACGGGTAACGGAGGTTTGTTCTCTTTAGGCATGGTGGCTGTGCTTTGGTCGGCGAGCAACGGTGTCAGCCAACTTGAAAAAGGCCTGGATCATGCCTATGGCATTGTTGATAAGCGGCATAACATTGTTCAAAAGGCTATGTCTGTGGTTGCGGTGATTCTCGCCCTGCTTCTGTTTGTTGCCTTAGCCTTTGTGTTTGGACTCGGAAGTACCTTGCTTGACCAACTTGCTACCGTCGTGCCTGCCGCAGGGCAGATTGCCGCAAGCATTTCCGGACTCAAATGGCCTGTGACGGTTGTTATTTTGTTTTGTATTCTTCTCTCGTTATACGTATGGGCACCTGCGGCAAAAGTGCGGGTTAGGGATGCTTTGCCAGGAGCATTGTTAGCTGTTGTTGGCTGGATGCTTCTTGTGGTCACGTTTTCGCTCTACCTGCAATTCATGACAAAAACCCTCAATACCTATGGCGTTTTAAGTACCTTCTTCATATTGATGTTCTGGTTCAATTTTGCCTGCATGATAGTTCTTTTAGGAGCAGCGCTGAATGCGGCTCTTTATGAATATCGACATGACACGTTGATAATGAAGAAGCACCCCGTCAGTCAAAAAGTCAGTGACAAAATCGAGGGTATATTCAAGAGATTTGAACGGAAGAAAAAGCCTGAAAAGACTGAAGAGCCCGAAATTCCTGAAAAGTCGGAAGAACCTGAGGAAGCTAAAGAATCTGGGAAGCCAGAAAAGTCAGAAAATGATTAATATGTGCTCGCTCTCCAGGACGCTCTGCTTTAGCAAGCGTTAAGTTACTGAATATCAAGGCTTTAAGAGCGTCGCGTGCCTTGACATGAGGTAAAGCGTTGTGTGGAGCCCGTATTGTCAGATCAGCTCACAATGTTCTGACTCTCTCTGAGATGTACGGATTAAATAATTAACGAGTAAGATATAAATGATATTGTCATATATTAGATAAACATCTAATATATGACAATATTTAATATCGGTATCTATAGGACAAGGAGCACCCATGCTGAGACTTTTCCAGAACCACAAGGCCCTCTTTATACTCACCATGTTTTTTGGCATTATCAGCTCAGCGCTCACCATCGCTGCGGCCTTTATTCTCGAGAACATCCTTAACGCAGTGGTTGATGGTAACTGGGAGCTCTTCACCAGTATGCTCTGGGTGGTGTTAGGGTACATAGTCGCTCTTGTCATAGTAATTACCTTGAGCGTGCTTACCGAGAAGAAGCTTATCATAAACACCGTCCGTGATCTCAGGGCAGATGTCCATAGAGGCATACTCTCGCGAGATACCGAGCACTACCGCAAGGTTAATACCGCCGATTACCTCTCTGCTCTCACCAACGATATCACGATAATCGAAGAGAACGCCCTCGTGCCTTTTCTTACTTCGATCCAGTGCGCTGTCGTTTTTGTTATGGCAGCCGTTGCCCTCTTTGTCTATAGTCCCCTCATAGGTGGGATCATGCTTGCCAGTCTTGTGCTCATGTACCTCTTGCCGGCCAGCTTGGGCAAGCCTCTTGGCAAACGACAGGAGGCCTATTCAAAGGGACTTTCTCTCTTTACCATGAAGTTAAAGGATCAGTTCTCAGGTTATGAGGTTATTCGTTCATATCGTCTCGTCGACCAGTCTAAGGCGTCTTTTGCGAATCAGAACAAGAAACTGGCAAAGAGCAAATATGCCGTTGACAGACTACTGGCAGCGAGCGAAGGCATCGGCAGTGTAATAGGCGCGGCGTCTCAGATTGGCACTATGCTGGTCGCAGGTGTTCTTGTGTTGAATGGTCAGATGGCCGCTGGTGCGCTCCTGGCTATCCTGCAGCTTTCGGGCGCCTTTGTCCAACCGGTAGGAATCATCATGCAGTGTATCCCCAAGATCCAGGGAGCAAAGCCGGTGCTCAACAGACTCAACGAACTGAGCTCCCCCACGCCTACAGCTTTTACCGGAACAGCTGAGCCGGTGTTTGAGAAGGAGATACGCTTTGAGGATCTGAGTTTTGGCTACTCAGAAGAGCAACCGGTTCTTACCAAGCTGGATTTGACCATAGAAAAGGGTAAGAAGTATGTGCTGGTGGGAGAGAGTGGCTGTGGTAAAAGTACGCTGATACGCTTGCTCGGAGCAGAGCACAGCGATTATTCCGGCACGATTCGTATAGATGGGAATGAACTCCATAGCCTTGACATCGATCAACTTCTCACAAAGTTATCCACCATCCATCAGGGAGTATTTGTTTTTGACGAGACTATCAAGTACAACATCGACCTGGGAAGGTCCTACTCAGAAGAGGAGTGGAGTCAAGTCCTCACCATCAGCGGTGTCAGCAAATTCCTCAACCAGACTGACCGTGGTCTTGAAGCAGCGGTAGGCGAGGCGGGTGCTAACCTCTCTGGAGGCCAGCGCCAACGCATTGCTGTTGCGCGCGCTTTGATTGAGAAAAAGCCCTTGCTTATTCTCGACGAAGGCACCAGTGCTGTGGATATTCAGACCGCGTATGATATCGAAAGTGCCTTATTGGAGATAGAGGATCTGACCATGATAACCATCACCCATAATCTGAGGCCAGAGCTTTTGCGTCGCTACGATGCACTACTCTTTATGAAGAAAGGACGAGTTGCTGAAGCAGGAACCTATGACGAGCTTATCGAGCTGGGAGGTGATTTTGCCTCGTTCCAGCGTTTGGAGTGTGCAGGGAAACTCTCTTGACCCAGCACTCGAAATTCTGCGGACAGCTTTCGGGTGTTCGTCTCTGGCAGACTGATCCGCAAGGCTGATATGCAATCCCGCATACGAGCAGTCATGAGAGATGCCCTATAATTGAGCCTGTTCAGAACAGGATAAGGTTCAAGGATATGAAGTATCAGCTGCATCCCAGCATTGAGACATTCTTCTTTCTGCTCAACCCTCATTGGGGCAAAGAGCAGAAAAAAGAAACTATTCAAAAACTTGATGAGCTTGGCTTACAGGGTATCGCCTTCTATGCGGCTCACTTCCCTGTGATCGAGCAGTATTATGCGGCGTTTGCGCATCAGATGGTCAAAACCGAAGGAAGCATAGTCTTTGAGGACATGTGCGAAGAGCTCGTGTATTTATTTGCTGTAATTATTCTGATGAAGCCAGAATGGATCAGTGACCCCACTGCAATCTCCGATGAAGCTGCGCTTGCCCTGGTCCGCGAGGGGATTATCGATTTTTTGGAAGGCGAAGAAGAGATCATCAGTGGTTTGGAGGCAAGTGGATTCTCGGATCAGACAAAATGGCAGATGACCGCTCTGTTACAACAGCCCAGGCAAAGGATTCAGCTGATCTTTGACGCAGTTAATGCGAACAGGACGGCTTTTGAATTTGCTTACTCTAAGCTCAAAGCAGAGATAACGCTGCTGCTTTCACAGTTTGAAGAGCAGTTAAGGAGGGGTGACCTGTCGGCCGTTGCTCATCATTCGTTGGCGTTTAACCCCTCAGCGCAGATCATACCTTCTATGGCCGCTGCTCTTGGCCTTATGGTCTTTGAAGAGTTTACTATTTATGGCCTATTGACTAACAGGCTTTTTGCGGGGCAAGATGAAGGTCTCACAAATGCAGAGGCCATTCTTGTCGCAAAAGCACTCAGCGATCCAAGCAAAGTAGAGATTTTACGTGCACTCAAAAAAAACGAGCTCTATAACCTGGAAATCGCACGTATGATGGAGCTTACCCCTGCAACCACTTCGCATCATATGAACATGCTGCTTTCCGCTGGCCTTGTCGAAGTATCAAAAAAAGACGGTAAAGCCTATTACCGTCTTTCGGCTGATGGACTCAAGCGCTATCGTGACTGGCTGGATGACGGCTTGCTTTAGAGTCGGTAGAGGATAACTCTACACCAGCTTATGTTTGAGCCGATCGAGGTGAGCTGAATGACAGCTTGCTGAGAGTCTATCGATGTTAGTTCAATACCATTATGGGGCAGACTATCTCCCTTGCCCAACTTTTCTAAGTCTTGTGCTCAGGGCATATCTACTCGCCGATAAGGTCAGAATGGCATATTAGTACAATTTGTAATCACAATTGTGAAGAAATTATGGAGTTATGAATAATGGGCATAAGTGGCCTTACAATACAATCCAAGAGGTTGAAGTAAATATAAAGGAAAGGGGTCCACATGTTTACTGTTGTTGAGCCACAAGTAATGCAAGGGCAGTCTATAGAAGCACTGACACAAACAATTCAACAAGATCTCACCAATGACCTCGAGGCTGCACATAGATATGAAGCAAGAGCTGAGGCTGCCACAGACAAAAACACGGCTGCGGAAATGCGTGAGAATCGCGATGCAGCATTGCTACACTTTAATGTGATGGTAGCCATGTCCTACCAGATCGATCCGGTAACAACCGATATATTCTTAAAAGAGAAGGCAGAAGATGTTAAAATTGCCGAAAAATTAGGTTATTTGCTCGTCGTTTGATAGTGACGTCAGCTAACACTTACTCGGTTTATTAGCTGACAGGCAGTGCGCGTGCTAAAGCATAAAGGACTTAAGGAGAACACTCTTGACAATATGCCCAATAGGGCATATTGTATAAGAAAAGGAGGCTTTCTTGCTTGAGGACAACAAACAAAAACATCCAGCTCCCATTCCCTATTCGAAGCCAACCCACGCAAAACGCACGGAACTGTCACTTTCTATGCCCGATCATATAGTGCTTGCTACTGCACGACAGAAGAAGGGCTACACGCTGCAAGAGGTTGCAGATAAGGCAAAGATCAATATCCGTCAATACCAGAAGTTCGAGTCAGGTGAACGTGATTTCAGAGGCGCTGCTTTTTCACTCGGCCTCTTGATATGTCAGATACTCGATATCGACCCACAACATTTTTTGTAAAGGAAGGTCGCCATGATTATTGCATGTTCAGGTAAGGCGCTTCAGAGTATCGAAAAGGCTGTATTTGAAAGAAGGGGCAAAGAGAATGAAGCGCCAATCATTCTTTCTGACAAGGAGCAGCTTGACAAAGTAAGAGCCTTTCTTGATGAGGACCCAAAAAATCGTGGCTTGCTCTGGAACCTCGACATCGAGGAAACACCAATTACGGAGCGCGAAGACGAAAAGCCAATCGGCATCCATCGCATTGGCTATCTTTTCAATCGTGATCTGGGGTTGACCGTTGTGCTCAATGGGCTTGACTGTGTGGATCTTTACCATATCGGCGAGATTGCAGAAACGGGGATCAGGACAATCTACAATGATCTGGTCATCGTGCCATCTGCTGCCGATGCCTACTTCGAGGATATTAAAGAAAGAAAAAAGCATATTCTGGGCACCCTGCTTGAAAGGCGGGATCTGAAGTCGCTTTATGCTCCGCCAACGGTTCTCTATGCCAATAACGACAGAAGTACTACGGGTATCATTACGAGTCAGAAAGACGCAGCCTATGCACACCTCTACAGAGGAGGTGTTAACTACATATCACCTGAGCCCGTAGACAGAAGCCTGAGCTTTCACCTCAATAACAGCATCGTTAAAGTGCGTGGCGAGGCAGGTGATAAACGAGAATACGAGTGTCCAACTGAGCGTACACGGGAGTATGTGCAAAATATCTGCAAGAAGACGATTGTTCCGACAGTAAAAGTACGTATTCAGTTGATGGACTTTCAAGGTGAGAACTTCGATCCTCCCAGCTTTCGGGATATCGTCGTTCCTCTTGACGCGTCCCTTGAGTGGGTGCATCACATGATTCAAAAGGCATTTAATTGGGCAGATTACCACTTACACCACTTTATCTTTTTAGAAGAGGGGACATCTCAGATACTCACTGATGCCTTTAACGATATCTTTAATGTAAAACTATATGATGGAGGCGCTACAGAGAATACCTTTTGTGGAGAACGCGGCGAGAGGCTTTTCACCGAACGTACGCACCTCTCGTTAAGATGGCTGTATGGCGACTTTACCAAAGCCACGAAGGACGAGGGAGTACTTGATCACGACTTCCCC
>JAVBUQ010000009.1:0-3785 GCA_031555185.1 Coriobacteriales bacterium
GATAAGGGCGTGGGAAGACGATGAGGGTATCGCCCTCCACCATGTAAAGAGGTTCCAGATAATTGCACCGAGCAACGCGGCCAGCACTACGTACTCTTCTATCTGCACGCCTATCAAGCCGTCGGTAATGGTCTTGGCTACATTCTCAGAAACCAGGGCTCCCAGAAAATTCATTCCCGCAGCAAGCATGATCGCTTTGCCTACGGAGAGGGCTCGTGTATAGACCGTTGTTGCTATGGCATTGGCGGTGTCATGAAAACCGTTGATGAACTCAAAGACTATGGCAAAAACGAGAACACAGATTAAGATAACACTCATATTTATGTGTTCTTCATGATGATAGTCGAGACCGTGGTGGCGACATCCTCCGTTGAGTCCACGCAACGCTCCATACTTACCAGGATGTGATACCAGCTCATGACGTACAGTGGGTCATCAGCACGTTTGGTAAAGAGGTCGTGGACAGCATAGAAGTAGAGCCTATCGGCTTCTTCCTCATAGTCGTTGACACTGATAAGCATTTGATCAAGCGTCTTGGACTTTTTGAAATTGCGAAAATCCTTAAGCGCAACTGAAAGGGCAGTGCAAGACTTTTCTATAAGCTCGCCCATCTCCAATGCCGGCGTGGGAATCTCCTGGATATTGAACATAAAAAGCCGTTGTACCACATCGTCGATATAATCCACGATATCGTCGAGGTTCTGGACCAACGTAGCTATGTCCTCGCGATCAATGGGAGGCACAAACTCGTCGGCCAGGTGCTTGTAGACCTGATGGTTCTCCAGGTCTGCCTCGTTCTCTATCTCGTGCACGATCTGGACATGCTCGCCCATTTTCTTTGGATCATACTCACGCAGGATACTATTGAGCATCGCTGCTTCCTTGCATGCGAATTCGCCAATACGCTCAAACGCATCAAAGTAATTGAACTTGATTTTTGACATATCTGATCCCGCTCCTTAATCAGTGCTCACATTCTTTTCGTTCGTCCTTTTCTACCAAACCACCCTACTCGCTTAAAAGCCTCTGAAACGTCTCGTTCAAAACCTTGGGATTTGCTGTACCGTTTGTTGCCTTCATGGCCTGTCCTACAAAAAATCCTAAGAGCCCGGTCTTACCTGCCCGATATTCCTCAACCTTGTTTGGGTTAGCATCCAACACCGCCTGTGCGACTGTTTCAATCTCGCCCACATCTGATACCTGTTTGATCCCGAGTTCCTCTACCAGTTTTACGGGAGAGACACCTCGGGCAAAAACCTCTGCCAGCACTTCTTTGCCCTGTTTAGAGGAGATATCGCCATGCGCAATCAGGCTACCAAGCTCTGCCAGGTACTCAGGTTTAAGTCTTGTCTGCTCTAACGTGAGCTGCTCAGCATTGAGAAAGGCCGAAACATCATTGAGAAGCAGATTAGCAAGAGGCCTGGCAAGCTCTCCTGATGCCTCCGCTTTATCAAGGGTCGCATCAAAGAAGCACGCCAGCTCGTTATCCCCCGCAAGAACACGCGCATCTGTAAAAGGGAGCGACAGATCAGCACGGTATCGTTGGGCACGAGCGTCGGGCAGTTCCGGCAAACGAGACCGAACCTGTGTTATGAACTCATCACTGAGATGGTACGGAGCGAGGTCAGGATCGGGAAAGAGACGGTAGTCGTCAACCGTCTCTTTGGAACGCATGCTTATCGTACGGCGAGAAGCGGGCTCCCAGTGCCGGGTCTCCTGAACTACTCTTCCGCCTTCTTCCAAAACCTCAGCTTGACGGCAGATCTCATAGGCAAGTCCATCATGTAGATTCTTAAAGGAATTCATATTCTTGAGCTCGGTCTTTGTACCAAAGGCACTGGAGCCGCGCGGACGCAGGCTGACATTTCCGTCACAGCGCAATGAACCCTGCTCCATTGAACAGTCCGAGATTCCCAGGGCAAGATAGATCGAGCGCAGCTTCTGCAAGAAGAGACGCGCCTCTTCAGGTGTGCGTAGGTCAGGCTCAGTGACCAGCTCAATAAGGGGGGTGCCACAACGGTTGTAGTCAACCAGGCTATAGTCAGCACCGGAGATACGTCCACTTTCGCCACCGATGTGCACCAGCTTGCCCGCATCCTCTTCCATATGGATACGTGTGATACCAATAAAGGTAGAATAACCCTCTTCGTCTACAAGCTCTTTTGTTCCCTCAAGAAAGGTGCGTTCTGCTGCCGGAGATCCCACTACCTCCAAGTCCAGCCCACCGCGCATGCAGAATGCGATCGGCCCCTGCGTGGTCTGGAAGTTTTTGGTCATTTCCGGGTAGAAGTAGTGCTTGCGATAGAACATACTGTCTTTTTCTATGTCGCAGTTTGTCGCGAGACCTGCTAAGACGATACTCTCAATAGCAGCACGATTAGGCACCGGGAGCGTTCCGGGCATACCCAGGCACACGGGGCACACATGGGTGTTGGGTGGTGCACCATACTCGATTTTACACCCGCAGAACATCTTGGAGTTAAGGGTGGTAAGCTCGGTATGGACCTCAAGACCAATAACGGCCTCCCAGTCTCGCATTACTTCAGTGATAGTCTTCACTTGGCATCTCCTTCGGACAACGAAGGAGTGGTTGCGCCTGCTACAGAACCCAACGCCGCATGTGTAGCAGCAGTGTGTACTGCGGTGGCGCTCGCCGAATTTCTCAGTGACCCGCTTACCGGCGCCAGGCGTTTGATATCGTAGGTGGCTTCCAAAGCAGCTGCTACACGCAGGATATTCTCATCTTTGAACTGAGGTCCGATGATCTGCATACCCACAGGCAGACCGCTCTCTTCTCCCAGCCCCACCGGTAGGTTCAAACCTCCGTTGCCGGCAATATTGATGGGGATGGTAAAGATATCGGAAAGATGCATTGAGGTGGGGTCTGATACCTCGCCAAACCTGAAGGCCGTACGTGGACTTGTTGGCGTAAGTATCACATCTGTCTGCTCAAAGGCACGTTGGTAATCTTGGGTAATGAGAGTGCGCACCTGCTGGGCAGGATAGTAATATTTTTCGTACACGCCACTGCTAAGCAGGTAATTGCCGAGTAGAATACGGCGAGTTGTCTCAGGACCAAAACCTTGAGCACGACTTTGCTCGTACTGTTCGGTCATATCTCCAGCATCACGTGCACAGTAACCATATCGGATGGAGTCAAAACGAGAAAGATTTGAGAATGCCTCGCAGGGACCGATGACATAATAGGCAGAGAGAGCGGCACGGGCATGTGGTAGTTCAAGCTCAACGATATGAGCGCCCAACTCCTCAGCCCTTCTTACCGTGTCCTTGAACGCATTAACCACTTCTGTGGTAATGCCGGTAGCTCCCAGGTATTCGGAGACAACACCTATCCGCATGCCTTTGATACCTTCTTGTTGTCCGGCCAGTGCGCTGGCAAGGAAGGTGGGCTCAATGTCCTGGCTTGTGCAGTCCAGAGGATCTCGCCCGCAGAGAGCATCGGTCACCACCGCTACATCGGCCACTGTGCGACCAAAGGGGCCTACCTGATCAAGCGAGGAGCCAAAAGCCACTACACCCGACCTGCTTACCACACCGTAGGATGGCTTAAAGCCCACTACGCCACAAAAGGACGCCGGCTGTCGTATGGATCCTCCCGTGTCGGAACCCAGGCTCACCGTTACCATTCCGGAAGCAACCGCTGCAGCACTGCCGCCACTTGAGCCTCCAGGCACACGCTCGAGATCCCAGGGATTATGGGTCTTTTTGAAAAATGAGGTCTCGGTAGATGACCCAAAGGCAAATTCGTCCATATTCAGCTTGCC
>JAVBUQ010000030.1:0-6951 GCA_031555185.1 Coriobacteriales bacterium
AGTGGTTCCGTCCTCACTGTCCGCCTCCGAGCCGTGTGGGTCTTCGGCGCTCATCGTGCAGCCCACCCGTAGCGAGGTCATGTCAAAACCGGTAGAGGTGATGGCGAGTGGGTACACGGAGAGAGTGTCTTCCTCCACCGTCTTAATGTAGTTATTGACGCCATTTGAGAGAGCCAGGATACCGGCAATACCGATGATGCCTATGGATCCTGCAAAGGCCATCATCAGTGTACGGCCCTTTTTGGTCATGAGATTGCTGAACGAGAGTGCGATGGCCGTAAGAAAACTCATCTTTGCCTTGCGAGGAGGACGGGCCTCATGCTCCAGCTCTCCGGATTCAACCGGGTTGGAATCCCCTACTATCTTTCCGTCAGCAAGCTTGATAACGCGATTAGCGTATTCGTCGGCAAGGTCGGGATTATGTGTGACCATCACCACAAGCCTGTCGGAGGCAATCTCCTTGAGCAGATCCATGATCTGCACAGAGGTTTTAGAATCCAGTGCGCCGGTAGGTTCGTCGGCAAGGAGAATCTCAGGGTTATTGATGAGAGCGCGTGCTATGGCAACACGTTGCATCTGTCCACCCGAAAGTTGACTTGGCTTCTTGGAGATATGCTCTTCCAGGCCTACTTCTGCAAGCGCCATACGGGCACGCTCACGCCGTTCGGCCTTGGGCACACCGGAAAGCGTCAGGGCTAACTCAACATTGGAAAGTACACTCTGATGAGGAATCAGGTTGTAGCTTTGAAAGACAAACCCAACCCGGTTGTTGCGGTAGGTGTCCCAATCGCGGTCTTTGTATTCTTTTGTGGAGATGCCGTCGATGATCAGATCGCCGGAGTCGTATCGGTCAAGGCCACCCACTATGTTAAGTAAGGTAGTCTTTCCGGAGCCGCTGGGACCAAGAACGGCAACGAACTCATTGTCGCGCAGGGTTACGGAGACGTCATCCAATGCCTTTTGGGTAAAGCCCGCAGTGGTGTACGACTTTACCAAATTCTTTAGTTCGAGCATTGACTTCCCCCATAGGTCTGTTCTTTTAACAACGGGTGCGTGATCGCTTTTTGAGGTGCTCCTGCTGCGATGCACCTGACTGAAATTATCATAATGTCCGATTTCTCTTAGTGCACATTCAAGTACATAATAAGCATACTTTTTGTGCTCGTTAGCTGGGGTTTATGTTGCATAAATGTAGGAAATTTGAAGGCAGGGCACTTACCGCTGCCTTTTTGGTATCGAACTGTCTGGTGCTGGTGGCTGTGCATGGCCGTAAGCGTTTGGGCAGCTGCCAACCAGGATCAGGCAACACCCTCCTCAGCCAAGGATGCGGCCATAGATTGCAGTTGCGTAGTTGTCGGTCATAGAGGCAACATAATCAATCGCGGCCTGTTCTTCATCGCCCCCCGCAATGGCAAGCGTGCCCTTCGGCAATTGCTCCGGGTGCTCAAGGAAATAAGTAAAAAGCGTGCTCACTATCTCGAGGGCGCGCGGCTCCTCAGCCTTGCCCTTGTTGTCAAGGTTGTACACATGATCGAACAGGAAGGTCCTGAGCTCCATCATCGCGTCCCAGACCCGGTCACTCATAATGATATCGCCCATGCCATCAGAGTTCCTGATCATATCCTCTACCAGCGTGGTAATGCGGGCAGAGTGTGTATTGCCCAGCACCGTATGCGTAGACAGAGGTAGATCGCTCTCTACGATAATGCCGGCACGCATGGCATCATCAATATCGTGGTTGGTATAAGCGATACGGTCGGCCGTAGCAACAATACGGCCTTCCAGGGTAGAAGCTCTTTCGGTACCACTGTGGTGCAGCATACCATCGCGCACTTCATTGGTGAGGTTAAGCCCCTGTCCCTCCCGTTCCAAAACATCTACTACACGTACCGACTGACGGGAGTGCTTGAAAAGTGGGGCCGCGCTATCATAGGGTACGCCTCGCCGCTCTGCCAAACAACGCGCCAATGCTTCCTCCCCGGTATGACCAAAAGGGGTGTGCCCCAGGTCATGTGCCATGGCGATTGCCTCGGTGAGGTCCTCATTAAGCGCCAGGGCTACCGCAATTGAGCGGGATATCTGAGCCACCTCAAGGGTATGCGTAAGGCGTGTACGATAGTGGTCTCCCTCGGGGGCCATGAATACCTGGGTTTTATGCTTGAGCCGCCTGAACGACTTAGAATGAATGACCCGGTCGCGGTCGCGTTGAAACGCGGTACGAAACTCATCCAATGGCTCTGGATGAGTTCGCGTGGCCGCATCACTCAGAGCCGCAAAGGCGCTGAGATTCTGTCTTTCGAGCTGTTCACGTTCAATTCGCGTTCGCATGCCTACATTTTAACCCAGGTGACTTCTTCAAGTGTATCAAGAGTGAACACTCCGATGTTCTCACCATTAACGATATAGAGGTAACTGTCAATGAACAATGCCCGCGCCTGTTCATACTCGTCTGGCAACTCGATAGCAGCACGTTCATAGAAACCAGTACTCTCATCGTAGCCATAGATCAAGTAATAGGTTTTCCATTCATAACGATATTCCTCTTTTGCACTGCCGCTGAACATTTCTCTATCAGCGTCAAAGCCGATAATGTTCTTTTCTTCATCTATCAATACTGCCTTGTGGTTGTAGAGGGCATCGCTTGAATACGCATCAATGAGCTCCTTGTTAGCCTCAGTGATGGCAAAGGGATCACTCACGTCAAACATCGAGAGCTTGAGCTGGCCGGTAAGGGCACCAGAGCTTGCCGTGTTCTGCCCCAGACCTAACAAGAGCCCGTCAGCATAGGGATGTAGATACTGACTGAAGCCAGGTATCTTAAGGGCATCCATGACCGCAGGATTTCTGGGATCAGAAAGATCAAGGGAGAAGAGCGGGTCGGTCTGCCTGAAGGTGACCATGTAACCCACGTCACCGGTGAACCGCGTAGAGTAGATGCGCTCGCCCGGTGCCAGGTCTTCAATACTCCCCACCACACTGAGGCTGCTGTTAAAGACCAGGAGGCTGTTGACGGTGGTGGTGCCAAACCATGTGCTGGCGGCGACATCCTCTTCACCAGGGGCGTACGTGTCCTTGGTGACCGTGATAGCTACCCGCAGGTACCCCTCATATTCGTCAAGCGAGAATTGATTGAGCAGCGTTCCCTCAACTGTAGTTGTTGCGGCGATGTCAGGATAACCATTGTTAAGCGCAACACGGGTGAGACGAGTGGTAGGCACATACGAGGTTTGTGGTGGCTCATAGGTTGTCTGCGGGTTTGCGTTCTCAAACCAGGCATCGGGATCGATGATAAAGAAGAATATCTCCCAGGGGAATATCGGAGCTCTTCTCAACTGTGTAGAGCCGCTCTCACTGCCCTCATACAGTGGGACTATGGGGCCATTGTTGTAATTCGTTGCTCCCAGGAAGAGGTTCTCTTCATTCATATATACCGTGTCTGTATATCCAAGGACAGATATCCCACTCATACGTTTGGCGTTTTCAATGTCTATGGCGGTGAGCACCGTATAACTTGCGCTGTTGTATTCGGGCAGTATATATATCTCATCAACACTCATCGGCTCCGCAGCGCTGCTGAGTCCATCAGTATCTTCAACGCCATCATAAAGATTAGGAGTGAATGTCTGAGGGTCTTCAGGGTCGCAGTAATCGTAATAGACGGTATATTCACTTACCGAATAAAGCTTGCCGTCTACAAGCCGTGAGGTGTTCAGGTATCCGTCTTGTCCGAGCACATTAAGCAGCTGAGGTTCAGAAGGATCGCTGATGTCGTAGATTGCAACATAGGTGGCTTGATTGCCGGAGTTGATGCCATACCATCCGTAATCATAGGACATGACTATCAGGCGACCATCAACAACATACAGGTCCTGCGCGGTCCCATTCACGATACCGATGCGGGCAATCTCCTCAGTATCCTTGCCTTGAGCACTGGTTATGATGACCTCGTCATACGAGAGTGAATAGATATTCTTGCCATCGGTCTTGACGATATCCGCTTCATCAACGCCTTCGACCTGGGTATTGGTCTCTGAATAACTGCGACTTGGACTTTCGTCCATGCTGGACGTAGGTGCTGCGGCATCTGCCGAAGGGACTTCGGCAGACTCAACGCTGGGTGGAGGTGCGGTTTCAGACCTATTACCAGTTGAGGGGACGGAGCCTGCCGATTCCGTACTGAGCATGTCAACTGCGGCACCACCGCTGTAAGCATCAAAGACTTTGCTCTCCAGCGAGTTATAGAGCTCGTCGTAGGAAACGGGAGAGGTGATATCAGTAGCCAATGTACCTGCTTCTGTGAGTGCCCCCGGAGCAAACTGGAAGTCATTCATTGCATTGAATGCAAAGGCGCCTCCAACTACAAGTACTGTTGCCGCTGCCGCAGCTACGATACCCAGCGTGCGCCCGCGATGACGACGTTTTTTAGGGCCTCCGGGAATAGTTGAGAGTGGCGTGCCGTTTGGCGGAGGGAGCGTCGTTTCTGCAGAGACTACTCGGTCGGAATCCTTTTCGGTTACCCGGCCTGATACCTTACCAACCACCTGCTCTGCTATCTGCCCAGTTGCCTGATCAGACTTTTGCTCGGTTACCTGCCCAGTTGCCTGATCAGCAGACTGGTTACTCACTCGATTAGCTGTCTGGTCACCTTGCTGACAGCCTTGCAAATAAGCCTCGTCAGTAGTCTTTTCTACTACTTCAACAGTGGGCTGCAACCGCTCACGCATCTTATGAGCGGTGGCTCGTACCTGCTTATCAAATTCATCGTTTAATTCGTTCTCAATGAAATCAGTCTCATTAGAATCAGTATTCCCATGGTGTTTATTATTCTCAGTCATCTCAGGCACCTTCCTTCAGCTTCTCGCGCAACTGTGCCCGCGCACGCGAAAGACGTGTTTTGACCGCCCCTTGCTCCTCGCCTAAAGTTGCAGCGATCTGAGCCACAGACAGGTCCTCAAAGTAGAACAGCTGCACCACGGTACGATAAGGTGTAGACAAAGTGCGTATTGCCTCATAGAGTGCTGATTGCTGTTCTGTTAGGAAGGGAAAGTCGGCAGAAGGTAACTCAATCTCGTTGTTAAAGGCATCGGTATACTGGTCTTCGATGAGGCAGCTATCGTTGTCACAACCTCTGTTGACAGAGTTTCTGCTGCTGAAGAACTCGTTGTCCTTCTCTTCGCTCATCGCTCCATCCACGTAGGCTGTTCTCTTAGCCCAACTGCTCTGCGTGGCCTTGAGACAGAAGTTTAGTGTGGTACGGATCAACCAGGCTTTGCGATGTTCCTCGCTTGAGACATTCGGCCTACTGCGCCAATAGGCACAGAACACCTCCTGAAACACATCGTCCGCGTCGGTTCTGCTTGCTGTGTGGGTCAAGGCAACTCCATAGACCGTTGGGGTGTAGGTTGCGATGACCTGCTCAATACTCAGTTCGCTTAGCACCTGGTATCCTTACCTCAGCTTGTCTCAGGCTTCTCAAGTAAGCCTCACGACTTCCCTTACAGAGATAACTACGACTTGCGCCATAAAAGGTTACAAGAAATCCCAAAAAGGCGCATTGCGCATTAACATAGCAAATAATTCCCGTCATACAAAATGGGCTTTGGCTCAGTCTACGCTAAGCTGGCTCTCACGTGCCCACACCGCCATAAGAGGGCTTGTGTTCACAAAAGGCCCCGACTCACTTACAGTGGTCGGGGCCTACCGATTCCGTTCTTTATAACTGGGACTACAGGTAGCCTTCTAGCGATTGTCGGACACTGCGTGCTTATCCTCCAGCGCTGCCTGAGCTGCTGCAAGACGGGCAAGCGGCACACGATAGGGTGAGCAGCTCACGTAATCCAGCCCTATCTTATGACACATCTTGACGGATTCCGGATCGCCACCGTGCTCGCCACAGATGCCCAGATCCAAACTCGGATTGGCAGAGCGTCCCAACTTGACGGCCATCTCAACCAGCTTTCCTACGCCTTCGTCCAACGTCTCAAAGGGATTGGCAGGAATGATCTTGCGTTCGAGATACCGCGGCACAAACTTGCTCTCCACATCGTCACGGGAGAAGCCAAAGGCGGTCTGGGTAAGATCGTTGGTACCAAAGGAGAAGAAGTCCGCACTGGCGCCGATCTCATCGGCAGTCACGCACGCGCGTGGCAGCTCGATCATAGTTCCGATAGGCAGATCAAGCTCTCTACCAAACTCCTTGCCCACCTGAGCAAGCACTGCCTCACTCTCTTCGCGCAACGTTGCCAACTCCTGCACCACACTTACCAGTGGGATCATGATCTCAGCATGGGGATGCAGACCTTCTTTGAGCAAACGGGCGGTAGCGGTAGCTATAGCGCGCACCTGCATGGCCGCCAACTCAGGATTGAGGATGGCAAGGCGCACGCCACGAAGGCCCAGCATGGGGTTCATCTCAGCCATGGAATCGATACGGGAGAGCAGGCTGCGTTTGGTTACAACAAGATCGGTATCGTTAGTGGTGAGCTCGATGCGGGTGATCTCAACCTCGAGTGCACGGGGGTCATCAAGAAACTCATGGAGCGGCGGGTCAAGGAGACGCACTACCACGGGTAGCCCGTCCATCGCCTTGAACATTCCATAGAAGTCCTCGGTCTGCACCTTAAGCAGGTCGTCAAGTGCCTTGTCGCGCACTGCGGGGTCATCCGTGAGGATATAGTTTTGAATGATAGCCTTACGGTCTCCAAGAAACATATGCTCGGTGCGGCACAGGCCAATACCACTTGCGCCAAATTCTCGAGAGAGTTCTGCATCCTCGGGGTTATCGGCATTGGCACGGACTCCTAAGATACGAAACTCGTCCGCCCAGCCGAGGATAGTATCGAGATCGCCGGAGAGCTCGGGCAATACCAGGTTCACGGCACCCAGCACAACGATGCCGCTGGTACCATCGAGAGAGATAACGTCTCCCTCTTTGATGACGATATCGGTGCC
>JAVBUQ010000005.1:0-13656 GCA_031555185.1 Coriobacteriales bacterium
TCATGACTTCATCGTCCTCGCCTGGCATCAGCCTCAAAGGAGAGGGTATCTCCTATATGATTGGCGCAGATTTACCCGGTCTTATAGTCAATATCAACCGCGGTGGTCCCGGGCTTGGTGGTATCCAGCCTTCCCAATCCGATTACTGGCAGGCAACTCGTGCAACGGGACACGGCGACGGCCATGTATTTGTGCTTGCGCCATCCACCGTACAGGAGATGGCCGACCTCGCCAGAAAAGCCTTTGATCTTGGCGACCGCTATCGCATGCCTGCCATGATCCTTGCAGACGGCTTGCTCGGTCAGATGATGGAGCCGGTAGAGTTACCAGAAACACTGGACCCCGCCGACCTTCCTCCCAAACCTTGGGCAGTAACGGGCACTAAAGGCCAGCGTGAGCACAACATCATCAATTCATTGAGCCTGGTGGCCCAGGTATTGGAAGACAGTGTTATCAAACGTTTTGAGCGCTACGCTCTCATAAAAGAAGTTGAGCAAATGGCGCAACTGGAATACGTGGAAGATGCAGAACTCGTGGTTGTGGCATATGGAGCAGCTGCTCGTATTGCCCGTAGTGCGATCAAGGCAGCGCGTGAGGAAGGTCTTAAGGTGGGCATGATACGTCCTATCACTCTTTGGCCTTTTCCCGACGATGCCATATGCGAGGCCTGCAGGACGACAAAAGCCTTCCTGAGTGTTGAACTTTCTACCGGGCAAATGGTAGATGACGTTCGTCTTGCTGTGGCAGGTAGTAAACCTGTGAGCTTCTTTGGCCATAGTGGAGGTATCGTACCTACGCCTGCCGAGGTTCTTGTGGCTCTTAAAAAGGCGTATGCCGGCGAGATCTTCCATCTGTTGCCCTTCCACAGCAAACTGGAAGCAGGTGAGTAAAATGACAACGATAGAAAAAAACCCTCTTCTTTTTGAGCGTACGCCGGCTCTTACCGATGCTGTTACCAACTACTGCCCTGGTTGCCTCCATGGCGTTACACAGCGTCTCGTTGCCGAGACACTCGAGAGACTCGGGGTTACCGGCACAACGGTAGGTGTCAGTCCGGTTGGCTGTGCGGTCATTGCCTATGAGTTCTATAGTTGTGACATGGTCCAGGCAGCTCATGGCAGAGCTCCGGCTGTAGCTACCGGGCTTAAACGTGCGCGTCCGGAGAACACGGTCTTTACCTATCAAGGAGACGGCGACCTGGCCTCTATCGGTATGGCCGAGACAATCCATGCCGCAACGCGCGGTGAGAACATAACGGTGATCTTTATCAATAACGCTATCTATGGCATGACCGGTGGCCAAATGGCGCCAACATCGTTACCTGGTCAGATCACACAGACCTCACCCTATGGTCGTGACGTAAAAACGGCAGGGTATCCTATCAGGGTCTGCGAATTGCTTTCCTGTCTTGATGGCGTAGCTCTTGCTCAAAGGGTTACGGTGGATTCACCGTCTAATGTCCGCAAGGCGGCAAAGGCAATCCGTAAAGGTTTTGAATATCAGATGGAAGGACTTGGTTTTTCCATTATCGAGGTTGTCTCCACCTGCCCTACTAACTGGGGCATGACGCCGTATGCGGCTCTTGAGTGGCTCCAGGAGAATATGCTTCCTTACTATCCATTAGGTGTATACAAAGATATCAAGGCTGGTGAGTGAGATGGGAGAGAACACTACACCTACGGGCTCAGCCAAAGACATCAATATCCTTCTGGCCGGCTTTGGCGGACAGGGTATTCTCTTTGCCGGTAAGCTTATTGCCTATGCGGGCCTCCTGGATGAGCGTGAAGTGTCCTGGTTGCCCAGTTATGGACCGGAGATGCGCGGTGGAACGGCTAATTGTTCGGTCTGCCTCTCGCAGGACCCTATAGGCTCTCCGCTGGTTACCGAACCTGACGTGCTTGTTGCCTTTAATAAACCGTCGTATGATAACTTCATCGGCACGGTCAAATCAGGTGGACTGGTCCTGGCGGATAAAACCATGATCGATGTGTGCCCCTTGCGCCAGGATGTGGAGTTTGTCGGCATAGAAGCTACCCAACTAGCCGAGGACAACGATCTCAAGGGTCTTGCCAATGTGGTTGCGGTTGGCAAGCTTTTACAATTGACCGGTTTCAGCACGGTAGCACAGGTAGAGTCAGCCGTCGAAAAAAGTGTCAGCGCAAAACGTTCAGATCTTGTTGGATACAACAAAAAGGCATTGGCTCTTGGCTTTAACCATATAACACAGGACGACTGTGACCGATAATCTGACAGGGCCGAGGATAAAGCGAAACAAAAACGCGTGAAATGGGTACGAAATGAGTGACACTACCAAACATAGCAGTAAGATTCAAACGGAACTTAAAGATCTCGGTCAACGACTGGGTGGATTACGTGATGCCTGTGGATTTGGGCAAGAAGAATTTGCTTCTCTGCTGGGCATAACCCCTGAGACACTTGGGGCTTATGAAGAGACTGGTTACGATATCCCTATCAGCGTACTGATGCAGGCTTCTCGTATCTGCAACGTGGATATGGCAGTACTTCTCACCGGCTCCAGTACGCACCTTGATACCTATCAGGTGGTGCGCGCCGGCGAGGGGCGTATTGTTGATCGGTTTCCCGGATATCATTTTGAAGACCTGGCTTACAACTACCATGATAAGGTCATGCAACCACTTTTGGTGACCCTGGATCCTTCTGACGACCCTGCCGCGCTTGTTACACACGGTGGGCAAGAATTCAATTACGTTATCGCCGGTAAGGTCATACTGGTGTTTGCGGATAAGGAGATCGAACTGGACGTGGGGGATAGTATCTACTTCAACCCACAAATTCCACACGGACAACGTTGTGGTTCCAGTCAAAGTGCGGTATTTATCACCATTATTACCGACTAATCATCTACTCTTTCTATCCGTTCTACTTCTGAGGATCACATTATGAATCACTTGCTTAAAAAGTACTGTCCACGCATAGATTTTGACTCATATGAGGATTTCTATGCTAATTTTAAAATAGATGTGCCTGATAACTTTAACTTTGCCTATGATGTCGTTGATGAGTGGGCACAGGTAGAGCCAGACAAAAGGGCACTTGTGTGGTGTGACGACAGCGATGACGAGAAGATTCTTACCTTTACGCAGGTTTCTGAGCTCTCCAAGCGTTTGGCTAACGTATTGCGCTCACTTGGTATTGGCAAGGGAGACATTGTCATTTTGATGCTGCGGCAACGATGGGAATACTGGGTCACCGCTGTGGCGTTACATCGCCTTGGTGCCATCCTGATTCCTGCGGTAACGCTTCTTAATACCAAGGACATCATCTATCGAGTCAACAGTGCACAGGCCAAGGCTCTTATTGCCCTGGAAGACGAGTATATTTTTGCACAACTTGAGGCGGCTCTTCCGGAGTGTCCTTCTCTTGAGGCTCTCATCAGCGTTAATGCTTCTGAAAGCGTGCGCGCCATCCCTGGTAACGACAAACTCTCCTGGCTTTCTTGGACCAGTTTGGTCAATCAGGCAAGTGATGAATGGGTGCGGCCTACCGGGAAAGAGGCAACGCAGCGTGATGACATCATGCTCATCTACTTCACCAGCGGCACTACCGGTTTTGCCAAGATGGCTTGTCATAACTTTGCACATCCACTTGGACATATACTCACTGCCAGGTATTGGCAGCAGGTGCAGGAAGATAAACTGCACTGTTCGGTGACCGACTCTGGTTGGGCTAAGTTTGGTTGGGGCAAGATCTACGGCCAGTGGATCGCCGGCGCAACGGTCTTTGCTTTTGATACAGTCAGGTTTGACCCGCAAAAGCTCCTGGAACGCATAGAACGCTACCGCGTCACAACCTTCTGCGTGCCGCCTACCATGTACAGGTTCATGCTCCAGGAAGACATTGGTGCTTTTGATCTTTCGTCGGTTGAGACCTATGCAACAGCCGGTGAGCCACTCAATGCAGAGGTAACCATTAAATGGGAGCAGGCAACCGGTAAACGCATTCGTGAAGGCTTCGGGCAAAGCGAAGGCCCGGTGCTGCTTGCTACCTTTCCCTGGCTTGAGCCTAAGCCCGGTTCTATGGGTAAGCCCTCTCCGCTTATGAACATAAAACTTCTGGACACAGACGGCAATGAAGTCCCAGACGGTGACGAAGGTAATATCTGCGTTACCGGTCTTAAGGAGGCATACCCCCCAGGATTATTTGTTGGGTATTATCATGATGAGGAAAGAACGGAAGAGTCTGTTGGAGGCTCCTATTACAATCTTCATGATGTTGCCTGGCGTGATAGCGACGGATACTTTACTTTCGTAGGTCGCAGTGACGACGTTATCAAATGCAGCGGATATCGCATCAGCCCCTTTGAGGTAGAGAGTGTGCTTGTAGAACATCCTGCTGTCATCGAATCCGCAGTCACCGCCTATCCCGACGAGATGCGAGGCTCTGTTGTCAAGGCAACCGTTGTCCTCACACAGGCTTCTATTCCCTCCGATGATCTTAAACGAGAATTACAGGAGTATGTTAAACACAATACCGCACCCTACAAATACCCTCGGATAGTGGAGTTTGTGGAGGAGCTGCCTAAGACAATCGGTGGCAAGATCAAGAGAGCGCAAATCGCCGCTCGAGATGCCGGTAGAAGCTGGTACGAATAGTCTATAATGGGTTAACATCTGTTCTTTTAAGTTTGTATGCACAGTGTAGCTTGCTGCCATTATTTCTTCGTCCCTTAACGGACTCAGCTCAGCTGCAGCTGTAGGGATAGAGTGCTTGAGGCACTTCATGCAAGGGAGGCATGTAATGGCAGAAGCAAAGATAAAGATCATCAAGAATGGTCCGTATCTGGTATCTGGTAACGTCAAACTGACCCAGGCGATAACGGAACTTGTTGGAAAGAACCGGGAATACCTTCCTGGAGCGCAGCTTCCACAGGCACAGCAGTATGCCCTTTGTCGTTGTGGTCAATCCAAGAATATGCCCTTTTGTGATGGCAGCCATACCCAGATAGGATTTGACGGCACTGAAGTGGCATCAACAGGTCCCTTCGATGAGCGTGCTGAGATCTTTGAAGGGCCTCTGCTGGAACTCCATGATGACAACCGCTGTGCCTATGCTCGATTCTGTCATCGCGAATCCGGTGATGTGTGGACACTTACAGAGCAGGCTGATGACAACATACTTCGTGACGAAGCCATAAAAGCGGCGGTGGAATGTCCGGCCGGACGATTGGTACAGCATGACAAGCAGAATGGTTATCAGGAGATTGAGCCTGAATACTCTGAACCGGAGATCACTTTGTTGGAGGATCCGGAGAAGGGTTGTTCTGCATCCTTGTATGTCAAGGGAGGTATTCCGCTTGAAAGCGCGGAAGGTTTTACCTATGAGCTTCGTAACCGTTACGCCCTTTGCCGCTGTGGTGGTTCCCAGAATAAACCCTTCTGTGACGCGATGCATGTTAACCTTGGTTTTCTTGATCGCATTCGTTAGGATGGGAGGGTACGTTGGACGTCATGAGGCAATCAGGGTTTCAAAGAGTAAAAAGACATCATTACGGGCAACCGAATGACTCAGAGTAGATGTAAGTGTCATTACGAGCGTAGTGAAGTAACCCAACGCACGACCTTCTGGAGTTCTTTACGTTCTCGGATACTCCCATAATGACAGGAAGCGGCACTAGTTGACCTCTATCGAAAGGGCAGGCAAGAATGGCACATTATTTTGACGATGTCGCGCATACCTTTAACGAATATCTCCTTGTACCGGGGTATTCCGGAACTGAATGCTCTCCAGACAGAGTTGACCTCTCTACACCCCTGGTGCGTTATAGGAAAGGCAACGAACCTTCCCATAAACTGCACATACCTCTGACCTCCGCAATCATGCAGAGTGTCAGTGATGATATCATGGCCGTTTCCCTTGCCAGGGAGGGAGGGCTGTCCTTTATCTACAGTTCACAGTCGATTGAGGACGAAGCAACGATGATCGACAAGGTCAAGGATTATAAAGCCGGTTTTGTGGTAAGCGACTCAAACCTCAGTCCCAACCAGACTCTGGAAGATGTTATCAGGCTCAAGGAAGAGAGTGGGCACTCCACCATGCCGGTTACCGCAGATGGCACCTCGCATGGCAAAGTCCTCGGCATCGTCACCAGTCGCGACTATCGCCCAAGCCGTACTCCGATGAGTTCAAAGGTGAGCGATTTTATGACTCCCCGCGAGCGGCTCATCGTAGCACCAGCTGAGACCAGCCTCAAGGAAGCCAATGATATCATCTGGGACCACAAACTCAATGCCTTGCCCATCCTTGATACAAATGACTGTCTGGTCTATATGGTTTTTCGGAAGGACTATGACTCTCATAAGCAAAACCCCCTGGAAAACCTCGACGAGCATAAACGCTATATGGTTGGCGCCGGTATCAATACCCACGACTATGTCGAGCGTATCCCTGCCTTACTCAATGCCGGGGCAGACGCCTTTTGTATCGACTCGTCCGAGGGATACACCGAATGGCAGAAACAGGTACTTACCTGGGTACGCAAGGAATACGGTGAAGAGGTAAAGATAGGCGCAGGCAATATCGTTGACCGTGACGGCTTCCGTTTTCTGGCTGAGGCTGGCGCGGACTTTATCAAGGTAGGTATTGGCGGCGGTTCTATCTGTATCACCCGTGAACAAAAGGGTATTGGACGCGGTCAGGCTACCAGTGTTATCGAGGTGGCTCAAGCTCGAAATGAATATCTGGAAGAGACCGGTATCTATATACCTATCTGTTCTGACGGTGGTATCGTGTACGATCACCATATGACCCTGTCTTTGGCTATGGGTGCTGATTTTATGATGCTCGGACGCTATTTTGCCCGCTTTGACGAGAGCCCTACCAATAAGGTTACCGTCAACGGCAACTATATGAAAGAGTATTGGGGCGAGGGCAGCGCTCGCGCCCGTAACTGGGCACGTTATGCACAGGGTAACGGCACTACACGCAAGCTCAGTTTTGAGGAAGGTGTGGACTCTTACGTGCCCTATGCCGGCGCTCTCAAGGATAATGTAGGGGTCACGCTCACTAAGATGCGTTCGACGATGTGTAATTGCGGATCCCTTTCTATCCCCGAGTTTCAGCAAAAGGCAAAGTTGACCCTGATCTCCTCCACTTCTATCATTGAAGGTGGCGCGCATGATGTCATGCTTAAAGATCAGGTAAACATGCTGCCACCTCGCTGATACCTCTGCCACGATCGTATTGAGACCCAGTCATGACCCTACCCAGAGAAAAAACCCATCAGGTTCTGGTTGGCAGTGTTGCACTTGGCGGCGGCGCTCCTTTGCCTATTCAATCCATGCTTATGACTTCTACGCGCGATGTGAAAAGCTGTTTAAGCCAGATATCCGCGCTTGCCTCCGTTGGATGTAAGATCATTCGCCTGGCAGTAGAAAGCAGCCGGGATATCGATCCCTTTGTTGCAATCTGCTCGGAGAGTCCTTTGCCGGTAGTGGCCGATGTGCATTTTGATCATAGGTTGGCTGTTGAAGTTGCCCGTCGAGGGGCTGCAAAGCTGCGTATCAACCCCGGTAATATAGGCAGTATGGATAAGGTCGATGCGGTCATTGAAGCAGCGGGAGAAGCAGGCATACCCATTCGCATCGGCGTAAACTCCGGATCACTCGAAGCACGCGTCAAGGAGAGTCCCGGGCTGGATCTAACCGATAAGATGGTAAAGTCCGCAGAGTCTTTCGTTGAACACTTTGAAGCCCGGGGGTTCACAGAAATCGTGCTCTCGGCCAAAGCCTCTGACGTACCCACAACTATCGAGGCCTATCGCAGGCTTTCTCAAAATCTCCCGCATGTACCTCTGCATCTGGGCGTTACGGAAGCAGGAACATCCTGGCAGGGGAGTATACGCTCTGCTGTAGGTATAGGCACACTTCTCGCTGAAGGTTTGGGTGATACGCTCAGGGTCAGCCTGACCGCAGACCCTTTGGAGGAGATACGGGTCGCTCATGGTATCTTGAGTTCTCTTGAACTGGATGATACCGTGCAGCCTGTACTGATAAGCTGCCCTACCTGCTCACGTTGTAAAGTAGACCTGATCGGTATTGCCGAAAGGGTTGAACAGCGCTTAGCAACTGTCACAGCGCCTCTTAAGGTGGCAGTCATGGGTTGTGTGGTTAATGGACCGGGAGAGGCCGCTGATGCCGACCTTGGTGTCGCCTGCGGCAGGGGAACAGGAGCGATCTTCTCCAAAGGCGAAGTGTTGTATACCGTAGAGGAATCACAGATTGTTGACGCCTTGTTCAGCGAGCTCGAAAAAGTACTTGAACAGGACGAAAAGAGCCTCACTGTTGAATAAGTCCTCTGCTGTTCCTCGTAATGCAAAAGATACTAGAATACCTCTAGAAGTAATAACGTAACCAGGGAGAGGACCTCAATGCCTTTGATCGATGCTCGTCTACTGCGCCTCAGCTCGCTTTATACCCCCACGCTTAAGGAAGACCCGGTAGACGCCGAGATAGCCTCGCACCGTCTACTCCTTCGTGCGGGTATGATACGTAAAGTCGCTGCAGGGGTCTATTCGTTTCTGCCTTTGGGTTTTCGCGTATTGCGCAAGGTAGAACAGATCGTACGCGAGGAGCAAAACCGCATCGGCGCTCAGGAAATGATCATGTCTATCATCCAACCGGCAGAACTCTGGCATGAGAGTGGTCGCTGGGATGTCTATGGGCCGGAGCTTATGCGCTTTACAGACCGTCATGAACATGGATTTGCCCTTTCTCCTACACAAGAAGAGCTGATAACCTTTCTTGTTCGCGACGAATTACGTTCGTATAAGGAACTCCCCAAAAGCCTCTACCACATCCAATGGAAGTACCGTGATGAGATACGCCCCCGATTTGGCCTTATGCGGGGAAGAGAGTTTGTCATGAAGGACTGTTACAGCTTTCATACCACACAGGATTCCCTGCAGGAACACTATGATGCGCAGTCTGAGGCCTACGGTCGCATCTGTGATCGGCTCGGGTTTGATTGGCGCGCAGTTGACGCCGACTCCGGGCAGATCGGCGGTAGTGTAACAACGGAGTTCATGGCTCTCGCCGATGCCGGCGAAGCCAGCATCCTCTACTGTGACTGCGGCTTTGCGGCAAATACCGAGGTAGCGCAGGCAGGCTTTAGGCTTACCGAATATACTCATGCCTACCAGAGCTCAACCAAACCCGGCAGCACCCCTGCTGATGCTCATGTCAGGGACTCCCTTGACCCCCCTATTGACGTACCCGCCGAAACACCTGCCGACTCACCTGCTCATGCACCTGTTAATGCACTTGTTAAAGTGCATACTCCGGGCGTTGGCACTATAGCAGAGCTTGCATCCTTTCTTGGCATTGGAGAAGAGGCTACGGTCAAGGCACTTGCCGGTAAAGACGAATCAGGTCAGCTGACCATACTCTTTATTCCAGGAAATCACGAACTCTCAGAGTTGAAGATTTTCAAGTTTTTTCCCGGTTTTGAATTTCTGACCGACGACGATATGGAGCTGAGTGGACTTGTCAAAGGATACATGGGCCCGGTAGGGCTTCCGCAGGAAATCCGTGTCGTGGCCGACAAGTCGCTTGAATCGGTTACCTCCTGGCTGGTAGGCGCCAACGAAGTGGATTATCACTTTGCCGGTGCTACCCTGGGTAGGGATTTTGAGATAGATACCTGGGCTGATATTGCTGAAGCCCTTCCGGGAGACATCTGTTCTGTCTGCGGACTTCCTCTCAAAGGAGCACGCGGTATAGAAGTAGGACAGGTCTTTCAACTGGGCACCAAATATTCAGAGACCATGCATGCAACTTACATGGACGCCGAGGGCGCGGAACAGCCTTTTATTATGGGCTGTTATGGCTGGGGTGTAACTCGTTCACTTGCAGCTGTAGTTGAACAATACAATGATGATAACGGCATCCTCTGGCCGGTAAGCGTGGCTCCTGCCGAGGTAGCGGTAATTCCCTTAACGACGGGCGACGAACTTGTTGAACCTGCGGCTGAGAAACTGGCAGAGAGATTGTCTGAGGCAGGTATAGAGGTCGTCATCGATGACCGAGACGAGCGCGCAGGAGTCAAGTTCAATGATGCAGACCTCATCGGTTGGCCATATCAGCTGGTTATGGGTAAACGAGGTCTGGAAGCAGGCACCGTTGAGCTTAAAACCCGCGCCACGGGTGAGAAGATCGACCTTACCCTCTCCGATGCTGCCGGCAGGGTCATCACGTTGGTAGAAGAACAGAGAAAGCGCTTTCTTTAAAGGATGGTGACTATCCTCTATATAGTTTTATTGGTGCTTGTCTTCGCCCTGGGGGCGATGATCGGGAGCTTTCTGAACGTCGTCATCTATCGCCTTCCCAGAAAGGAGAATTTTGTATCCGGACGCTCCTATTGCCCCAACTGCCACCACGAGCTTAAAGCTCTGGACCTTGTGCCTGTAGCAAGTTATCTTTTCCTGGGCAAAACATGCCGTTATTGCACAAAGCCTATTTCTCCTCGATATATGCTGATTGAGTGCCTTACCGGAGGTTTGGCTCTGTTAAGTTATCTGGCTTTTCTTCCGCCCGGAGGCTTTCTGCTTCCTCTGGGTAGCTCGGAACTCTTTTCTTTAACTGCAAAAGAAGCCGGACTTATGGCAGAGTGGCTGCCTTTTGAAATGAGTGCCTACCTTGGAGCGGTCATAGCTACCCTTATGGTCTTTTTTGTTTTGTGCCTTTTGGTGGTAGTGACCTTTATTGACGCCGACACCATGGAAATACCAAACTCGCTCCCTCTATGGCTCGCATTTCTCGGTATTATCAGTTTTGCATTTGGCCCAACTGCTGCCTTACCCTGGTACGACCACCTTATCGGTGCCGTCTGTATCAGTGCTCCCATGCTACTGCTAGCTTTTATCGTCATAGGTTCTTTTGGTTTGGGTGATGTAAAGCTTATTGCTGCCGCGGGTCTTTTTCTGGGATGGCAACTTACGCTCCTGGCAACCTTCATAGGAATCATCATAGGCGGAGCATACGGTATATATCTGCTCGCAACTCGAAAGAAGGGTCGCAAAGAACACTTTGCCTTTGGGCCGGCGCTCTGTATGGGTATTGCACTCAGCATTTTTGCAGGGGAGCCCCTCCTTGTTTGGTATATGAGTTTCTTTTAGCATATTCCCGTATCATTGTGAGCTGATAACAAAGCCGTCACAGTATGGTTTCTACACTAAACGGGAACTACGACTATACTTAGAATCATGCCAGACAATTTCTGAGTGGCTTTCTGAAGGAAGCGCAAAGCATGACTCTCAATCATGCTGCATATACGTCGCCGCAAGGTGGCAGAATGGAGACTCTCATGAACAAAAAGGACCTGGAATTCTTACGCGACCTCACTGAGGCTCCATCTCCCAGTGGCTTTGAGGTACCGGCGGCACATATTCTGCGCAATCGTCTTAAGGGCGTGGCGGATACGATAGAGACCAATGTACTGGGCAGTGTGCATGCAACTCTCAGGGGTAAAGGCAAAGGCCCAAGCATAATGATTGCCGGCCATATTGATGAGATTGGCATGATGGTCACCTATATTTCCGATGAAGGTTTTATCAGTTTTGACTCTATCGGGGGAGTGGACGCCGCTGTTTTGCCTGGTATGCGCGTTAACGTATACCCCACAGGAGAAAAGGCAAAATCTGGGCAGGTGCTCCGTGGTGTAATGGGGCGTAAGCCTATCCATCTCATTGAGCCAGATGAGAGAAAAAACGTAACAAAAATCGATCAACTTTTCATTGATGTTGGCATCGAAGGTAAGAAACTCAAAGAATTGGTGCGCATTGGTGATGCGATAACGTACGGTGTAGGTTTTGAGGAGTTTGGAGACGGCTTTGCCGTTGCCCGCGCCTTTGACGACAAACTGGGCGTCTGGATTGCCGCACGCGTGCTTGAAGAGGTTAAAAAGGCCGGAGGTGCCGCAGGTGATCTGATAGCTGCGGGGACCGTGCAGGAAGAGGTAGGACTCAGAGGCGGAGTTACCTCCGCTTATGGCGTGGACCCAGTCATAGGTATCAGTGCTGAGGTAGGCCATGCCACTGACTACCCAGACATCAACAAACGTAAATACGGAGAAGCTCTCTGCGGTAAAGGCCCTATTATCGCGAGAGGGCCCAATATCAATCCTATACTTTTTGAGCGGATGATAGCCGCAGCCAGAAAGTCGAAGACTCCGTATCAAATCGGATCCGAGTCGCGTGCAACAGGTACCGACGCAAACCCCATACAACTTTCGCGTGGTGGTAAGGTGGCCGGACTTATCTCTCTACCGCTCAGATATATGCACACGCCTACTGAAGTAGTCAAACTCTCCGACTTGGATGCAACCGTCAAATTGCTCACCCGCTTTGTTCTTGATCTGGACAATAAGGTCGACTTTACCCCGAGGTAGGTATGAAGCGTGTCAAAAAACGAAGCAAAAATACGCGTCGTCGCCAAGAATCGTAGAGCGTTCTTTGATTATGAGGTTATCGAGACCTTTGAGGCGGGTTTAGTCCTGTCGGGTACCGAAGTCCGCTCGTTACGTGATGGCGGTGGCCAGCTCACCGACACTTTTGCGCTTATTCGCAAGGGCGAAGCATGGCTCCACGGCCTGCATATCAAACCCTATAGCCACGGCAATCGCGCCAATCTTGAACCTGACAGAGTCCGCAAGCTGTTGCTCCATAAAAAGCAGATTCGTTATCTGGGTGACAAGACTGCCCAGGCAGGCCTGACCCTGGTACCCCTCAAGATCTATTTTAACGATGATGAGAGGGTCAAAGTGGAACTTGGTCTGGCACGGGGCAAGAAACATTACGACAAGCGGCATGCTATCGCCGAGAGAGATTCAAAACTTGAAGTTGAACGCGCGCTCAAAGCGAGGAATCAATAGGTTCACCGTCAAACAAAAGACGTGCTCTTTGGAACTGAGCTTATCTCTTTTTCAGAGACTTCTTAATCCGTTTCAATTCTCCATATCCTCCTACCATTGAGCGTATCTTCGCATCCTCTCTTTCTCTTGAGCTCATTCCTTCGTAGCGAAGCTCCTTTTTGAGTTTGCGATAGCTCTCAAGTCTTCGCCGATCAAGTGCTCCCTCTTCGCACGCTTTTAGAACGGCACAGCCCGGTTCGCTTTGATGCTGACAATCGTTAAATCTGCAGTGAAGAGAAAGTCCTTGAATGTCTTCAAATGACTTATCGAGATCCGCGGCTTTAAGTCCCAGCTCCCGCATGCCGGGAGTATCGATAAGCGCGCCTCCACCGGGAAGCTCAAAAAGCTCTCGGTTGGTTGTGGTATGTCTACCTTTGCCATCAGCGCGCGTATCGGCGGTTGGTAATGCTTCTCTTTCTAAGAGTAAATTGACAATAGTAGATTTTCCAACACCCGAAGATCCAATGAAAGAGGCAGTGACATCTTCTTTGACTAATTCTCTTATCCGGTCATAGGAGAGAGCATCAAAGCAAGAAGTTGTAATGATCTCTACGCCAAAGGCAACCGAGCCAACCTCCAGCACCCTGCTATCCAGGTCATCGCACAAATCAGTCTTTGAGAGGACTATGACAGGCTTTGCGCCACTGTCCCAGGCGAGAGAGAGATATCGTTCCAAACGGCTGATATTGTAATCTTCATTCAAAGCCATAC
>JAVBUQ010000137.1:0-4653 GCA_031555185.1 Coriobacteriales bacterium
CCAGTTATTCGGCAGCTTTCAAGCTC
Organism: Coriobacteriales bacterium; assembly: GCA_031555185.1. Taxonomy (GTDB): domain Bacteria; phylum Actinomycetota; class Coriobacteriia; order Coriobacteriales; family UBA8131; genus WQXH01. The sequence goes on from JAVBUQ010000137.1 coordinate 27, forward strand.
CTAGCCGATGCTGCCGATCTTGACTGCGTTGTCGTGACAGGTTATCTCGCTGGTTCTCTTGGACATGCCTGGAACAGAGTTGACCTTGGAGACGGCGAATGGGCAACCATAGACACCACCAATAATGACTTTGACCTCATGCCCAACGCGATTCTGAACGTTTCTGATGGTGCTGTTGCCTCTACTCTGGTTGAAGACACCCTTTGGATCATGAGCTCCTCTCTATCACAGTATAGCAATAACAACGACACGGACGAATACTATAGAGTGGAAGGACTGTTCTTTGAAAAGGATGTCGTGGTAAATGAGATCATCGCTCAACTCGCCGCCAATGACATTGCTATCGTTCGTACAGATTATTCATTGACCGATGCACAGTTCTATGAGATTGGCAAGGCCGTACTTGAAGCAAGTGGCAATGAAGAACTGGCAGGGCTGTACTGGATGGGAGTCATTGTCATTGCCAATGACTATGCGCTCCTGGCATAGCGCCCAAGTAGTCTTCTAGTTTAAATAGCCTGCCTGATCTTTAGTAGTTCCTAAATCTCTCATTACCGTTTTGCTGCCGATATAAAGATGCACCCACCAAGGCAAGAATGCCCTGGAGGGTGCATCATATTCGTCTCCAGCTCTCCTCTTGATAGTAGAAAGTTTATTAGTTACCACAATGGGAGTAGCAGGCGAATGCTTACATGAGAATGCCTGTTCACATGTCTCCGGTAGATAATTTAGTTGTAGTGCTGTGCTACTTTGAGAGAGACTGGAGAACGCCCCAACATAAGAAGAAGCTCAAGAGGTGAGGTATGTTAGCGGGCAATAGCCAGGCCAAGGCCTATCGCAGCACGCACAGGTCGCACACAGACAAGGCAGCGGTGGCCTTGAGGATATCCGGAATAACAAAAGGTAAAACACAGGCTACCATTGCAGCTTCTGCTGATGCTCCCGTAGAGGCCATAAACCAGAGGCACCCAAACGTGTAATAGAACACTGAGAGTAAGGCCAATGAGGCAACATCGGCCACAGGTAATAACCACGAAGGCCTTGCGGTTACTACTGTGGCCGTTTCTGTAGTGCTACCGGGAGCAAACAGCCTGCTTCGTATAACAGCGATGATAAGTGCGGCGAGCAGGAAGCCAAGGAGAAACCCACCTGTAGGCCCGGCCAGTACCCCTATGCCACCTCGCATGCCGGCAAAGACCGGTAGCCCCAGGCAACCTAATGCCAAATAACCACCAACAGCTGCAACGGAATAAACCGGAGGGAGCAGACATACCACGATACCTATCATCATGGTCTGTAGAGTAAAGGGAACCGGGCCAAACGGTATGGTAATGAAGGCACCCGCAGTAATGAGCGCTATGGCAAGCCCGGTAAGCACAAGTGAACGTGTTCTCGATGCAGCTACCACAGACGATCTCCATCTCTTCCTGGGAACTTCTCCTTTAGAACATCTCCTTTAGGACATCTTCTTCAAGGACCTCTCCTTTAGGGACATCCTCCTTAAGGAAATCTTCTTTTGAGGCAGTCCCGGCCTTATCGTTTACTATGCATTGTCTCCATCCCTGCCCTCCAGGGGAATCCCCGTACAGGAGATGAAGACAGCCCTGGCTCACTCTGTTGCTCGGTACGTAGCTCTGTCTGCTACACGGACATTGATAAGGGTGATCGTTCCCTCATGCTCCGCCAAAAGTGTTGCAATGGCCTTTTCTTTAGCTTCTATATCCTCGGCAACTCCAAACGCAACGCCCACGTTATTGTAAAGCGTCAAGTTGGTTTTAACCGCGTCTGGAGCAGAGATAGAGGCCACCATATCACGCATCTCAGGTGAGAAGCCCTGCAACAACGCCAGGGCATTCGTAATGCCACCATCGGTCTCTTTTACGCCCGACTCAGGACGCACCGCGGCAGACACATCTTTGATCTTGGGTAGTTTTACAAACTCCTCAGCGTTAATCTCTACTTCTTCATTTGACTCGGTATCGACCGGAGATATCCAGGTGCCGTCCTCAGCGATTATCCACTGTTGCATTGTGTCATTGGCGGTTTCTGGAACAATATCCACCACTGCCGCAATCGGCCGTTCGGTCACATGCAAGACAAGCGTACTGGGAAAGACACGCTCCACCTCTACATCCTGGATCCACGGTTCAGTCAGCAGCCGATGCCGGATACCATCCACATCGGTGCGCAGGATTGTAGAGTCTCCCGAAACATCTGCCAGATCAAGCACGTAGCTGCTCTGTAGTTTCTCGTTGCCAGCCACCTCTACGTTGGTAATGGCAAACGCCTGGGAAAAGTACAGGGCAGTAAAGCCGCCTGCCAACAATACGACGATGAGCAGCACAATCAACAGCACAAACCCAATGCCGCGCTTTTTTTTGACGGGGACACTTCTCCTGGCAGAAGAACTACGACGGCCATCCTGCGCACTCGACCGTGCACTCGACCGCGCACTGTTCGTGCTCTGCCGCCCTGTGGCTGACCTCCTGGAGGAGCCTCTGCTGCCAGACGTTGTAGCCGTATCAGCTGAGGAGCCCAGAACGCGCGGCGTACCAGCGTGCACCTGGCGAGATGACCTCACATGAGCGCGCTCTGGTTGATATCTTCTTTTATTCGAAGCCGAGGAGGCGGATCTCGGTTTGGAGTTCTGTGCCATACTCATCTTTCACACGACGGCGTATCTCCATGATTATAGCAAGCACATCGGCCGCAGTTGCTGAGCCGTTATTAACAATAAAGTTTGCGTGCACAGGAGACACCTCAGCCCCACCTACCTGATAACCCTTAAACCCGAGGTCTTCGATCATTTTACCCGCAGAAGCTCCAGCCGGATTGCGAAAGACCGAACCGGCAGATGGTTTGGTGAGCGGTTGTGTCGCCTTACGGCGGCCTAATGAGGCTTCCATTTTTGCCCGAATCTGCGCAATGTGCCCGGGCGCGGTGCATAACTCACTCTCCACGATGATATCTCCCGAAGGTAGACCACTGGAGCGATAGTTCCACGGTAATTCCCTGCCCTGTATCCTCATGAGGCCAGTTCCGGGGCGATACACGGTAAGCTTGGAGACAATATTACCAATACCTTCATCGGCCGTACCGGCATTCATAGCCAACGCGCCTCCCAGTGTGCCGGGAATGCCCACGGCAAATTCAAAGCCGCTGAAGCCATTCTTAAAAGCTGTCTGCACAAGATTGGAGAGGATAACGCCGCCTCCAGCCACTATGCTTCGCCTTGCCACTGTGCTCTCAACGAGCTCGTCTGGTAACGAAGGAGTTGCTATTTCTTTGAACTCACCAACAAGCGTAAGCACTACACCTCGCCAGCCTGCATCACTTACCAGGAGGTTGCTCCCTTTGCCAACAACAGTCCATGGCAACCGTTCGGCCGTTACAACCTCAAAGCACACACTCAGATCGTGCACACTTGCGCACTCTACATAAAGCGCCACAGGGCCACCGATGTGATACGTGGTGTGACGATTCATTGGTTCGTCTAAATAGACACAGCCATCCAAGCGGCCCTTTAGCTCGCTATAGGCATCAAGTGCACCCATGTTATTGCGCCCCGGCCTTACGTTCAAGCTCAGAAAGGATCTCCGGAGCCAGATAGGTGATATCGCCGGCACCCATAGTGATGATAAGGCTTCCTGGTTCGGCCAGATCGGCCATGGCCTTGGCAACGTGTTCACGGTCTTCTATGAGACGTAAACGCGCCACAGGCATATGTTGCTTGATTGCCCGTAGCATCCGGTTTGAATCAATACCGGGTATTGGAGTCTCTCCCGCGGTAAAGACAGGCATCAACGTAACGGTAGTGGCCTCGTCAAAGGCAGATGCAAATTCTGTAAGAAACGCCTGGGTGCGGGTAAAACGGTGCGGTTGAAAAAGAAGATGCACCGAGGTAAAGTCGAGACCCCTGGCTGCTTTGAGTGTAGCGTCGATCTCAGTGGGATGGTGAGCGTAATCGTCTATTACCAGCACACCAGCTGCTTTACCAATGCGATCAAAACGACGATGCGCTCCTCCAAAGGCCTTTAAGACGCGAGCAGATTCCCTGCGATCAAAACCCAGCCAATCCAAAGCCGCGAGTGTTGCGGTGGCGTTGAGCAGATTATGTACTCCAGGCGAATTCTCCAGAATCAGAGACACCCTTTCGCCATTGGCATAACAGACCTCGCTGCTCTCGCTGTCTAATCGTACATGCGCGTCTTTTTGGGTGCCATAACTCAGAAAATGCTTGCCACTACGCTCCGCCAGCTCCAAAAGACCAGGACTGTCCGCGCAGACGATGGCAATGCCTTCGGGGTTTAGTTTGTCGAGAAAAGCGAGGAAAGACTCTTTGATCTCGTCAAGGCTCGTGTAGTGATCCATATGGTCGGCTTCTATGTTGGTGATAATGGCCAACTGCGGATCAAGCTCAACAAAAGAGGCGTCGGACTCGTCAGCCTCAACAACCATAAAGCCGCCCTCGGAGAATTGGGCACTCGTATCATAGGCATTGAGAACGCCACCAATGAGAAAGCTTGGGTCTGCCCCAAGCTCTACCAGGGCTGTGGCCAGCATTGAAGACGTGGTGGTCTTGCCATGTGTCCCTGCCACAGCCAATACCTCATGGTTGCGACCGAGC
>JAVBUQ010000060.1:0-22054 GCA_031555185.1 Coriobacteriales bacterium
CACTGCCATCTCCCTGAGCGCCTGGGAGGCCCAACTCCCGGGCGCTTAATGTATACAGAGTCTTTTAGGGTAGTTTCTTACGCAAACCATACTGCCACCTGGTTGTTTCTTGCCCGCAGACTGAGCTTCCCCTCAGAACAGGTTACCGTTCAGGCCCCTCCGAGACAGCAACAAGAATAGCGTAAGGATCAAGCAAGCCAGGGGGTTGCAGCCAAATAAATTTGCATAACCTGACAAGCTTGTATACAATTTGAGGGTTCGCTTTTCGGCTTCCGTTTAGCCCCGTGAAGCATAAAATGCAAACAATAGCCCAAAGTGGAATACGTACTGTCGTCCAGCAGTATGTTTTTGACACTCTTAAGGCAGTTCCGTTGCCTGGGCATAAGATACTGGAGGAATCGTGGGAACGTATTACGCAAAACCCGGAGAGGTAAAGCGCGAGTGGTTGCTGATCGATGCTGAGGACCAGGTCCTTGGTAGAGTCGCCACCCAGGCCGCACACATTCTCAGGGGCAAGCACAAACCACAATACACGCCGCATGTTGATACCGGCGACTTTGTGGTCATTATCAATGCAGACAAGATCCGCCTTACGGGCAACAAGGCTGCTCAGAAGACGTACTATCGTCACAGCGGCTATCCCGGCGGCCTCAAGGCAGAGAGCTTTGAGCGCGCCATGGAGCGTCATCCCGATAGGGTCATTGAGCATGCCGTAAAAGGTATGCTCCCCAAAAACACCCTGGGCCGTGCTCAGGGTATGAAGCTTAAAGTCTATGCCGGACCTGAGCATCCCCATGTGGCTCAGAATCCGCGTAAAATAGAACTGGAGGCATAAGCCTATGGCCACTAACGATGCAATCTATACCGGCACCGGTAGACGCAAGAACGCAGTCATGCGTGTTCGTCTTGTTCCCGGGTCCGGCAAAGTTACGGTCAATGGCCGCGACGGCAAAGAGTACTTTGGCCGTGACGCTCTTTTAGACTACGCCCTTACCCCTTTTAAGGTCACGGATACGGTCGACCATTTTGACGTCATTGCTCTTGGCGTTGGCGGAGGAACTTCCGGACAGGCCGGTGCCCTGCGTCATGGCATCTCCCGAGCCCTGCTTGAGGCTGGCGACTATCGTGACGAGCTTAAGAAAGCAGGTTTTCTTACGCGTGATCCACGAATGGTCGAGCGAAAGAAATATGGTCTCAAGAAAGCTCGCAAACGTCCGCAGTTCTCCAAACGTTAAGCGTGTAACTTCGTATTACTTAAAAGCCCCCCCGCGGGGGCTTTTCTGTTATGAGGCTATGTAAAGCCTAGCGGTGGGAACTACAACTACGCGCCTCCTGGATGAAACAAAAGGTACAATACAGGTAATTATCGTTAGAGAGGACAAACATGGCAGACCATTACGCAGGATGGTACCCGGATCCATCGGGAGACGCTTCGAAGCTTCGCTATTGGGACGGTGCCCAATGGACCAACCATTATACAGACGCACAGCAGGGCGTTTTGCCCACACCCCCTTTTGGACAGGCTTCTGAGACGCCCCCTGGTGCACAGCCAACAGCAGGACCACAGGTCTATGTCAAAGAAACGGTATATACTAATACCTCCGGCTCTCAGGCCAGATATGACCAGGTATATGTTCAGGTGCAGCCGGACAGCAGCAAACGGACCATGCGCCTGATTGCCTTTATTCTCTGTCTTGTCTCAACAATAGTAATTGGATGGTTGATTATCCCCTTGGCCTGGATGATACCGATGACCGTTCATTCCTGGGGAATCTATCAAGGCACTAAAGACAATAGTGTCGCTTTTGGTGTGTGCACTCTTCTCTTTGTGAACCTGGTAGGAGGCATACTGCTTTTGGTTTCCGGCGAGGATTGATTTGGCACAAAATACCCTATCTGTATCTAAAGGCTCCCACAGGTATGGTATTTTCTGTATAATCAACGTAACCGTATACTTTCAATTCTTCAGGAGGAAATCATGGCAGATCAACAAGCTGGATGGTATCCGGATCCATCGGGGGACGCTTCGAAGCTTCGGTATTGGGACGGCGCCCAATGGACCAATGACTTCAGTGATGCCCAGACGTCTTCGGCCGCACAACCAGCTCAACCCGTACAGCCGGTACAACCACAGGTTGTCGTTTCGGAGACCACCTACAGCAACCAGACTGGTGGACAGCAACCCATCAATCAGCCTTACATGCAGGCGCCTGCCCAGCAGTCGAACGGCCTTGCTATCGGCGCGCTTATCTGCGGCATCGCAGGTCTTTGCACCGGAGGCTTACTCTCTATCGTAGCCATTATCCTTGGTGTGCTGGGGAGAAAAAACCCCGTCAACAAGGGCATGGCAACCGCCGGTTTGATCCTCGGTATTGTAGGAATTGTCCTGTGGGTAATCATCGGCATTTTCTACGGTGCCGTCATAATGGCCTATTTGAACTATTAACAACAAGGCAGCTCTCCACAGCTGCAACATTACAAAAAAACCGGGGCCTCAGGCCCCGTTTTTTTTGTCTCGCTTTTACTCAAACGCTCTCTTAATACCGGTTTGTTATCTGCTCAGGTGTGGAGTCGCCCAAACACGCAATACCCTGTGCCTGAGGTCTTACGTTTTGGTTTTTATGCAAACATCTGCTTCTTTTTGCTGTGGCACGCTCTCGTCATACGATCAGTTCAAATAGACCCTTTCGAGTCTTCGTCCAAACATGCAGGCCACCTCATAGTTGATGGTACCCATTTGAGCAGCCAGCTCCTCAATAGATATTTCTCTGTCCCCGCTCTTGCCTACAATCACAGCCTTGCTGCCGTACTCCACCGGTTTACGTCCCGCTGATAACTGCGCATTACGCACACTGGAGATATCAGCACGTGTGCTTATCTCAAACATGCACATGTCCATGCAGATCGTGCCAACCTGTGGATAGGGATGTCCTTCTACCAACACGTTCATTTTATTGGAAAGGACACGAGAAAGGCCGTCACCATAACCAATAGGTAAAGTGGCAATCTCTACACCACCGGGCGAGCGATAGGTATAACCATAGCTAACCCCCTCGCCCAAAGTCACCGGCTTAACAAATGTTACCCGGGCAAGCACACTCATTGCAGGCTCCAGACGTATGAGTTCGCGCGTGGTCTCTGAGGGGTGCAGGCCATAGGTAGCTATACCTATGCGTACCATATCGTAATGCGAACGCTTGTAGCGTATGGTAGCAGCTGAGTTGGCAGCGTGTATAATACCGGGATCCATGCCCATATAACGAATATTCTCCAGCGCATGCTCAAAGCGTTCCAGTTGCATCTGAACGCTGAAACTATCCGCTGTGTCAGCCGAAGCAAAATGAGTAAAGGTTCCCTGGAGCTCAAGGCCTTCATGAAAACTCAGGGTACGGAGAAAATCTCCTGCGTCCGTGTAGTGCACACCAACGCGATTCATACCGCTGTCTACTTTGAGGTGATACGGAGCGATGACACCAGCGGCCGAAGCAGCCTCTCCTAATGCCAGAGCAAATTCTGTGGAGTGAACTGTAGCCACCAGGTCATAGTGAAGAATGGCCTCAACGCTGGTTGCCGGTGGCTCAGAGAGAATGATAATGGGCGCCTCTATACCCGCTTTTCTGAGCTCGATTCCCTCAGTAACACTTGCCACGCCGATATATTTGCTTCCTGCTCCAAGTGCTACACGTGCCACTTCAACAGCACCGTGCCCATATGCGTCCGCTTTGACTACGGTAAGGATTATCGTATCAGGACCGATATGCTTTCGAATGGTCTTGAGGTTTGTGCGAATAGCATCCCTGTCTATCTCCGCCCATGCCCACCGTCGCTCAGGTGGCGTAAGGAGAGCAGTAAAGTCTATAGAGGTCTGTTCGTTCACGCTCGCTCCTGCTCTGCCTGCTGCTTTTCATCCAGCTCGATACCTCTTGCCTCTTCCACCTGCTCAGCGCGTGTTGCCTCATCGGTTTCAAGTTCAGTCTCAATTAGCTGGTCTGCTTCATGCGTGTCGTTTGTTGATACGCTCACCGCTTCTTCCGCAGTCTTTTCTGAAGATCCTTCCTCGGTTTGCTCCAGTGATTCCTTATCCGAACCTTCTTCAGTTTTGTTCCCGGTTTCTTTTGACAGGATACTGCTCACGCCCAGATCATCCAGCATCAGACGTAACTCCTTGAACTGGCGAGCCAGCTCTTCCATTGGGTCGAGGACCTCTTTTTTTGGTGGTGAACTCTGTGCCTTAATAGCCACAGCCGAAGCCACGGCCATCTGATGCGTGTGTGAGAGGGAAATTTGGATTTCTATGATCCCTTGTTGCTCAGCGATAGCGCTGGCATTGCCATGAAGCTGTACCTCAGGCTTGCCTTTGCTGTCGTGGATGATCTCAACATCTGAGTAGTTGACCCCGGAAAATCCGCATCCCAGTGCCTTAAGCACTGCCTCACGCGCCGCAAAGAATGCAGCGTAATGAACAGCGGGCTTAGCTTTGCTCCATGCATATTCACGTTCGCCACTCGTAAAGACCCGTTCAAGAATGCGCGGCGTGCGTTTGATGGCACGCTCCATCCTCTCAATCTCCAGGAGATCAACCCCAAGCCCCACGGCAGAAGCGCTGCGCGAATCATGAGACAGGTGAGCGCGGCGTGTGTGCTCTTCGTTTGCTCCACCTTGTTCTCGTACCACCTGTTTCTGTACAGCTTTGAGTAGTTCCTCGTTCTGTTTTGAAAGCCTTGCCATTACCTCTCGTTTCCTGATAGGGTAGGGTTTTGTAATCTTGCGGTCGCATCTGTTTTGCTCTTATCTTTTACTCCACAGTCACCGATTTAGCCAGATTGCGAGGTTGATCCACGTTTGCACCGCGCACAAGAGCAATGTGGCGGGCAAACAGCTGCAAAGGCACACTGGCTAAAATGGGACTCAGACACTCCAGTACTTCTGGAATATAGATAACGTGGGGTGTAAGCTCCGCTATGCGCGTGTCTCCTACCGTAGCAATCGCAATCACTTTGGCGCCTCGACTGAGCACCTCCTCGATATTTGAAAGCATCTTGTCATAGGTAGCACTTTTGCACGCCATAGCAATGACCGGTGTTTGCACATCTGGGTCTTTAAGGCCTTCGGGGTCAATAAGAGCAATGGGCCCATGCTTTATTTCTCCGGCTGAGAAGGCCTCTGCGTGCACATAGCTGATCTCCTTGAGCTTAAGTGCTCCTTCATAACAGGTCGTAGCTCCTACACCTCTTCCGATGTACAGCGCTGTTTGAGCACTGCTGCACTCTGAAGCACAGCTGATGATAGCGCTGGTATCCTCAAGGATATCTTCTATCAGCTGGGGCAGCCGCTCCATAGCGGTATATATCTCCTTGACCTTACTCTCCTCAAATTGTCCGCGCTCCTGTGCCAGATACATTGCCAGCACAGTAAGCATGGCCACCTGAGCCAGAAAAGACTTGGTGGCTGCAACCGCAATCTCAAGATGTGCCTTGATATAAAGCACAGCGTTGGCTTCCATCGTAATACGCGAGCCAACGACGTTGGTAATGGCGAGGACGTATGCCCCGGCCAGACGCGCCAGCTTGACAGCCTCCAGTGTGTCGGCTGTCTCACCACTTTGGCTGATAGCGATGACCAGGGTCTTGGGTGTGATAAGCGGGTTGCGATAGCGAAACTCGCTGGCTATTGCTGTCTCCACCGGCACGCGTGCCCAGGTCTCCATAAGATCTCTGCCAATAAGTCCTGCATGAGAAGAGGTGCCACAAGCCACAATGATAATACGCTCTATCTTCTTGATCTCGTCTTGGGTAATGGCCAGTTCTTCAATGTCAACTCGTCTGGTGACCGAGTTGTAGCGCCCGGCAATGGTATCTTTGATAACCCGTGGCTGCTCATGGATTTCCTTGAGCATAAAGTCTGGATAACCGCCCCGTTCCGCGTCTTCCAGGTCCCACTCAATAGTGACCGGGGTAGGAAAGATAACGCTCCCTGCTGGATCAAAGAATTCAAGTGAACCGTCGCTGCGAAGTACCGCCAGGTCACGATCGTCAAGATAGAACACTTCGCGCGTGTGCTCGATAAGAGCCGGCGTGTCAGAAGCAGCAATAGCTCCGGTCTTTGCTTTGCCTACTACCAGAGGGGAGTCATTTCGCGTTACCACCAGCATGTCGGGTTGATCCGCATGGCAGACAGCAAGCGCAAATGAGCCGGAAAGCCTGGCGACTGTGCTGCGTACAGCCAAAACCAGGTCTCCTTCGGCGGCAGCATACTCGTCTTCAATAAGGTGGGCTACAACTTCTGTGTCGGTTTGTGAGGAGAACACATGTCCTCGTTCCAGGAGTAACGCACGTAAACTGGCATAATTTTCTATAATACCGTTGTGTACAACCGCTACCTCGCCTTTGTTTGCCCACTGCGGATGAGCATTCGCCTCGCTTGGAACACCATGAGTTGCCCAGCGTGTATGGCCGATGCCGGTAGTGGCTTTGGCACTGCTGCCCTTATCAACTGCCTCAGTCTCTTTGAGGGCTTGCTCCAGCTCGGAGACCTTTCCCACACGACGAACTATCTCCAACGTTTCTTTGCCTACCTGCAGGGCGATGCCGGCGCTGTCATAGCCGCGATATTCCAATCGCTTTAATCCATTAAGCAAAACAGGGATTGTTGGGGTTGTTCCCGTAAAGGCAACGATTCCACACATGGTCTCTCACTTACTACTCGTAGCGGACTGTCATTCTATCAAACCTGCCCTTGCGTATGTTACTCTCCGGGGTCCTTGCCATCCTTGGCTTCATCGCTCTTTCTGGTGTTTCCAGCATCTTCAACGCCACTCATGTCTCCCGTGTCTCTCGTATCCTTGGTATCCTTGGTATCCTTGGTGTCTTTGGTATGCTCCGGCAGGAGTTCATGGGGATTCCCCGCCTCCAAACGGCGATCAGCGCGAAGATACTCCGCTTCTTTAAGCTTTTTGTCTTTGGCGTTTTTTTTGGAGTCGCGGGAAAAACTCTTAGTGCGATGGATGAGCACTGCTCCAATGGCAAAGGGCATCCAAAAAACCAGCCCGCGATAGACCAGCGCTACCGCCGTACCCACAGATGTGGGTATCCCATAAGCCGCGAGCAGTGCAACGGTGGCCACTTCCACCACTCCTACGCCTTGTGGTGTGATGGCAACCATCGCAAAGAGCGTGGCCACCACGTAACCGCCAATAAGAGCGCTGGGGTTATCAATGCCAAAAGCTATTCCCACCAAACAAAAACAGATAAGCTCACACGTTGAGGCCAGTACAGAAAAGATAAACACAAAAATTGCCTTGCGCGGGTTATGTCCAATTGTTCCGGCAGCCTCTGAAAAACTTTCTACCAAGGTCTCTGTCCAGGGCTTGACCTCCTTGCCCTTGCGAAACTTCTTGGAGAGCTTATTAATAAACCGTTCAACAGGGAGCAGGATCGAGACCACCAGGTCGGGATTCTTGCGTCCCACGATCATAATGCCCGCCATGCCTCCTACCAAAAAGACCACAAAAAGCAGCATAAGCAGCCAGAGCGGGTCGAGATGCCCGGTAAGCTGCAAGACGATAAAACCACAGATCATGATGAAGAGAAAGCCGGACTCAATACTCATTTGCATGAGTAATGCAGCGCTGGTAGCGCGACCGGTAGGAATGCCCCTTCTGCGAGAATCGTCAATAACGAGCCCCGCGCCTGCCATATTAAACGAAGGGGCGATGGTGTTCATGAAAAAGGATCCAAAGACCAGAGGAAGCGTATCCCGTGCACGCCGCTTCTCGCCTACCGTCTTAAAGGCAGCGGCATAGGCAAAGGCCTGGCACACGTATTTACCAAGCTGGCTCACAATGGCCAACACAAGAGGGATCACGGCGCCGCCCTGCATGGTCTCAACCAACTCTATGAACTGGTCTCCTTGCAGTAGAACCACGCCTAAAGCAACGACGAGGATAACGCCGATGATAAGTTTTCTTAGATTGCCACCCTGCATATTCTGTAAAGCTCCTCTAACTGCAAGCGCAAACGCATATTCTACCATGTCGTAGCACGCTACGCGAAAGCTTCGCAGCTGGTAAACTAGCTGTTACGCGCGCTCTGTGTTCTCCTCTTTTCTTCGAAAATCACCTGTTTCGCATATAAGCATTTTTTTGGAGTCCCGCTATGCTCTACGTGAGAGCCTCGCAACTGGTTTTACCAGTTGTTCAGTAAGTCGGCAGCGGTGGTCCCAAGCAGGACTCCTGCTTACCTCGGCCTGCATCGGCCCACAGTGGACAGGACCAGAACTTCAACAAAACAAGAACTCTTAAAGTCAATCTGTGGTATCTTTTGTCTAGCTCTATTTCTCATGTTGGCGTGCTCAGGGCAGAGGGCCAAGCCTTATGGTTGATGGTATCCGCGAGCGCAAACTGAAGGGACGTTTCTGCCACTCTCTTACCGTTGCAACTTTGAGGAGCCAGAATGAAAAGAGTCTTTTTGTTTTGTCTGGTAGTGGTGCACCTTCTTTCATGTTTTTTTGCTGTGCCTCTCTCTGCTTTTGCGTTTGTAAATCAAGGAGATAACACTGAAGCAACCCAAGTAGAAATCCATAAGGTAGTTAACAGTGAAGTAGTTTTAATGGCAGAAGAAATAGCTTCTCTGGAAGTCATAACAGAAGAGGATATTCGATGGATAGAGCGAGATTTTGGTAAAGTCACCTACGAGACCCTGACTGATGACCTTACTATGGTCAAGATAGATCCCTATTCTCCTGAATCAATAGAGCAATGCTATGCAGCAGGCTCACGCAGTCCCGTGTCTTCAGCGCTTGTGGAGCGCTATAGGACAATTGGAATCGTTCAACATGGCAGCGGAGGTTATTGGGTGGAACGGGCGGTAGAGCCCGGGACCATCGTGGCGCGCCTTGGTCTCTGCTTCGACAGAGCTACTTTAGATACTGTTGAGTACTATAAAGTAGTAAACGGAACAACTGAGATACTTGACATATATGATGGAGCGCAGATAACAGACGTCTCTTCAACCCTTGGTCTTATGGGGCTGAATTATGGGACCTCCCGTTCTGATATTTTCCCGCAGGCATGGAGCCAGGAAGAAGCGTATAAGACAGAGCATTTTGTGGACTCTACCGGAGAAATGGTGATCCAATCGCCGTCTGAGGGATACTGGAGAATGCAGTGGTTACTTGGCTCTCCCCTATCAAAAGTTGAGCTTATTACCACCTTTACGTACCTTCGTGGCGAAACCTCATATTCGAGAAGCCTTAGCCTATCATTATGATACGAGGAGAAAGCTACGACAATGACTGCTAAAAAATTTGCATGGCTCATCTGTTTGGGTATCATATCCTTGATCCTCTTGGTTGCTCTTTTTTACGCGCAAATGAAGCTTCAATACTTTCTTCTTGCCGGTGGTCTCTGGACAGTGCAGCCTATTGAACCTGTTCAGGCGCTTCTGAGCGCTGCACTTTATCATCTTCCAATGCTACTCTACCCCGCTTTTGCACTGCTGTATGCGTTCGTTGTATGCAAAACAGTTGGTTATCCAAAAAAGATGCGCTTGATCATTGTGAACAGTGTTGTTTTTTGTGCTATTGCATTGCTTGTGAACATCATGGTGTTCCAGCTGAGGTTGCCGCTTCCCTATTCTCTGGAAACATACCTCTATCTACCAGCCAATATTCTCTGTATTCTGGTTACCCAAGTGATTTTTGCATTGCTTTTTCTCAGGAAGAAACATCTTTTGGAAAAGAAGGATACAGAGGAGAAGAGGTAATCTGGTTCACTGCGGTTTCACTGCTGCGCCAGAATAACCTTGACAAGAAAGTTAGCGATATCTTACTCTTTGATGCTATGACAAAAGTCTCTGAAAACACTGCCGCTTTGCCTGATGAACTCAGCCTCGATAAAGCTAAACAGGGGCGTTCTTATATGATCGTCGCAAACGCTGCTACCGGACGCGACCGCATGCACATGGACTGCCTTGGTCTCATCCCCGGCGATGCGGTACATGTTCTCTTCAGTAATTTTGCCGGGTTGGTTATTGCGATCAAAGGCTCACGATTAGCCTTGGGTAGGCCCCAGGCAGCTTATTTGACCGTGAGAGAATTCCAGGACAGTGATTGGCCTGAAGATGTCACACCATGATCATCAGGAGCGCAGAGATGAGCGCAGCGACAGGCACAAAGGGCCGCATGGGAATCGTCGTGAGGACCATCGTGAGGACCATCGTGAGAACCCTCACGAGGACCATCACACAAGGCAAGACCGTCATCATCGCCATGACAGAGAGCGTCACGACGAAGACCTCAACCGCCAGATCCTTCAGAAAAAACAACGCCACAACAGCCGTACCTACGCGCTCATCGGCAATCCCAATTCCGGCAAGACTACGCTGTTCAATGAACTTACGGGTGCTTCTCAGCATGTAGGCAACTGGCCGGGAGTTACCGTAGAAAGAAAAACAGGACACTTGCGAAACGTCTTTGGCCGTGAAGCCGAGATCGTTGACCTGCCGGGCATCTACTCTCTTAATCCCCATTCCGCCGAGGAAAAGGTGAGTCGCAACTTCATCATTGAAGGGCGCCCCGACGTGGTCATCAATATCGTCGAAGCTACAAACATCGAGCGAAGCCTTTTCCTCACCTGCCAGATTGCTGAGCTGGGTGTGCCCATGGTCGTGGCGCTCAACATGATGGATGAGGCTAAACGTGAGGGCGACCTCATCGACATCGCAAGGCTTTCCAAAGGCCTGGGTCTCCCGGTGGTGCCCATTACCGCAATAGCAGGTGAAGGGGTCGTTGAGCTGGTAGATGCCCTGGGCGAGCTTGAAAAGCTGCTTGCCATATTAGACAAGGAAGCGGAGCAGCTGCCTCACGAGGGCGAGGATGAACACGGACACGGCCAGTTTGATACCGAAGACCCCAGTGAGCATATTCGTGACCACCATAGTGATGGCGAAGGACGCACCAATGCGCTTATCGCTACCCTCGGCTACCACAACCATTACAAGGGGCCAAAGGTCAAACAACCCTGCGGCGCCCCTCTAACCACCGAGGAAGAGTCGGATAATGCTGAGCGTCGTTATCGCTATATCTCACGCTTGATGAAGGAAGCCGTGGTTAAAGGACGCGGTGCTTCTGAACACAGCACTTCGGATAAGGTCGACCGATTCCTGGCGAGCCCCCTTATAGGTATCCCACTCTTTTTGCTCGTCATGTGGTTTATGTTCCACTGTGTTTTTGCTGACAACTTCCTGGGCACCGGCTTGCCAAGCCCTGGCCTGGGGTTACAGGAAGCAGCAGCGTGGCTTTTCTCCACCTTCTCTGAATGGCTCGGCACCGTTTTGCCTGCGGGGAGCTGGTACAGCAGTCTCATCATCGATGGTATCATCGCCGGTGTTGGCTCTGTCGTGTCTTTCCTTCCGCAGATACTTATACTCTTCTTCTTCCTTACGCTTCTTGAGGATATTGGCTATATGGCACGTTCGGCCTTTATCATGGATCGCCTGCTCGGTTACTTTGGCCTTTCAGGTAAGAGTTTTTTGCCGATGCTCATGGGCTTTGGTTGCAGTGTTCCTGCTATCATGGCCTGCCGCACCCTGGAAAATGAGAATGACCGTAAACTCACGCTGTTTCTGGTGCCTTTTATGTCGTGTAGCGCTCGCGCTCCAATTTATCTCGTTCTGGCGGGGGCGTTCTTTCCGCATAATGCCGACATCATAGTCTTTGCTCTCTACATTCTGGGGATCATCGTAGCCATTATCACTGGCCTGGTTCTTAAGAGATTCGTCTTCAAGGGTGAGTCTACTCCCCTTTTGATTGAGCTGCCTCACTATCGAGCACCCCGCATAAAATCGGTGGCACTTGCTCTTGGCAGGAGCATGAAGGATTACCTCACGCGCGCGGGTACCATCATCTTTGCAATGTCCATCGTCATCTGGTTCTTGTCCAGCTTTAACTTCAGCCTGCAAATGGTTGATATAGATGATTCGATACTGGCTGCCATCGGCGGCGTCATAGCTCCGTTCTTCATACCGCTGGGCTTTGGCTTCTGGGCTGCGGCAGTGTCCATACTCACCGGTTTCTTTGCCAAAGAGGCCGTCATTGGCACCCTTGGTGTACTCACTGGTGTTGGAGAAGAAAGTGCTACCTCTGGCGTTGGCCTCAACGCTACCGTGTTGGCAGGCCTTGGGTTTACGCCGCTCTCCTCTTTGAGCTTTATGGTCTTCTGTCTTCTTTATCTACCCTGCCTTGCAGCCTTTGCCGCTCTCAAGCGCGAATACAACTCCTGGAAGTGGGCTTTTCTGCAGGCCGCCTACAGTGTTGCGGTAGCCTGGGTAGCAGCCTTTATCGTCTATAATGTGGGAGTTTTACTTGGTTTCTCATAAGAGCGTGGGACATTTTGTCACATCACCCTTCCACATAACGACAAAGAGTCTCTTTGCTTCTTCAGAGATTCTGGTTCGTGGTGGAGCGCGCTCCTGCCCGCTCAGAAAGAGCAAGCAGGACTTCCTGCGCCTCTCGTTTGCTGGAGATATCGCGGGGTAGTGTGGTTGAATGGTCTACGCCTTTTTGACGCACAGCCCTTCCCTCTGATCGGGAGCATAAAGCAACGGCGTCTGGCGGACTCTCCGTCAGACGCCGCAGCGCAGTCTTTGTAGCTGGGTTATCCTGCTGTTAGTCGAGGGGAAGAGGACGCTTGGCAAATCCCTCGATTACCAGGGCTACGCCGGCAACACAGAGATAGATGCCTTGGATGTATGCGACCGCTGCGGTAGCAACAAAAGGCGCAAAGAGCAAAAACAGGGCCAGGATCACGTTGATGATACCTGAGGCCAAAACAAAACCGGCACCAGACAGTCCCTTAAGGGAAGAGTAGCCAACAATCTGATTGATACCGATCATCAGTGCCACTATGCCCAGGATAATTGCAAAGGACACGATGATGCTGGATGCATTAGAGGCCAATATCACAATGGCACAGATAACCAGGATGATACCTGAGGCCAAATGCCAGCCGTCGCGGAATCCCGACGGGGTCATGATAAAGGTGATAATGAGATAGATACCATAGATCAGCAGACCGATAGTGAGAAAAATGTCTGCAAAGAGCATCGCTCCAAGAGGAAAAAAGAAGAAGAGTATGCCCATGAGCACAAGCAAAATGCCGGCAATAATCGCCATCACGCGACTCCCTGAAAAATGTTGCTTATGCTTCTGTACTGTTTCTGTCATGATAACCGTATCCTTTCCGTGGCTGTATACGAGCCCCAACCTAACGTGTCCCAATAGAATGACATACTGAAGCGCTGGTCGCAAGCCCAAAACAACAAAGCTTACGCGTAGATTTGTGGTTTTTTTGTGAAGGTTTCCTAAAGTCCTGTTTCTTCGTCCATAAGAAGGCTTGCAGGAGGAGAGTTTCGTGCACCTATTCGTGCGTCTTTTCGTGCGCCATTAAAAAGGCTTTTTTAGTTTCTTTTCTCTGCTTCTCTCTTTTTGAGCTCTTTTTCTTTCTTAAGCTCCTTCTCCTTTTTCTTCGTCTCTTCTTTTAGCTCTCTCTTTTTCTCTTTTTGTAGTTCTTCCATTTTTTCGGCCTGTGTCTGTAGAACTTGAGGCAAAGGAATTACTCCACCGACAAAGGCAGCAATAGCCATAAAGATAATATTAGCGACCGGAAAGCACAGTAGCAGCACTGCTATAGAAAGCACCGGCTTTCGTAAGACCGCAGCGGTGAGCGAACTTGCCAATACCGTAATACAAAACGTTGGATCCAGACCTGTGAGAAGCGAGATTCCGTATCCCAGGCTTACGCCGCAAAAGATCACAGGAAAGATATTCCCGCCCTTCCAGCCCATGTTTACACAAAAGGGAGTCATGCAGAGTTTGACAAAACCGGTCCCAATTAGTACCAATGCACTCATAGTGGTAAAGCCCTGCATCAACTCACTCATCTGTTCCTCGCCGGAGAACATCGTATACGGCAAAAAACTTCCGATGAGCCCGAGGACCAAACCGCCAAGGAGTGTTCGGACGATGATGTATTTGTCCAACCGCATTGCAAGCTTTCCAGTGAACAGGTTGGCTATATGAAAGAGATATCCGCCCGCCACCCCAATCAGAGCCAGTGGAATGGCAATGAGTATCTCTCCTGGAGCCCATGTTGCCTGCTCAAAACGGGGGAGACCGAGGCCTCCTCCCAGATAATAATTCAGGGTAAGCATGACACCCAAGCCACCTGCAATTGCAGCTAAATAAAAGAGCAGCTTACTCCTTTTTGGAAGGGCATCTGCTGCAATACTGGCAGTTGAGGGAGCCTCTATGATGCTGACACTGTTAACATCGGTAGCGTCATTTGTAGAGGTGCTGGTGTTTACACTGGTGCTGGTGTTTACACTGGTGCTGGTGGCATCATTTGTCGTGAAACTGGCGTTGTTTGCTGTTGTACGTGCCTCGTTCGGTTCAACGTCTGACGCACCCGGCTGGTTTGTGCCTGTTAAGGTAGCCTTGAGATACGCTTCTTCTGCTTCTTCTTTTTTCTTCTCAACCTCAAACCTGGCTTCCAGTGGTGCGATAAAGCCGGCAACAGGCGCACCAAATACGGCTGTCATAGTTGCCGCGAGGCCTGCCTCTGCTAACGCTGAAGACGCCACCCCCACCCTCTTGAGCTTGTCGCCTACCCAGGTGCAGAGGCCGGCAATTATATTGACAAGCCCTGCCTCCGGGCCAATTGAACCTCCAAAAGCAAGAGGCAGAAAAGAGCTTATTATTGTCTTCCACATTCCCTTATACGGGAATCTTTTTTGTTTGGCGATTACCGCCACCGACTGCTCCAGCAACAGCGCGGGAGGCCAGACGAATTTTTCCCATATTCCGATGATCAGCCCACCTGCACCACAGATGAGTAGGGGTAAAAAGGGCAGAGCTAATGCAGCAGGAAGTTTGACCCAGATATACTCATAAGAAAGATTCATGGCAAATACAAAAAGCCACACCACTACCGCACTCACGCCACCAAGCAAAAGAGCCAGGACAACCGTGAGTATCATGACCCCTTGCTTTGATCTCTCTTTTTTTGCCGGTGCTTGTTCTTGGCTCATCATGTCCCCACATGTATTCTTCAATACCAGTGCTCAATTTGCCACTAAACTACCAGACAACACTGTACCAACAGAGCAGTTAGAGTATCATTATAGCCCTATGACAGATTCCTCTGCACATAAAGCAACCAATCTGCAAACACGGGTTTACTCCGTAGTCTCTCCTCGAAGCGGAACGCTACCGAGCCGTCTCTTTAATGGCGCGATGAGCATACTGATTCTGCTCAGTGTGGCTATTATAGTCGTCAATACCTTCAGCATTTCCCATGAGTTTCTCTTTGTTAACCTTATCATCCAAGCTGTAATATCCATTGTGTTTACTATCGAGTACCTCCTGCGTCTTTGGACCTCTCCCCTGTCAAGGCCAAAGATCAAACCTTCCGGCAAAGCGCGTTTGCGCTATTTCTTCTCGGTGCCCTCGATCATCGACCTGCTCGCGATTCTACCCTTCTGGCTCTTTTTGGTCTTTCCCTTTGACGTTCGCTTCCTTGGAGTTTTCAGGGTGCTCCGTATCATGCGCCTCCTCAGAATAGGCTTCTACGCGCAGGCGTTAAAAGTAGTAGGCGCTGTGCTTAAGACCTGCATAAAGCAACTTGTTGCCACGCTTCTCCTGGTTTTACTTCTTTTGCTGGTTGCTTCTATCCTCATGTACAACGCAGAACACGCCGTACAGCCTGAAGTGTTTGAGCATGCTTTCTCCGGGTTCTGGTGGGCTATGCAAACTATAACCACCATCGGTTATGGAGATATCTATCCCGTAACTCTCTGGGGGCAATTCCTTGGTTGCATCATTGCTTTGCTGGGCATAGGGATGATCGCCATTCCCACGGGCATTATCTCCGCAGCCTTTGTGGCCCACGCAAAAAACTGGAAGGCCGAGGATGAGGAGAGTCTTTAATAAAACGTCAGCTCTCCCAGCCTCGCATGATGGTCTGCTCGCGGTCTGGGCCCACGGCTATCATGCTTACTGATACCTCAGCCAGCTCCTCAAGTCGTTCAATATAGGCACGCGCCTCATCAGGTAACTCTTCAAAGGCCCTGCAATGGGTTATGTCCGTCTTCCAACCGGGAAGCTCTTCGTAAACAGGCTCCGGATGATGGACGATACTCTGTACGCTGGGAAGTGTTGTATATCGCTCTCCCTGCCATTCATACGCTACACAAACCTTGATGGTGTCAAGCGCGCTGAGTACATCCAGTTTGGTAACGCAGAGGTCGGTAAGTCCGTTGACCTCAACAGCATAACGAGCGATGACCGCATCATACCAACCACATCGGCGGGCACGTCCGGTGGTCACTCCCACTTCTCCGCCAATATGGGAAAGAATGCCTCCTGCCTCGTCATCCAAGGCAAGTTCTGTGGGGAAGGGCCCTGAGCCCACACGCGTAATATACGCCTTTATTATGCCCAACACTTTGTCTATGGCCTTTGGCCCCACACCTGAGCCGGTAACTGCACCCCCTGCTGTACAAGACGAACTTGTAACAAAGGGATAGGTACCATGGTCAACGTCCAGCAAGGTTCCCTGTGCGCCTTCAAAGAGCACGCGTTTGCCTGCATTCAGCTCTCTGCAGAGAAGCGCACGAGTGTCTGCTATGTGAGGCCTCAGGCGTTTGGCATACTCAGCGTACAGATCGCAGATCTGCTCGGTTGTGTACGTAGGCATGTTGTATATCTTAGAGAGGATCTCGTTTTTCTCTTTGAGCGCCTCCTCTACTTTGAGAGTAAATATCCGTTCATCAAGCAGGTCCTGGACTCTGAGGCCGCTCCGTGCAGCCTTGTCTTGATAGGCTGGCCCAATGCCACGCCGGGTTGTGCCTATCTCGTTGGTTCCCAGACGGTGCTCTGCCGCGCCGTCCAGATCCAGATGATAAGGCATGATGAGGTGCGCATTAGTAGAAATGAGCAGGTTTGCAACCGAAAGCCCCTGGGCCTCGAGTATGTCCATTTCCTCGATAAGCACCTTAGGATCAACAACACATCCGTTGGCGATGACCGGTGTGACGCCGGGATACATGACGCCTGAAGGAATAAGATGGAGCGCCAATTCATGCCCATCGGCTATGACCGTATGCCCGGCGTTATTACCGCCTTGATATCGCACTACATAGTCATAATCTGCTGCTATGAGATCGGTGATCTTTCCCTTGCCTTCGTCTCCCCACTGGGCACCCAGTAATACTGTTGATGGCATGTGTGCTTCCCTCTCAATCGTTTTTGATACGCGACCCGTAGTGCAACACCACGAGTGCCGCTACCAGTATAATGGAAGAATCCTTCCAGACAGGAGTATTCATGGAACTATCCTTCACAATTATTGCTTTGGGTGTCCTTGCAGTAACCGCTGCAGCCATCGTACTGCTCATAGTAGTATTAGTACAGCAAAGAGCCTTGCGTAAAGAAGTGGGAAACAAGGATACTGCCACAGCGGAAGCTGAGCAGCGGGCACTTGAGACGCGCAACGCTGAACTTGAGATGACTGCCCGCCTCTTGCGTGAAAGCCGAGAAGAACAGGCCAACTCCTTAGCGCGCTTTGAAGAAAGCGTGAGTCGTCAGCTCACTGAGAACAGAGAAGTCGTCGAAAAGCGTCTGACGCTTCTGCAGGAAGGCAATGAGAAAAAGCTCGAGCAAATGCGCCTCACGGTAGACGAAAAGCTCACCGAGACCGTAGAGAAGCGTTTTGCTGAATCATTCACCCTTATCAGTGAACGCCTGGAGCAAGTGCATCGCGGCCTGGGAGAGATGCAGAAACTTGCCGGCGGCGTAGACGATCTACGCAAAGTACTTTCAGGCGTCAAGACACGAGGGAATCTGGGTGAGTATCAGCTCTGCGCCATTCTTGATCAGGTGCTGTCTCCAGATCAGTTCATAGCCAACGCCGCTGTACGCCTGCGCACACAGGAACGAGTTGAATTTGCCATTAAGATCCCTTCAAAGTCCTCTGAAGAACCTGATCTGCTCTTGCCTGTTGACTCCAAGTTTCCTATAGAAGATTACGAACGCCTTCTGGCTGCCTATGATGGTGAAGGCGATGAGTTGGCGAGTGTTATCTCTTCCCGCCTGACCCGTTCTATCAAGACCTTTGCCCGCAGCATTCGCGACAAGTATATTAACCCTCCCGTTACCACGGACTTTGCCATCATGTTTGTGCCTACTGAAGGGTTATATGCTGAGGTATTACGTACGCCGGGCCTTTTTGAGGAGCTACAGCGCTCGTATCATGTGACAGTTGTTGGGCCAACCAACCTTGTGGCTTTTCTCTCAAGCTTACAGATGGGTTTCAGGACCCTTGCTATTGAGAAGCGCTCTTCTGAGGTCTGGAAACTTCTGGGTGCGGTCAAGACCGAGTTTGGACGTTACGAGGGTTTGCTGGAAAACGTCCAGAAGAAGATCGAACAGGCTGGAAAGGAGATGGAAAAGGTGAGCTCCAAGACACGCACCATCAATCGTAAGCTTAATAAGGTTCAGGAGCTCCCCAGTTCGGAAAGCTCAACTTTACTGGAACAAGGCGAAGTGTCTGTTGATGAGTCGGACGACAGTTCTGAGCACACGACATAACCAGCCAGCCAAACCCACAGCGGACATTCACCACCACGTTATTGCCCATGCCAGCCGTACCACGCAACAGAGCCTCCACTCAAGGTGGAGGCTCTGTCTTTCATTAACAGGCCAGAAAGGGAGAAGGCCCTGTGTGGTAGAGGTTAGGGGGTGTTTGCCAGAGGCTGCCGCTTTGAGCTGGTTAAGGGCACTTCTGCCTCCTTTTGGCCTGCGTCAGCCTTGTCCTTATTCCTTTGACGATTACGCAGCATCTGCACTACGATCAGTGCCACAAATACCAGGAATATGATGACAAATGCAATGGTATAGAGGTCGATGAGCGCCATCGGTTTGGTCATGTCTTCAAGTATGACAAACAAAATGACAGGAACAATGCCCAGGAGCATGGTTATGACACGGAAGAGATTCAAGCGTCGCTTGGTGTGCTTGTCTTCCTTCATGTGGCTGGGCGTGCTTTGCGAGGTTGTGGCTGCAGTACCTGAGTTTTGCTCGTCGCCTTCTTCCTCATTTCTCTTAAGCCTGCCCAAGCTCCTTACAAAGAGCACAAAGGAAGCAATGATGCAGACTATCGAGAGAATCAGATTTACGAGGCTCCAGTGCGACCCATCCATAGAGGCCAGAGGCACCCTTCCGGAGAAGAGTTGGTCAAGGGCGTCTAAAAGGGAGTTGCCTCCTTCGTCTCCGCCGCCGCCCGGAGTTGGATTGGGATCAGAGCCTGTTGTCGTACCTGGAGGGGGTGGGGTGGTACCCGTCTTCTCAAAATGTGCGGTATAGGTAGCATTGGAAGTCACCAATGAGGAGGCAGCGGGAAGCTCCGGTGTCCATCCAGTAAAGGAATAGCCTTCATCAGGAACGGGAGTGGGCACACTCACCGCGTCACTAAAAGGCGTTCCACTGAGTATACCGGGGTAGGTTGTCACGCCGGTGAGACTGCCGCCTTCGGCTGCCACAAAATCAATGGCATACGCAAAACGATCGTAATAGAGATTAAGCACGAGGCTTCCGTCAGAATACACCGTACCGGAGGGGTTGCTGATAGCCCTGTTGTAGGTAAACCCTTGAAACGGCCTCGGGGCGACGGTAATGAAACGATTGGTCTCTGCCGTGAGCTGTTCGCTGCTTATCAGCTGATAACTCCAGTCGGTCTGCTGTTGAAAATGGTTGACGGTGTAGAGGGAGTGCGCGTAAGGGATGTATCTGAATATGATCACGTTTTGTGCGGAGTTTTGAGACATCTGCAACGAGAGCTGTGCTGAGACAGGGTAATACCCTGTGACAGGCACATGGTTCTCAGTGACATATGAACTGTTGGTGACCTTGGTTACCGAAGGCAGGAGCGGTAGCCCGCCAAGCGTCTCATATCGTACCTGATAAGAGCCGGAGACAAAGGGTTTGTAGTAGAAGATCAAGGTGTTGCTCTGACTGTTGATGATGATACTCTTACTGAGCGAGTCGGGAATATACCCATTGATCACTTTTGCCTGGGCGGTTTGAGACGAGCTTATAGCCACGCCGTTTATCGTAACGGGGCTTGCAAGATTTTTGCTTGTACCCTGTTCACGGTAATACACGGTGTATGCACCTGTTTGGGAGGGAATCCAACTTGCAACGAGGTCAAGGTTGCGCACCACAGGGTTATTAAGCCTGAAGACGACATTCTTACCACGTTCTTTCCATCCTGCAAAGATATAACCTGCTCTGGTGGGTTCTTCATAGGGGGCTATATAGCCACCCGATATGATGTTTTGTGCGTCATTTTTGCCCTGCCCACCAACGAGGTCAAACGTGACCTGATATTTGGGCGCGACCCACTTGGCATAGAGGATCAGTTCGCTTGCGGGCATCTTCAGGGTCGAGAGATCTACTTTTCTGGACTCCTCAAAGAAGGGGGAGGAGTACCAGCCTGCAAAAACGTAGTCACTGTTAGTAGCGGAGGGAGCAGGGACAAAGTCGTGGTCCTCATAATTTGACAACAAATCCTCGTACCAGATGTTGTCAATCCTGTTTACGGTTGCACCGTTGCTGTTAAAGACTACTGAGTACTTGCCCCGGTTGTGATAGACCTTATACACCGCGCCGTCTATATAGCCACATTGAGGGTAACCCTTGTCTGTTATGACACTTGGGCCAACTGCCTCCACAGAAGTAAATCCCAGGTCGGGTGAGGTTGCCTTGGTATAGCCTGCTATGGAAGTAGTCGTAGCACTAGAGGCTAAGGTATAGTCCGTATCCTTATTGGTACCTGCATTTATATTCTGATGGTAGTCCTCTATGGTGATGGTTGCCATGGTAGAGTTGGGGGGGTAGACGCAGAGTTTCATCTGGATTTCCATGTCAGCACCTATACCACCTGTCTCCAGCCAACGGGCCGCAATGCCATCGATTGGCGTGGCAGTGTTGTATTGAAAGGTTGAGCTGCCAATGCGCCAGGCTTTTGGTTTGAGGTCGGCAACTGTCTTGCCGGAGTAACAGGCGAGCTGACTCTGGAGAGGCCAGAATGTTGAAAAATCGGATGAATATTTTCCGGAGAACCGATACTCGCCACTTGGGTAAGACTGTCCGCCGATATTCAAATAGACATCACTACCGTCATAGACCATATCCGCGGTAGGGTTATTGGTTGTGCCCGGAAACCAGAACGAATAGGTGATAGTAGCCAGATCGTAGTAGATGTTATAGGTTGTGGTGCCGTCGCTTCTTACGGTAAGATCCCTGTTTGCCTCGTAGGTCTTGGCAACATTTCTTGGGTAGTACTTATTAAAGAGCTCTGGAGTAGTAACACCCACATTCCAGGGAAAACCGATATACCCTTCTCCACTTGAATAAGCAGGATAAAACCCGGTAAAGTCTGGCTGGGATCCTGACGCAAAGACTTTTGACGTGTCAATAGAGGCGATAGCGTAACCACCGTTGTCGATATCCTCGATCCAGTGGACTACGGTAACCGCGGCTTCAGGATGCTCATACCATTGAGCGGTAACACTGGAATCAATGGCCGCGAACGTAACCGGAAGTGTTTTGTCCCATGCTACGAAATCAAAGCCCTCGCGCTTAGGGTCTTCGTAGGAGGAGTAGTCCACTGCTTCTCCATAACGTCCCTGCAGTGGCTCAAGGTAAGATCCCCCTGCAGAGTTAAAGTACAGGGCTACAGAGTTTCTGGTGTAATAGATATTGATCTCAAGACTCCCGTCTGAGGAGATTACACCATTCCTCTCTCCAGAGAGCGCACTAAACCCAGGATATTGGTTTGCCTGGGCTACAACCGTACTGCCATTCGTGCCATAAAAGGTTTCTGCAACCTCGTTTTCATAGCCCGACAGGTCGATTTTCTCAAAGTGATGGATGACTTTGTACGGCACTCCAGTTGAAGGGGAGTAGGTAACAGTATAAAGCGCATCCGCGGATACCGAGG